>NZ_JAFKRJ010000031.1:0-81793 GCF_019038515.1 Synechococcus sp. CCAP 1479/10 | reverse complement strand
GGGCGCCGCTGGCCCCTGGCTCTCGCCGCCACCCTGCTGGGCACCAGCGCCGGCATCGCCCTGCAGCAGACCGCCCTGGCGGGCCTGCCGGGGGGCCTCGCCGTGGCCCTGCTGTCGACGGCGCCGGTGATGGCCCTGCCCCTGGCGGCCCTGGAGGGGGACCGGCCCGGCTGGCGTGGGGTGCTGGCGGCCGCCGCCGCCCTGGCCGGGGTCAGCCTGGTGGCGGGTCTGGTGGGGCTGCCCGGTGCCTGAGGCGCCGGTCGGCCTCGCCGGTGGCCCAGTGGATCAGGTCGGCCAGGTCGAGGGCGAGGTGCTCCTTACCGGCGGCGGTGGCGATGGCCGCCAGCTGGGCGGCCACGTGACCCATCTGGGTCAGGAAGGCCTGCTCGAAGCCGGCATCG
Source organism: Synechococcus sp. CCAP 1479/10 (assembly GCF_019038515.1). Classification (NCBI taxonomy): domain Bacteria; kingdom Bacillati; phylum Cyanobacteriota; class Cyanophyceae; order Synechococcales; family Synechococcaceae; genus Synechococcus; species Synechococcus sp. CCAP 1479/10. Next base: position 81,392 of record NZ_JAFKRJ010000031.1, on the reverse strand, counting down.
GCGGCGATCAGCGGCTGGGAAGCGGCCCAGGCCGCCACCGCCTCCTCGGGCGGCAGCGCACCGGCCCGCTGCCCGGCGATGGCCTGCAGGGTGCGCAGTCCATGGGCCAGGAGCCGCAGGTGGTGGCGCTCCAGGGTGGGGAGCAGGGTGGCCTCCAGCTCCTGCAGCTCGTCAGGGCTGAGCACGGCTCAGGGGGCCGGGGTGGGGCCGACGGCCACGGGGCTTGCGGTGACGGGGGCGATGCGGAAGCCGCAGCTGTGGCCCCCCTCCAGCCGCCAGTGGACCCGCTCTACGTCGCAGTCGGGGAAGGTGTGGCGGATCAGGCGCAGCTCCTGGTCGCAGACCACCGGGTACTGCTCGGCGATGCGCATCACCGAGCAGTGGAATTCGCTGATCACCCAGGCAGGACCATCGGCGTTATCGGCGGCGGGGTCGTCATCGGGGCGGCATTCGGCCACGTAGCCCTCCTTGCGGCGCAGCTCCACCAGGCGCTCGATCCGCCGGCCCAGGGGGCCGCTGCCGATCTGGCGGCGGTACTCGGCGGCCTTCTCCTCGGCCTGCTGGCGCAGCACCAGCTCCAGGGTGTCCGCCGGCAGGCTTTCGGTGAGGGTGTGGAGCAGGCCGAGGGCGAAGGTCTCGCTGCCGTCGGGGAAGTGGCCCTGGCCCTGGGCGGTGAGGTGCCAGACGTTGCTGGGGCGGCCGGGCCCTTCGTGGGGGGCGCTGGCCTCGACCAGGCCGTCGTCCTCGAGGCTGCGGAGGTGGCGGCGCATCACCTGGACCGACACCCCGAGGGCGGCCGCCAGCTGGCCGGCCGTCGCCTCACCTTCCCGCAGCAGCATCGAGAGGGCTGCCTCCCGGGTGGGATGGCTTCCCTCGGCGGGAGCGGCCGGAAGGCCGCGGGACTGGGCGGGGGCGCTCATGACGGGGGTGTGACCAAAACACCATGCCACGCACATCGGGGGAATGGGGGCTGGCCCGTGGTGGCCGCCGGGGCGTCACAATGACCTTTCCACGCCGTCAACGGACCACGCCTGTGCCTTAGGCTCCCGCAGTAACGAAACCAAAGTGTTTCGTTATTCGATCCACCGGTGCGCGCAACCCGACGCTCTGCCCATGACCGACGCCTCCACCACGACGACCCCTGCAGCCGGTGCCGAAAGCCTGGAGGTGATCCGCCGTTTCGCGGAAACCTACGCCCAGCGCACCGGCACCTACTTCTGCAGCGATCCGGGGGTCACCGCCGTGGTGCTCGAGGGTCTGGCCCGGCATAAGGACGAGCTGGGTGGCGCCCTCTGCCCCTGCCGCCACTACGAAGACAAGGAGGCCGAGGTGGCCCAGGCGTTCTGGAACTGCCCCTGCGTGCCGATGCGGGAGCGCAAGGAGTGCCACTGCATGCTTTTCCTCACCGAAGACAACCCCTTCCGGGGCGAGCAGCAGACCATCAGTCTCGAAGACGTCCAGTCCCTCACCGCCGGCTGAACCGGCCCCTTATCCCCATGGCGAGCAGCGCAACCGTCGGCGATCTGGTGAGCCAGCCGTACAAGTACGGCTTCGTCACCGACATCGAAACCGAGAAGATCGCCAAGGGGCTCAGTGAAGACGTGGTGCGGCTGATCTCCGCCAAGAAGAACGAGCCGGCCTTCCTGCTCGACTTCCGCCTGCGCTCGTACCGTCAGTGGCTGCAGATGGAGGAGCCCGACTGGGCCACCCTGGGCCATCCGCCGATCGACTACCAGGAGATCATCTATTACGCGGCGCCCAAGCAGCAGGAGAAGAAGGCCAGCCTTGATGAGGTGGACCCCAAGCTGCTGGAAACCTTCGACAAGCTCGGCATCCCCCTGAGCGAGCAGAAGCGCCTCTCCAACGTGGCGGTGGATGCGGTGTTCGACAGCGTTTCGATCGCCACCACCTACCGGGAGAAGCTGGCCGAGCACGGCGTGATCTTCTGCTCGATCAGCGAGGCGGTGAAGGACCACCCCGACCTGATCGAGAAGTACCTCGGCACGGTGGTGCCCGGCAACGACAACTACTTCGCCGCCCTCAACTCGGCCGTGTTCAGCGACGGCTCGTTCGTGTTCATCCCGAAGGGCGTGGAATGCCCGATGGAGCTCTCCACCTACTTCCGCATCAACTCCGGTGACACCGGCCAGTTTGAGCGCACCTTGATCGTGGCCGAGGAAGGGGCTTCGGTGAGCTACCTGGAGGGCTGCACGGCGCCGATGTTCGACACCAACCAGCTGCACGCGGCGGTGGTGGAACTGGTGGCCCTCGATGACGCCTCGATCAAGTACTCCACCGTCCAGAACTGGTACGCGGGGGATGAGAACGGCAAGGGCGGCATCTACAACTTCGTCACCAAACGGGGCCAGTGCCGCGGCGACCGCAGCCACATCAGCTGGACCCAGGTGGAAACCGGCTCGGCGATCACCTGGAAGTACCCCAGCTGCGTGCTGCAGGGGGCCGATTCGGTGGGCGAGTTCTACTCGGTGGCGCTCACCAACAACCGCCAGCAGGCCGACACCGGCACCAAGATGATCCACGTGGGCCCCCGCACCCGCTCCACGATCGTGAGCAAGGGGATCAGCGCCGGCCACTCCTCCAACAGCTACCGGGGGCTGGTGCAGCTGGGCCCCAAGGCCGTGGGCGCCCGCAACTACAGCCAGTGCGATTCGATGCTGATCGGCGACCAGGCCGCCGCCAACACCTACCCCTACATCCGCTCCCAGCAGCCGGATGCCCGCATCGAGCACGAGGCCAGCACCTGCCGCATCTCGGCCGACCAGCTCTTCTATCTGCAGAGCCGTGGCATCGCCTTCGAGGAGGCGGTGTCGATGATGGTGAGCGGCTTCTGCCGCGACGTGTTCAACCAGCTGCCGATGGAGTTCGCCGCCGAGGCCGACAAGCTCCTGGCCCTCAAGCTCGAGGGTTCGGTCGGCTGATCCCGGCCCACGGCCACCCCGGCCGCCCCAACGCTTCTTCCCCCGTCCCTTTCCTGCCCTTTTCTCCCCCGCCGTGATCCGCCCCGACGCTCCCGTACTGCTCGAGATCCGTGATCTCACGGCCCGCGTGGAGGACCAGCCGATCCTCAAGGGGGTGTCCCTGACGATCCGCGCCGGTGAGATCCATGCGGTGATGGGCCGCAACGGCAGCGGCAAGAGCACCCTCTCCAAGGTGCTGGCGGGCCACCCGGCCTACACCGTCACCGGTGGCACCGTGCTCTACAAGGGCGAAGACCTGCTCAGCCTGGAGCCCGAGCTGCGGGCCCGGGCCGGCCTGTTCCTCGGCTTCCAGTACCCGGTGGAGATCCCCGGGGTGAGCAACCTGGAGTTCCTGCGGGTGGCCACCAATGCCCGCCGCGCCGGCAAGGGGGAGGAGGAGCTCGACACCTTTGCCTTCGAGGACCTGGTGCGCGAACGGCTGCAGGTGGTGCAGATGGATCCGGCCTTCCTGGAGCGCAGCGTCAACGAGGGCTTCTCCGGTGGCGAGAAGAAGCGCAACGAGATCCTGCAGATGGCCCTGCTCGACCCCCTGGTGGCGGTGCTCGACGAGACCGACTCCGGCCTCGACATCGACGCCCTGCGCATCGTGGCCGGCGGCGTGAACCACCTGGCCGGCCCCGACAACGCCACCCTGCTGATCACCCACTACCAGCGGCTGCTGGATGTGATCACCCCTGATTACGTGCACGTGATGGCGGCGGGCCGGATCCTGCGCACCGGCGGCAAGGAGCTGGCCCTGGAGCTGGAGGAACGCGGCTACGACTGGGTCGACGCCGAACTGGCGGCCCTGGAGCGCACACCGGCGGAGGTGGGCTGAGATGGTGGCCGCTTCGCTCTCCACCCCCACCGCCGCCGCCGGCGCCGCCCCGAACTCCTGGGTCGCCGCCCTGCTGGCGAACGCCGCCGGTGGCGCCTCCGCTGGCGCCGATGCCCTGGCCCCCAGCCGCTCGCGGGCGGCCCAGGCCCTGGCGCAGACCCCGCTGCCCACACGCCGCGTGGAGGCCTGGCGCTTCACCGACCTGGCGCCCCTCACCGCCCTGAGCCCCACCCTGCTGAGTCCCGTCCCGGCGGCGCAGCCCGAGGTGGGTGCCGGCAGCCTGCGGCTGAACCTGGATGGTCACAGCGATCCCCTGGCCGGGATCAACCTGCCGGCGGGCCTGGAGCCCATCAGCGGCGACGAACTGAACGCGACCCTGGGCCAGGTGCTGGCCGCCACCGGCAGCACCGAGCTGTGGCCGGTGCTGCTCAACGGCGCCACGGCCCGCAACGTGCTGGCCCTGCGGGTGCGCGGCCCGGTTGCCACCACCCTGGAGCTGGTGAGTGACGCCGGCGCCGGCGAGGGGATCCTGCCCCTGCGGCTGCTGCTGGTGCTGGAGCCCGAGGCTTCTCTGGAGGTGCTGCAGGTGCACCGCAGCGGCGGCGCCAACCTCACCAGCGTGGTGCTGGAGGCCCGGCTGGGCGAGGGCGCCGAGCTGCGCCACGGCCTGCTGGCGCCTGGCGCCGAAACGGGCTGCCTGCTGGCCACCGTGGCGGTGGAGCAGGCCACGGGCAGCCGCTACAGCGGCGTGAGCGCCCACGGCGGCTGGGCCCTGGGGCGGCTGGAGCCGCGGCTGGTGCAATGCGAGGGGGCGGCCCACAGTGCCCTCAAGGCGCTGCAGCTGGCGGATGGCCGCCAGATCAGCGACACCCACAGCCAGATGGTGTTCGAAGGCCCGGACGGGCGGCTGGAGCAGCTGCACAAGGCGGTGGCCGACGGCCAGGGCCGCAGCGTGTTCAACGGGGCCGTGCAGGTGCCCCGTGCAGCCCAGCGCACCGATGCGGCCCAGCTGAGCCGCAACTTGCTGCTCTCCGACCGGGCCCGGATCGACACCAAGCCCGAACTGGAGATCGTCGCCGACGACGTGCGCTGCGCCCACGGCGCCACCGTGAGCCGGCTGGAGCAGGACGAACTCTTCTACCTGCAGAGCCGCGGCATCGCCGCCGACCAGGCGGCCCGGCTGCTGTTGCGCGGCTTCTGCGAGGAGGTGCTGCAGGAACTCCCCGAGGCCGCCCGGCCGTGGCAGCCTCTGGCCAGCTTGCTGGGGGAGCAGGGACGATGACACCGACCTCCACCAACTCGCCGATGGTTGCGGCGCCGCCGCTGGCGGGAACGCCGGTGGTGGCCGACCTGGCAGCGCAGACGCGGCCCGATTTCCCCCTTCTGGCCCAGACGGCCTGCCTGGGGCAGCCGCTGATCTACCTGGATTACGCCGCCACCAGCCAGAAGCCGCGCCAGGTGCTGGAGGCGCTGCAGCAGTACTACAGCCTCGACAACGCCAATGTGCACCGGGGCGCCCACCAGCTGAGCGCCCGCGCCACCGACCATTTCGAGGCGGCCCGGGGCAAGGTGGCCAGCTTCATCGGTGCCGCCAGCGCCCGGGAGATCGTGTTCACCCGCAACGCCAGCGAGGCGATCAACCTGGTGGCCCGCACCTGGGGTGACGCCAACCTGCGGGAGGGCGATGAGGTGCTGCTGTCGGTGATGGAGCACCACAGCAACCTGGTGCCCTGGCAGCTGCTGGCGGCCCGCACGGGCTGCGTGCTGCGCCATGCGGGCGTCACCGAGAGCGGCGAGCTGGATCTGGAGGACCTCAAGGCCAAGATCAGCGAGCGCACCAAGCTGGTGAGCCTGGTGCACGTGAGCAACACCCTGGGCTGCCTCAACCCGATCGAGGCGGTGGCCGCCCTAGCCCACGGGGCCGGCGCCCTGCTGCTGGTGGATGCCTGCCAGAGCCTGCCCCACAAGCCGGTGGACGTGGCGGCCCTGGGGGCCGATTTCCTGGTGGGTTCGTCCCACAAGCTGTGCGGGCCGACGGGCATGGGCTTCCTCTGGGCCCACGAGGCGCTGCTGGAGGCGATGCCGCCGTTCCTGGGCGGCGGCGAGATGATCCACGACGTGTACCTGGACCACAGCACCTGGGCCGATCTGCCCCACAAGTTCGAAGCCGGCACCCCGGCCATCGGTGAGGCGATCGGCATGGGCGCCGCCCTGGATTACCTGCAGAACCTGGGCATGGAGCGCATCCACGCCTGGGAGCAGCAGCTCACCCGGCGCCTGTTCGACCGGCTGCAGGCCATCGACGGGGTGCGGATCCTGGGGCCCACGCCGGACCAACAACCCGACCGGGCCGCGTTGGCGGCGTTCAGCGTGGACGGGCTGCACGCCAACGACATCGCCGCCCTGCTGGATTCCGCCGGCATCTGCATCCGCAGCGGCCACCACTGCACCCAGCCCCTGCACCGCCACTACGGCCTGTCCAGTTCCGCCCGCGCCAGCCTGGGCTTCACCACCACCCCCGAAGAGATCGACCGCTTCGCTGAGGAGCTTGAGGGAACGATTGGCTTCCTGAGGGAGCACAGCTGAAGGGGGGCAAGCAAGGAAGGTCGCTTGGCTTTGCCGTGGTTCTTGGTTGAGAATCGGCCAAGGCTCTGGAATGGGATCTGTATCGGCCGGAACATGTGGATATCGGACCCGTGAACCACGGTTATCGTTGGTGGGCCCGAGGCAGGTAAGTCCTGCACTGCAATGGTTTTGGCGGAAGTCGGTTCGAAGCCTCGGCGTGGTTCACGGAAGGGTGTGGCCGGAATTGGGTGGTTATCTGAAACCGTCTAATTGGCGTTAGCCGAATCTCTGGAAAAGGCGCCTGGCTGAGCGGAGGTACAGGATGCGCCCTGGCATGTGATGTTGCTACAGTTGCATCAATAGGGAGCTAAGCATGAAGTTCACTTTGGAGTGCGAACAAGAAGTAGACGGTCGTTGGATCGCCGAGGTGCCGGAGCTACCTGGAGTTCTTGCATACGGAAGTTCGTCTGCTGACGCAATGTCAAAGGCTGAAGTCCTAGCCCTGCGTGTTATCGCTGATCAACTTGAGAATGGTGAAGCCGAGCCAGTCAGCATCCAGTTTTCAATTCCACTCTCTGCATGAGTAGTTGGCCGTCAGCCAAAGCCAAGAAAGTATTGGCAGCCTTGCAGGCCATTGGATGGAGAGTTAAGCGTCAGACAGGATCGCACAAGACGCTTGAACATGCAGACTATCCGGACTATGTCTTTGCGTTCCATGATGGCGAAGAGATTGGCCCTGGGATGTTGGCTCGAATCGCTAAGCACACTGGTCTCGAACCAGGTGATCTGTGATGCAGGCTGGAAATCGCCTAACAGCGCCATCCACCTGATCCGCCACCCATATGACAATGTGGCTTTGCTACAGGCTTTATCTCAACTCTTTTTGGCCAGGTGATCCCGAATGTTGGGCGTCTCATCTAGATGAGGTTGCATGAGTACCAATCTGTCCCAGCTACCATCCGACTTGCCCCGCCCGGTTGATGATGGTGCGACAGCGCACCTTGAAGGGTCCGTTCTACCGAGTGTCGTGCTCCATGCCACGGACGGCGGTGCCTTCAACCTGGGCGAGTTGAAGGGCCGTTTTGTCATCTACGTCTATCCGATGACCGGGCGCCCCGATGTGCCCTTGCCGGATGGATGGAATGGCATCCCCGGTGCGCGAGGTTGCACCCCCCAGTCCTGTAGCTTTCGAGACCACTATGGCGAACTCAAGGAGCTTGAAACGGGAGTCTTCGGATTGAGTGCTCAGACAACCGAGTATCAGCGTGAGGCCCGGGAGCGTCTGCATCTCCCCTTCCTACTGTTGAGCGACAGTGCGCTCCTTCTGAAGGGTGCGCTGCGGCTGCCGACTTTCTCCGTCGCGGGCATGGAGCTGTTCAAGCGGCTCACGCTCATCGCCGAGGACGGCAAGATTCGGAAAGTTTTCTATCCGGTGTTTCCTCCTGATCGCAACGCCGATGACGTCCTCTTGTGGCTCCGGTCTGACGCCCAACCCAGCGCTGCAGCGGGGTTGGCTGGGCCGTAGCTGAACGAGCAGCTAGGGTCGATTGCTGACATAACACCGTGAAGTTCAACCTCTTTCGGAAGTCGCTGATCGCCTCCCTGGCCGGTATCAGCTTCTTCAGTGGCGTGCACGCCAAGCAGCCCGCAGCCTCTGATGTCCAACAGACAAGGCTTGGGGTTCTTCAACTGGAGAACGGCTACCCCACCAAGGCCACCGCTGCCAGGCTCTACGACGAGCTCGACTTCCAGCGCGCCACCCAGGCCTACCTCTGGGCCCTGCCGGCCGTGGGCTTCAAGGCGCTCTACGACGCCCAGGCCAAAACCTTCGGTGCCCGCAACGGCGATGTGGTGCTCTACCAGACCCTGAAGGACAAGGCGGGGATGCTGACCCCCAACATCACCACCCTCTACGCCTTCAGCTTCTGGGACCTGGCCAAGCAGGGCCCGTTGGTGATCGAGGTGCCCGCCGGGCTCACCGCCGGCGGGGTGATGGACATCTGGCAACAGCCGATCACCGACATGGGCCAGACGGGACCCGACAAGGGCGCCGGTGGCAAGTACCTGATCCTGCCCCCGGGCAGCCCCGAGCCGGTGGCCCCCGGTTACCGACTGGTGCGTTCCCCCAGCAACCAGATCTGGTTCGGCACCCGAGGCCTTGATCCCGACAAGGCTGTGGCCGAAGCCACGGTGCGCCGCCACCGGCTCTACGGCTGGAACCAGCGGGACAACCCGCCCACGAACGCCTATGTGCCGGTGGCTGGTCGCCCCTGGCAGTCGGCCCAGCCCGCAAACCTGAACTACTGGCGGCTGCTGAGCGAGCTCTATGCCAACGAGCCGGTGGCCCCCCGCGACCGCATGCTGTTCGGGATGCTCGCTCCTCTGGGAATCACCCCTGGCCAGCCCTTCCAACCGGATGCCCGCCAGGCCAAGGTGCTCACGGAGGCCGCCCAGGTGGGGGATCTGATGGCCCGCACCATCGCCTACGACAAGCGAATCCCCGGCGCAACGGTGTACCCCGGCAAGCAGTGGGAGTACGCGGTGCTGTTCGACCTCGACCAGGAAACCCCCGACCGACGCCGGGTGCAGCTCGACGAGCGCAGCTCCTGGTTCTACGAGGCGATCGGCATGTCGGCGGGGATGCAGGGGCGGATCGTGGGCTTTGGCCAGGTCTACCTGGAGGCCTCCAAAGATGCCAAGGGCCGCTGGCTCGATGGCGGCCGCACCTACCGGATGCGGGTGCCGGCGGCCGCGCCGGTGAAGCAGTTCTGGTCGATCACCCTCTACGACAACCTCAGCCGCGGCCCGCTCATTACCGACCAGGGTGCCGCTGACCTCAGCTCCCGCAAGCCGGATCTGGTCACCAACGCCGATGGCTCGGTGGATGTGACCTTTGGCCCGGTGCGGCCCGCCGGCGCCGCCAACTGGATCAAGACCACCCCGGGCAAGGGCTGGTTCGCCTACTTCCGCTTCTACGGCCCCACCGAGGCCTATTTCAGCAAGGCCTGGCAGCTGAACGACATCGAAGCGCTCAAGCCCTGAGGCAACCCTTCGCCTGACAGCCGCCCTCCGTACCCACAGCGTTCCCAGCCAACACGATGGTCCCGACCCCCAGCCGACCAGCGGTCGCCTTGATCGCCGCCCTTATCGCCGCCCTACCGCTGAGTCCCCTGGGTTCCCTGGCCGCGACACCGGCTGCGGCACCAGTCCCCAGCTCAGCGAGCCAGGCCAAAGCGCCCAGCCCCGCAGAAGCCCGCGCCATCGCCAAGGAGGCCTGGCTCTACGCCTATGCCCCCCTGCAGGGCTACCAGACCCTCTGGAACCAGACCCAGAACAAGGCGTTCCCGGGCTACGTGGGTGGCTTCGACCGCTTCCGCCACTACAGCCGCTCCGCCACCCCGGCCGACAAGGACATCGTCACCCCCAACAACGACACGCCCTACTCCTGGGCCTGGCTGGATCTGCGGAGCGAGCCGATCGTGCTGTCGCTGCCCGCGGTGCCGGCACCCCGCTACTACGTCAACCAGTGGTTCGACCTCTACACCCACAACTTCGCCTACACCGGCGTGCGTTCCACCGGCCGCGGGGCCGGTACCTATCTGTTCGCCGGACCCAACTGGAAGGGCACGGTGCCAAAGGGCATCACCAAAGTGTTCCGCGCCGAAACCGACTTCGTCGGCACCCTCACCCGCACCCAGTTGAACGGGCCCGATGACATCCCCGCCCTGAAGGCGATCCAGGGCCAATACGTCCTCACGCCCCTGTCGCGATTCACGGGCCAACCGGCGCCACCAGCCGCCCCAGCGGTGGCCTGGCCCGCCTGGGACGCCAGCAAAGCGGAAGGGATCGGCTTCATCACCTACCTCAATGCCCTGTTGCCGTTCATGCCCGCCGTGCCATCGGAGCGGGCGATGCGGGCCCGGTTCGCCCGCATCGGCATCGGCCCCGGCCTGCCCTTTGATCCGGCCCGGCTGGATCCGAAGCTCCGCACCGCCCTTGAGGAAGGGGTGGCCGAGGCCAGCCAGGAGCTCAAGGCCAAGGCCCAACAACAGACCAGCTCCCAGGGATTCTTCGGCAGCCGACAGCAACTGGGGTCCGATTACCTCACGTTCCGCTCGATGGGAGCGATGCTGGGGATCTATGGCAACAGCGGTGAAGAGGCCTTCTATGCCACCCAGCAGACCGGGCCCGACGGCCAGGTGCTTGATGGGCGCAAGCGATGGGTGCTGCGATTCGAACCGGGCCAGCTGCCACCGGTGACGGAGTTCTGGTCGGTGACGATGTACAAGCTGCCGGAACGCCTGCTTGTGGAGAACCCCATTCAACGCTATTCGATCGGTGATCGCACATCCGGACTGAAGCTGGGACCCGATGGATCCCTGGAGATCTATATCCAGAGCGAGAATCCAGGAGCGGACAAAGTCTCGAATTGGTTGCCTGCGCCAGCTGGACCCTTCTTCTTCGTGGCGCGCTTGTATGGCCCTAAGGATCCAGTCCTGAAGGGAACATGGAAGCTGCCACGCTTGACAGAAGTCAAGTGAGCCAAGCTAAGGAACAACTGAATCGCTTGACGAATACGCGCTGCTGAGTGGAGGCGCTAGTCTGCGATCGCCCACTGATTGCGACCGTTTTCTTTTGCCTTGTATAATCCCTTGTCTGCTCTTGACAGCAGGTTGATGCACTTCGGGTCTGGTGGGATAAATGGGCTGATGCCAATGCTGACCGTGCTGCGAATAAACTCTCCAGAAGTTAGTTCGATGGTGGCATTGGCCACGCTCTCTCGAATCCGTTCAGCGACAGTGCACGCCTCTGGCAAGGGTGTGTTCGGAAGAAGGACGACAAACTCTTCGCCACCGAAACGTGCAATGACATCATGGGGGCGGAGGGTGGATTCACAAACTTGAGCAATCTTCTTCAGGACGATATCTCCATTAATGTGCCCATGGCATTCGTTGACTGACTTGAAATTATCAACATCAAGAATTAGCAGCGACATTGGCTCATCAGCGTGCAGAGTTCTTTCTGGCTCGATCTCGAGGCAGTCCAGAAGATAGCGTCGACTGTACACCTTCGTTAGGGGGTCGCGGTTGACCATCTCTAAAAGCTGGGTTTGTAGATCCTCCAGCTCAAGTAAGAGCTTGACAACAAAGCTGCTTGCTAAAGGCGCAACGATTCCGGGAACAATGGCGCCAATCAGTAATGACTTCAGAAGGACATCCCTTCCCTCCCACCAAAACACAGTCATGATTACTCCAGTAATCATGACTGACATCAGAACAGAGAACAACGTGATCGCGAGTACGGAGCGATAACGCCCCATGCCGAAGACTGCGTTTCGCCAGGTCTTTGCTGTTTGAGTGCCAGGAGCGGCCGTTGTCATGGCCAAGAATCAGTTGGCGAATGAAAGGAGGCAGAGAAAAAGACCGGCGTCATGTAGCCCTGAGTACTATCGCTACAGCATAAATCATCGGGACGGAGAATGCTGTGATGTTTTGATTAGAGTCGGTGGTGATCGTTCGCGGCTCCATTCAGCCGGTTTGTTTCTGTCGCAAGCGTGACATCAAACGACCTCGCAAGGCCCCCTGCATTGTCAGGCCCTTCTGCAACAGCAATGGCTCAGGTTATGCTGCCGGCCTGGATAACCTCCAAAGAGGACGTACAGTTGGCACATGAAGGAAGCCTCCGGGTTGGCAGCCGAACCCTTGCCTATCTGGAAACTGGCGACAACTCTGGACCACTGGTCATCCATAACCACGGTGGGCCCTCCAGCCGTCTGGAGGCGAATCTCTTCGCTACGGCTGCAAGGGCCCATGGGCTGAGGTTGGTCTGTGTGGATCGGCCTGGCATCGGTGGGTCTGACCCTCAGCCTGGCCGCAGCTTCGCGTCATGGGCCAATGACCTCCTGGCCCTGGCCGAATCGTTCGGTGCCCAGCATTTCGCGGTGACCGGCTGGTCGGAAGGGGGCCCGTGGGCACTTGCCGCCGCCGCCTACCTGGATCCTGCCCGTCTGGCCCATGTCAGCTGCATCGCCGGTGCCAGCTACGGAACGTTCGGTGCCAACTGGGCCGCGAAATACCAAAGCAGCGTTGATGCGCTTGGGGGGCGCCTGGCGTTGCACTTCCACCCTGGCTTCAGGCTCATGTATGAACTTCTGGGGTTGAGTGCGACGCGCTTTGAGGCCAGCTATCTACAGGCGCTGAAGAAGTCGATTGGTGCCTCTGATAAGGAGGTGCTGTCCGATGAGGGAGTCTGCCAATCTTTTCTGGAGGCATCGCGTGAGTGTTTTCGTCAGGGTGCCGAGGGACTGGTCGCTGACGCCACGATGCTCTACGAGGCCTGGCCCTTCGACTTGACCACAGTGACGCGTCCGGTGCATTTCTGGCAGGGAACGGATGACAAACTGGTGCCTGAACCCATCAACAGGACGGTGGCGGACCAAACCCCCGGAGCCATCTGGCATTCCATCAGCGGCGGAGGCCATTTCATTGCCCTCAGTCATGCGAAAGAGATTTTTGCCCAGGTGGCCAGCGATCTCGATGGCCATGGGCATGGATAGGACCTCCATGGCGCCTCAAGGACCCACCATCCCTTCAGCACCGCGATCCATTCAGAAGGGCACGCCTCTGAAGCTCCTGCTGGGTCAGGAGGCCATTGAGTGTCTGGCGCAGAATATTCAGTACGTCGATGCACACTTCCCGGCCAGCCGATTCTGTGAATCCGCATTGGCCGGCCTTGAACCGTTGGCCATCATGCAGCGCGGTTTGCACATCGCCAAGGCGCTCCACGAATTCCTGCCTGGGAACTATGAGGAGGCGATCAGGGTTCTCATGGCGTCCTTGACGCCGGAGAAGTCAGACACAGAAGACTTGGGCGTGGCAGGCTTTTTCTATCTTCCCCACAGTTTCTTCGTTTCTGAATATGGGCAGCATGAGCAACACAACAGCGGCAACGACCCTTTTGTGGCGTCAATGCTGGCTTTGCATGCGTTGACCATGCGATTCACGGCGGAGTTTGCCATCCGCACGTTCCTGATCCAGCAGCAAGAGCGCACGCTGGAGCAGGTGGGCCAGTGGATTGCCGACCCTAACCCGCATGTGCGGCGCCTCTGCAGCGAGGGGACGCGCCCAAGGCTCCCATGGGGCAAACGTATTGCCTCGTTTATTGCCGACCCAAGGCCAACACTGCCCATCCTTGAATCCCTGAAAGACGATCCATCACTGTATGTTCGCCGCAGCGTTGCCAACCACCTGGGGGACATCGCCAAAGACCATCCGGATCTCGTCTATGCCACCTGTGAGCGTTGGCTGCAGGACGGCGCCTCCACAGATCTGCAGTGGCTGATCCGCCATGCGGTTCGCTATCCCGCCAAGCAGGGAGATGCACGCGCACGCAAGATCCGTGCGGCAGCTTGCTAACATCAATCAACCGCTTCATGGGCGGCTGCCGTCAACTCCGTTGTTCCGATTCGCTCTCCTGGCCATCGCTGTCGTTGCCGCCGGAGGTTCCGCTCCTGCCGATGCAGCGCCAAGTGCGGCCAAGTTCGGCCCGGCATGGCAATCCGTCGACTGCAAGACCTTCGACGTGCCCGCCGCCATCGCAGCTCAGTCGGATTGCGGCTATGTCATCGTCCCTGAGCAGCATGCGAAGCCCAAGGGACGCACGATCCAGCTCGGCGTGGTCCGCACCCGCAGCACGGGCCAAACCCCGGCGGCTGACCCCCTGTTTGTGGAGCAAGGCGGCCCTGGAGATTCCACCATCGGCGACATTGCCAATGGAGCCCTGCCGAAGTACCCCGAACTGCCGGCCTTGCTGCAGGGCCGTGATCTGATCTTCGTGGAGGAACGGGGGACCCGGTATGCCAAGCCCTTCCTCTTCTGCCCTGAGCTGCATGCCCACAACATCGCCGTGGCGCAGGGGAAGCAGAACTACACCGATCCCAGCTGGATCAGGGCCTGTAACGCTCGCCTGAGGGCCCAGGGGATCAATCCCAGCGCCTTCAACACCCGCGAGAACGCGGCTGATATCTATGCCGTCGCCGCGACGCTGGGCTATCCGGTGTTCAACTATTACGGCGTGTCCTATGGCACGTTGTTGGGGCAATACGTCATCGCCCAGGCTGACAAGCACCAGCCGAAACTTCGCAGCGTGATTCTTGATGGCGTGGTGCGACCGGATCTTGATTTCAATCTGGCCTCGAGTCATACGTTCAGCTATGCCCTGAGGAACGTGTTCCGCGCCTGCGCGCAGGACCAACAGTGCAATGCGGCCTACCCGAATCTGGAGTCGACGTTTCTGGCGATCGTTGATCGGCTGAACCGTAAGCCCCTCCCCCTGACGCTCACCATTCCCTCGAGCAAAGAGACCTTCGCCACCCAGCTCGACGGCACGGCCTTCGTCTCAGGCGTTGTGGCCTATCTGGCCCGGCCCTATTCCGGCGAATCGTCCCGGGGCAGTTCCTTGCCCCGGTTCATCCACGCCGCCAGCCAGGGCAACTTCGGCTGGATCGCCGAATCCCTGTCGGATCTCGAACCGAGGGGGGCCAGGGAGATGTATCACACGGTCGTCTGCGCCCGGGGTCGATCGGTGCGGCTCCAGCCCGCCCAGGTGCTGCCGCCGCCCTACCCGCAGCTGCTCCCCCTGGGCCTGCGCGAAGCCGAAGCGGTGAACAACGCCTGCGACGTGCTCCAGGTGGAGCAGAAACCTCCCTTTGTCTACGCCAATCCGCAGATCCCCACCCTGGTGCTGAACGGCAGTGACGACCCGGTCACCCCAGCCCCCTACGGCGAAGCCGTGGCCAGCAACTTCACCACCGCCTACGTGTTCACCTTCCCCGGTGTCGGCCATGGGGCGCTGTTTTCCCCGCCAGGGATGCCTGCCGCCGCCTGCGTGACACAGATCGCCGCCGACTTTCTGGCCAACCCGAAGCAAGCACCCGACAGCCGTTGCCTGGCCCAGGTCAAGCCGGTATTCGTCGTTGAGTGATCGCTGCCAGGCTGGTGACGTCAGGGCCCGGTGATGCCGCAGACCCTCCTTTCCACCCTCTCCCGCGCTGAACGGCTGTCGATCGCCGGCACCTATTCCCTGACGCTGCTGGAGAACCTCTGCATGCTCGCCTACCCGGCCATCACCGGCTGGGCGGTCGACGGGTTGCTGAAGGGCAGCTACCGGGGCCTTTCGGCCCTGATCGCCGTGTGGCTGGTGCACCTGATCACAGCCTTTGTGCGCCAGCGCTTCGACACCCGGGTCTTCATGGGCCTCTATGCCCGCCTCGCCGTGCGCACCGTCGCCGAGCAGCAGCGCCTCGGCCATGGCACCAGCATCGTGTCGGCGCGGGTGGAGATGATGCGCGACATGGTCGGCTTCTTTGAGGCCGACGTGCCGGCGATGTTCTCCCAGGTGGTGACCGTGGTCGGCTCGCTGGTGATGCTGTTCACCTACGACCTCCAGGCCGGACTGATCGCCATGGCGGTGCTGCTGCCGATGGGGCTCGTCAACGCCTGGTACTGGCGGCGTGCCCTGCGCCTGCACCGCGGCCTCAACGACCAGATCGAGCGCGAGATCGAGGACATCGAGGCGGCGCGCCCGCTGCGCCTGCGGCGCCACTTCGGCCGGGTGCGGCGCTGGCATGTGCAGCTCTCCGACAGCGAGTCGTGGACCTGGACCGTGACGGAGCTCGCCACGATCGTGGCGCTCGTGGTGCTGCTGATCGACTTCACCCGATCGGCGTCTTTCAGTGCCGGCGCCATCTATGCCGTGCTCGCCTACGTGTTCGACTACCTCGAGGGCCTCGACAGCGCTCCGGCGCTGGTGAACAACGTTGCCCGGCTCAGGGATATCCGGGCGCGGCTGGGCAACGCTGAGGCGGTTGATTGAGCGGACTGGTCAGCTCATGGAGCGGACGGGTCACCTCGCTTAGCGTCAAGCTCTTGCTCCACCGGCTCCAGCGCGATGGCCACCACCCTGCGACTTCTGCTGGCGGGCCTGTTGCTTTCGGTGCCCGGCGCCGCTTCGGCCGGCGAGTTTCCCGTGCAGGGCGGCTACGGCTTCGACGCCCTCAAGCCGACGTCCACCACATGCCATCGCATCACGTCGCAGGAGGCGGCGAGATTCACCCGCTGTGAGTTCTCCCCGGCCGGCTACGCCTTCGGGCTTCCTTCCCAGTACCACAAGTGCGACGCCTTGCCCCGGGGTGAAGTCTTCATCTACCAGTCAGCGGCGAAGTGTCAGGCTTCTCTGGAGACGATGCCGTCGAATGGGCCCTGATTGGGTGCTGTGGACCCATGCCACCGGGCTGGCGCCACTCTCCCCAGGGCAAGCAAGCCGAATCGGCCGCCGGTCCTTAACTGGTTCTTAACGATTTACTTCAATGGCGTTTGAAGGCGGCGTTTTGGTCTGAAATGAGAATCATTAGGCTGACGCGGAGCGGTGAGGCCCCGGAAGATTGCTCTCATTGGCATCAGTGGCACTGGGAAAACCACCCTGGCACGTTGTATCTCACGGCTATCGGCGATCCCGTTGCATCACATGGATTGTCTGATCTGGGCTGAGAATTGGGCCGAACGCAGCCTGGAGGCAATCGATGCGGAGCTGCAGGCCATCCTCAGAACGGATGCCTGGATCGTCGAAGGTTGGATTGATTCGTACTCCCAGAAGATCTTGGAAGCTGCGGATCTTGTGATCTATCTCGACTATTCGGGTTGGTTGGCCCTGTGGAGTGGCCTGAAGCGAGGTTGGAGGCATCGTGTCACGCCCCGACCTGAGCTGCCTGCCGGTTGCTGTGATTCCTGGAGGTTGAAGGCTCTCCTGGCCCTGCTGCGCCAAGAAGAGCGGCCGCGGATTGAACACTTCCTGGCGACGTGGGCCCCCGCCAACCTGGTCCGGTGCCGATCGCGATCGGAAGCTGCCGTTGTGCTGGGACGCATGGGCTTGAGCGAAGGGCCCGGGAGGGCGGCCTAGATGTCCACGTTGGCATCGCTCCGGTGTTCGGGATCCAACGTCTCGATGAGGTTCCGTCAGCACGGCATCATGGCGTTGGGCCCATCTCCTGAACCATGGTTGTCGTCTCTGAGATCGCCCCCGACCTGTTCCGGCTCTCGATCCATGTGCCGGAGTTCGATCTGCAGTTCAACCACTTCCTGGTGCGCGACGAGGAGCCGCTGCTGTTTCACGCCGGGCTCAAGGGCATGTTTCCGGCCCTGCGCGACGCCGTGGCCACGCTGATCGATCCCACCCAGCTGCGCCACATCGCCTGGAGCCATTTCGAAGCCGATGAGATCGGTGGCCTCAACCACTGGCTGGAGCTGGCGCCCCAGGCCCAGCCGGTCTGCACCCTCGTCGGCAAGCTGGTGAGCGTGGATGACTTCGCCCTGCGCCCCGCCCATGGCATGGCCGAGGGCGATGTGCTCAGCACCGGCCAGTACCGCTTCCGTTTCCATCGCACCCCCCACCTCCCCCATGGCTGGGACGCCGGCCTGCTGTTCGAGGAGACCCGCCGCACCCTGTTCTGCTCCGATCTCTTCCACCAGTTCGGCGATGTCGCCGACGTCACCAGCTCCGATCTGATCGGGCCGGCGTGCCAGGCGATGCAGCAGATGCAGAGCGGCCCCCTGGCCGATTACATGCCCTACACCAGCCGTTCGGCCGGCTTGCTGCAGGGGCTGGCCGCGCTGCAGCCGCAGACGCTGGCCGTCATGCACGGCTCCTCGTTCACCGGCAACAGCGAGCAGATGCTGAGCGATCTGGCGGGGGTGATCCAGGAGGGGTTTGAGGGGGGCTAGGGAGTCGCTGGGGTGAGCACCGCCAGGGCTTCGGCCCGGTGGTCGCCCTGCCAGAGCCACTGCCACGTCCAGCCACAGGCTTCGGCGGTGCGGCGGATGGCGTCGCGATCCGGTGGGAAGTCGAACTGGCTGAGGTGGTCGATCACCGGCTGCTGCTGCTCGGGCGCCAGCGCGCCCCAGTCGCTGCGGATCCGGTCCACGTAGCGCGCCACGTAGGCCGGGCGGTCTTCCCCGGGCGGGCGGAACACGTCGGCCCACAGGAACAGTCCGTTCGGGGCCAGATGGCGGCGGCAGAGCCGCAGGAAGCGGGCCTTGTCGTCGTCGCTGAGGTGGTGAATGGCGAAGGCGGAATGGAGCAGGTCCACCGGTTCGGGCCCCGGTTCGGCTTCGGCCCAGGCCAGCAGATCCTGCTCACGCCACTGGCAGGGGTAGGGCACCGGGCCAAGGGCGGCCGCCGCCCGGGGCAGCACCGGGCCGGAGAGGTCCACGCCCAGGTAGGAGCCCAGCGGCAGACCACGCAGCAACGGCGCCATCACGGCCAGGTCGCCGCAGCCGAGATCCACCATCCGGGGCGGCGTTGAGCCGGCCGGCCGTGCCGCCAGCCAGGCCTCCAGCGCCTGGCCCAGGGCCGCCGTCAGGGCCCGGTGCTGCATCAGGTCGTGGTCCACCACCGCCCGGTAGGTGGCCCACTGGCGATCGAAGAAGTCCATCCGATGGTGTTTGCGGGCGTCAGCCTCCACCGTGACGATGGCAGCCCGTGCCCGCGAAACCGCCGGCCAGTCAGCTTTCGGAGGCCATCGCTATGGTCAGCGCCACCTTGGCGCCACGGCGCGAGTTATTCAGTGACGGAACGGCGGATGCATCTGGTGCGCTGGGCGCTCACCACCGGCTGGCTGCTGATCATCCTCTCCCTGCTCTACGACCCGTTCACGCCCCGCTTCACCGAGCCCGACCACCCCTGGAGCCCCCTGCGGCTGCCGGAGGCCTGCGTGACGGTGCAGGGCCTCTGCCTGAGCGAGACCCCCTATCCCCTGGGCACCACCCTGTTCTGGGGCCTGGTGGTGCCCTCGGGGATCTTCATCCTGCTGGTGTTCGGCCATGAGGTCTGGCGGCGGATCTGCCCGCTCTCCTTCCTCTCCCAGATCCCCCGCGCCCTGGGGCTGCAACGCCAGATCGCCAAGGTGAACCCCAAGACGGGCGAGAAGCGCCTGCAGCTGGCCAAGGTGCCGGGCGATTCCTGGCTTGGCAAGCACTACTCCCGGTTGCAGTTCGGCTGGCTGTTCGTGGGCCTCTGCGGCCGCATCCTCTTCTTCAATGCCGATCGCCTGGTGCTGTTCGCCTGGCTCAGCTTCACCATCGTCTGTGCCATCGCCGTGGGCTGGCTCTACGGCGGCAAGAGCTGGTGCCAGTACTTCTGCCCGATGGCACCGGTGCAGAGCGTCTTCTCCACCCCCACCGGCCTGCTGGGCAGCCGGGCCCACATGGCCAGCACGCCGATCACCCAGTCGATGTGCCGCACCGTCCAGCCTGACGGCAGCGAGCAGAGCGCCTGCGTGGCCTGCCAGCAGCCCTGCATCGACATCGACGCCGAGCGCCTGTACTGGGCCAAGCTCCCCTCCCCCGCCTTCGCCTTCGAGCGCTACGGCTACGTGGGCCTGGTGTTCGGCTACTTCGTCTACTACTACGTCTACGCCGGCAACTGGGACTACTACTTCTCCGGCGTCTGGCTGCGCCAGGAGGACCAGCTGGCCCAGCTGCTGCGGCCGGGCTTCTACCTGTTCGGCCAGCCGATCGATGTGCCCAAGCTGGTGGCGGTGCCCCTGTTCCTGGGGCTGTGCACCTGGCTCGGCACCCTCGCCGGCCGGGCGATCGAGTCGGCCCTGCGCACCCGGGTGCGGCGCAGTGGCGTCGAGCCCGACCGCGAGCGGATCCGCCACCGGGTGTTCGTGGTGGCCACCTTCCTGGTCTTCAACTTCTTCTTCCTGTTCGCCGGCCGGCCGCTGCTGTTGCTGGCGCCGGCCTGGCTCCAGTACCTGTTCGACGTGACCCTGGTGGCCGTCAGCACCCTGTGGCTCTATCGGGCCTGGAACCGCTCCCCCGATCTCTACGGCCGCGAGAACCTGGCCGAGCGCTTTCGCAAGCAGCTCACCCGCATGGACCTGGACGTGGGCCGTTTCCTCGACGGCCGCTCCCTGGCCGACCTGGGCACCGAGGAGGTGTACGTGCTGGCCAAGGTGCTGCCGGGCTTCACCGGCCAGAAGCGGCTCGAGGCCTACAAGGGCGTGGTGCGGGAAGCCCTGGAGGAGGGCTTCGTCAACGCCGCCAGCAGCCTGGAGGTGCTCAAGCAGATGCGCCTCTCCCTCGGCATCAGCGACGGCGAGCACCGTCAGGTGCTCGATGAACTCGGGGTGGAGGACCCCGGCCTGCTGGATCCCGACAGCCGCCGCAGCCTGGAGGACCAGGTCCGCCTGAGCGGTTATCGCAAGTCGCTGGAGCGGCTGATGCTGGTGCAGCGCCTCGGCAGCGGCCCGGTGGCGGGCGGCCCCGATGGCGCTTCCCTGCAGGCCCTGCGGCGCGAGTACGGCATCTCCTCCCGCGAGGAGGAGCAGGTGCTCGACGACCTCTCCCCCGCCGCGGCGGCGATCCACAAGGTGGAGCGGCTGCTGGAGCGGCTGCCGGCCCTCACCGACGGCTACCGGGCCCTGCACCAGAGCGCCCTGCGCCACCAGTCCGCCGTGCTCGCTTTGCTCGACGACCGGCTGCAGCTGCGCAAGGAGCTGACCCTGCGGGCGATCCTCGACGGCCTGGCCACCCTCCAGGAGGATCCGGCGGTGCCGGGCCTGGTGCAGCGCCTCCAGGCCATCGCTCCCCTGGAGCTGCCGGAACTGCTGCATCGGGAGGGATGGGAGCGCCGCCTGCCGGCGGGCGTCGCAGACACCCTTGCCCATCCCGGTGGGGAGGCCCCCTCCTGTTCCCTGGAGGTGCCCGTCGAGGAGACCCTCGGCTTCCTGGCCACCCTGGTCGCCGATTCCAGCCCCACCCTGGCCTCCGCCGGCCTGTTCCTGACGGCCTGCCTCGATGGCGGCCGGGCCCGCTCCATGGCGGCCGAACTGGGCGTGCCGGGGGCCCCGGCCCTGGTGCGCCAGACCGCCCGGGCGGTCGAGGCCCTCGACGGCCCCCCGGACCTGCGGGGGTTCCCGGAGCTGGAGAAGCGGGTCTTCCTGGCCACGA
The DNA here is from genome assembly GCF_019038515.1 of Synechococcus sp. CCAP 1479/10. NCBI lineage: Bacteria > Bacillati > Cyanobacteriota > Cyanophyceae > Synechococcales > Synechococcaceae > Synechococcus > Synechococcus sp. CCAP 1479/10. The sequence goes on along the minus strand of NZ_JAFKRJ010000031.1, from coordinate 60,003 downwards.
GCGATTTCTTCCGCCGCTCCGACTCCGACACCCTCGATGCCCTGGCGTCCCAGGCCGATGTGCGCACCTTCGCCAAGGGTGAGCTGATCACCGAGACGGGCGACACCTGCCGCGAACTGCTGCTGCTGATCGAGGGCCGGGCCCGGGTCCTGCACCGGGACGGGCAGCGCACCTGGGTGGAGGATCTCCAGCCCGGCCGGGTGCTCGACGAGCTCCAGGTGCTCACCCACAGCGCCTCCGAGAGCACGATCGTGGCCGAGGCCGACGGCACCCGCCTGCTGGCCGTGCCGGTGGATTCCTTCGATGCGGTGCTGGAGCGCGACCCCGACTTCGCCCGCCGGGTGCTGGAACTGGAGAGCGGCCAGCTGCAGCGGCTGATGCGGGCGGGAGTCTCCTGAGTCCGGAGTCCCCGGCGCCGTTGGTACCATCACGCCCATGTACGTGCTGATCGGCGGGGCGGGAATGATGGGGCTGGGCCTGGCCCGCCAGCTCCTTCAGCTCGGCCACACCATCGCGATCATCGACATCGATCCGCTGGCCTGCAGCTTCGCCCGCGAGAAGATCGGCGTGATGGCCTTCGAGGGCAGCGCCGTCAGCTCCACCGTGCTGATCGAAGCCGGCATCCGCAAGGCGGATGCGGTGGTGGCCGCCCTGCGGGACGATGCCCTCAACCTGGCCCTGATCACCCTGTCGCGCAGCTACGGCAGTTCCCACATCGTGGCGCGCATGCGCGATCGCGAGTTCCTCCAGGCCTACCGCCTGGCGGGAGCCAGCCACATCATCAGCACCATCGATCTGGCGGTGGCGACGATGGCGAATGCGATCGAATATCCCGATGTCGAATCGATGATGCACTTCGAGCAGGGCCAGGTGAAGGTGCTCAAGCTGCCGGTCCCCGCCGATTGTTCCGTGGCCGGCCGCAGCGTCGCCGCGATCGCCCAGGATCCCCGTTTCCCGAGCGGCTCCCTGATCATCGGCTACCAGCTCAATCCTGAGGCCAGCGTCGAGATCCCCAACGGCAACACCGTGCTCCAGGCCGGATCCACGATCCTGGTGGTCACCAGGCCGGAGTTCGTGCACCCGCTGATCGACTATCTCGGCCTCAGCGCTAGTCGTCGTCCAGCGCTAGAAGTTTCTCATCCAAATCTCTGACGAAGGGCTGCACGAGATCGTCCGGCACGATGCGTTTACGGAGCGCCTCCATCAGGGCCCCCTTCTCGGCCAGGAGCAGGCGTCTCCGGATCGCCTCCAGCGGTCGGGCCCCGGGCTGATCAGGGCCGGAGCGCCCCTCGCTGTAGGCCTCCCGCAGCACCCGTTCGGACGCCGCCACCCGCGCCTGGTAGGAGGCCCACAGTTCCTCGTAGGCGGTCTTCGGCAGCACCCCGGACTTCAGCAGCCGGTCGAGTTCCTCCTGGGCCGCCTTGGAGGCGATCAGCTGGATCTGCAGCCTGCCGATTTCAGCGCCGACCGGTGACACCTGGGCGATGTTCAGGCGTCCGATCAGCCAGGGCAGTGCCAGCGCCTGGATCACCAGGGAGAACAGCACCGCGCCGAACACCAGCTCGATGATGCCGCTCCGGCCGGCCAGCGACAGGGGAATCGCCACCGCCATCGCCATCGAGAGCGAGCCTTTGATGTTGCCCAGCACCAGCACGTGCTGCCAGCGCAGGGGGATCGGTCGATCGAAGCGGCGCAGCAGCGCCAGCAGCCCGTACACCGTGAGCACCCGCGCCAGCTGGTAGGCCAGCACCACCAGGGCGATCGCCGGCAGCGACGTCCACAGGGTCAGGGGGTTGATCTCGAGGCCGATCAGCAGGAACAGGAAGGTGTTGACGATGAATCCGGCGTACTCCCAGAAATTCAGCACGGTGAGCCGGTCGGTGGCCGTGTCGCTGCGTGGCAGGCCCTGGTTGCCGAAGACGAGCCCGGCGATCACCACCGCCACCGCACCGGAGACCCCCAGAAACTGGCCGAACTGAAACGTCCCCAGGGCCAGGGGCACCGTGAGCAGCAGCGAGCTGAGGGGATCGTGGAGGCGCAGGAACACCGGCAGGCACAGGTAGCCCAGGACGCCACCCACCAGCACCCCACCCACCGCCACCACCACCATCTCCCGCAGCCCCTGCGCCACCGTGATCGAGCCCGAGGCATGGATCAGCAGCAGCAGGTTGAAGCTGACCAGGGCGGCCGCATCGTTGAACAGGGTCTCGCCCTCCACGATCGTCGTCAGCCGCGCGGGCACCCGGATCTCCTTGAAGACCGCGATCATCGACACCGTGTCGGTGTTGGCCAGGATCACCCCCACCAGCAGGGCAGGGATCCAGGGGAGCCCCAGCACCAGATGCACCAGCAGCGCGATCACCCCCGAGGCGACCAGGGAGCCCGGCCCCGCCAGCAGCGCGATCGGCTTGAAGGTGCTGCGCAGCCGGCTGATGTCGGTGTTGATCGCCGCCTCGAAGATCAGGATCGGCAGGAAGAGATTGAGCACCAGCGAGGGATCGAGCCCGATCCGTCGCGAGAACACCTCGGTGAACGGCAGGCCCGCCAGCACCAGGCCGGTCACGTAGGGCAGCCGCAGCCGCTGGGCGATCAGGGCCACCGCCGTCGCCAGCAGCAGCAGCACGATCGAAAGGCTCACCAGTTCGGGGATGCCACCGGCCGTCGATCCGGCCGTCGGTCCGGCGCTGGCGCCGCCGCCCGCCACCGTCGCCATGGCCAGCCCCATCTCGTTCAAGTCGGCCACCGCGGGGTTGGGGTCTTCGGTCCGCTCAGTTCGATCGCGGAGCCCCATTATTGGCTCAGGTGGCCACCCTGGGCCGCCCTGGCCGGGGCGGACGGGCCGTTGCGATGCTGGGCAGGCGCTGGGGGCGGCAGGCTCTTGCCCAAGGGGATCGATGTGGGCGGTATCGGGTGTGCCATCGCCCTGACGGCGGTGCTCTCCCCTGCATGGGCGGAGGCTCCGGCGGTGGGGCGGGAGGCCGAGCCGCCTTGCGTGGCCCGGATCGCCGCCGTGCAGCGGGAGATCCTGGGCCGCAACCTGGCCACCGGCTCCGGGCCGCCCCTCAACGCCTTCCAGCAGCTCAACCCCTACGCCCTCGAGCAGGCCGCCGCCCACGACCGCGCCCGGGCGGCGGGCGCCCCCGCCGGTGCCCTCGACTGCCTGCCGCTGGCGGTGAAGGACAACTTCGCCACCGCCGACCAGCCGATGGCGGCCGGGTCGCTGGCCCTGCTGGGCAACCAGCCCGCGGCCGACGCCGAGGCGGTGGGCCGGCTGCGGGCCGCCGGGGCGATCGTGGTCGGCACCACCACGATGGATGAGTTCGCCTTCGGCATCCGCGGGCTCTCGGGGGCGGCGGGCCGGGTCGGCAACGCCTACGACCCCTGGCTCAGCCCGGGGGGCTCCTCCTCCGGATCCGCCGTGGCCGTCGCGGCCGGCTTCGTGCCCCTGGCCCTCGGCAGTGACAACTGCGGTTCCCTGCGGCTGCCGGCCGTCTACAACGGCGCCGTCACCCTGCGGCCCACCCAGGGGCGCTTCCCCAGCGCCGGCCTGCTGCCGCTGGGTTTCGTCAACGGCACGCCGGGGCTGATCGCCCGTGACATGGGCCTCCTGGCCCGGGGCCTGGCGGTGCTCGATCCCACCTGGCGCTCCGAGCAGGCGGTGGCCCCACCGGATCTGCGCGGCCGGCGGCTGGCAGTGCTGGCCCGGGTCGGTGACCAGGACCTGGCGCCCACCACCGAGGCGGCGGCGGCGGCCCTGCGCCAGGCGGTGGAGCTGCTGCGGGCGGCGGGAGCGGAGGTGGTCGAGGCGCTGGTGGTGCCGGGGCTCGACACCCGGCTGGGTTCGGACTTCGTCAAGGGGTCGGGGCGCCGCATCGATGCCCAGCTGGCCCGCTACCCGGGCAGCCGACGCAGCTGGGACGACATCTGCGGCTCCGGCCGCCTGCCGCCGGAATGGACCCCGGCCGAATGCCGCGACCTGTTGGCCAGCGATCCGGCGGCGGAGGCGCGGGCGCGCCGGCGGATGGCCGCCAACCGCCAGCGGCTGGAGCAGGCCCTGGCTGCCCAGCGCCTCGATGGGCTGCTGCTGCTTCCGGATCGGCGCGGTGGCGCCCAGCGCGAGCCCTCGCCCGCCATCACCTGCATGGTGAGCAGCACCAGCGGCCTGCCGGCGGTGGCCCTGCCGGTGGCCGTCGATGGCCGCGGCCTGCCCGTGGGCCTGGAGATCCTCGGCGCCAGCGGCCGGGACGAGGACCTCGTCGCCATCGCCACGCTGCTGGAGGCCCGCCGCGGGCCGCTGCCGGCCCCCCGACCGGTGGCGCCCCTGGCGTCCCCCCTGGATCTGGCCGGCCACAACCGGCTGGTGCCACTGCTGGGCTGGCACGCCTGGCGCAGCCGCCGCGGCGAGGCCCTCGGGGATCTCGAGCCCGCCCGCTTCCGGGCCCTGACCCGTGGGCTGCTGGGCCGGCCCGGTGATGGCGGAAAATCGGAGCCGGCGCCCACGGCCCCTGCGTCCCCATGACTCCCCCTTTCCGATGAACATCGACGGCAGGCCCTGGCGCACCATCTGGCTCGAGGAGGGCGGCCGCTCGGTCGGTGTCATCGACCAGACCCTGCTGCCGCACCGCTTCGTCACCCGTTCGCTCACCAGCGTCGAGGAGGCGGCCGAAGCGATCGTCACCATGGTGGTGCGGGGGGCTCCCCTGATCGGCGTCACCGGGGCCTACGGGCTGATGCTGGCCCTGCAGGCCGACCCCTCCGACGCCTCCCTGGCCGCGGCCTTCGAGCGCCTCGATGCCACCCGCCCCACCGCCATCAACCTGCGCTGGGCCCTGGAGCGGGTGCGGGCCGCCGTGCTGCCCCTGGAACCGGAGCAGCGCGCCGAGGCGGCCAGGGCCGAGGCGGCCGCCATCGCCGAGGAGGACGTGGCCATGTGCGAGGCGATCGGCGACCACGGCCTGCGCCTCTTTCAGGAGATCGCCGCCCGGCGCCCCGAGGAGCGCCGCGGCCAGCCCCTGAACGTGCTCACCCACTGCAATGCCGGCTGGCTGGCCACGGTCGACTGGGGCACGGCCCTGGCGCCGATCTACAAGGCGCACCGCTCCGGCCTGCCGATCCACGTCTGGGTCGATGAGACCCGCCCCCGCAACCAGGGGGCCAGCCTGACGGCCTTCGAGCTGGGGCGAGAGGGGGTGCCCCACACCGTGATCGTCGACAACGCCGGCGGCCACCTGATGCAGCACGGCCAGGTGGATGCGGTGATCGTCGGCACCGACCGCACCACCCGCACGGGCGATGTCTGCAACAAGATCGGCACCTACCTCAAGGCCCTGGCCGCCCACGACAACGGCGTGCCCTTCTACGTGGCCCTGCCCGCCTCCACCATTGATTGGTCGATCGGCGACGGGGTGAAGGAGATCCCGATCGAGGCCCGCTCCCCCCTGGAGGTGACCCGCATCGCCGGCAAGCCCGCGGCCGGGGAGCCCACCAGCGTGCAGCTGGTGCCCGACGGCAGCGACGGCTTCAACCCCGCCTTTGATGTCACCCCCGCCCGGCTGGTGACGGCCCTGATCACCGAGCGGGGCGTGGCACCGGCCAGCGAGGCGGGCCTCCAGGCCCTCTACGCCGCCGCTTGATTCAGAGCGAGGGCCGCAGCAGGCTGATGGGTTCGCCGGGCCCATCCGGCCGGACCGTCAGGGTGGAGTAGGTCCAGGTGCCGGCTTTCTGGCGGGCCTCCACGTAGAGGGTGCCACCGCCCCTCGGCCCCTGCAGGGGAATGGCCAGCTGGGCCTCCCCCGTGCCACCGGAGAGGCTGACATTGCCGGTGACGAGGAAGCCCCCCTGGATCGGTGTGCCCAGCCGGCCGATCACCACCGGATCCCGCTGGGCCTTGGCCAGAGCCTCCTTGTAGGGCGTGGTCGACTTGAGCAGCCCGAACACGAGGCTGACGATCAGGGCGATGAAGCCCGCCACGCCCACCAGCCCGGTGAGGCAGCCGGCCGGCACCAGCCACTTCCAGTGGCGGGCCCACCAGCTGGGGGCCGGGGTGCTGTCCGTGGGGTGACTCGGGTCCGTGACCCCTCAGAGCCCTTCGAAGCGGACGTTGAGGTTGAGCTGGTTGGGGCCGATGGCGGTGGCCTGCAGCACCAGGGCGGCGGCCTTGCCGTCGGCGGTGCCGTCCACCTTGGTGCCCGCCGGGGGATCGAGCACCAGGTTGAAGCCCCACGGGCCCACCACGGTGTTGATCTTGCGCTCGCTGTAGCCCTGCTTGGCCAGGGACGCCTTCACCTTGGCGAGCAGCTCGTCCGGCTTGCCGGGCAGCTGGGTGTTGAGGCTGGTCTGGCCGATGGCGTTGGCGGCGAACAGGCTGGCCGCCGGCTTGGGCAGCGGCAGCGCCAGGCCCTTGAGCAGCGATCCGGCCGGGGTGGCCAGGGCGGCCCCGCCGACCAGGGCGCCGGCCCCCACCAGCAGGGAGGTGGAGAGGGCCAGCAGGCGGGGACGCCAGGGCATGGTTCGGTGGCGGGATGGAAGGAAAGGTAACCCGGAATACCAGGAGCGCCCCACTGTTGCTATCCCCACAACCAGAGGCGCCCGCCGATCTTCTAAGATCGGTTCATCGATCACTTTTGTGTTCAATGTCGTTCTCCAGGGTCCGCCACTCCAGGCTCCGCCTCTCCCGGCGTCTGCTGGTGTCCGCCGCGCTCGGTGCCGCCGCCGCCATCACCACCGCCACCACGCTCGGCATCGGCAGCTCCCCCGCCACCCAGGCCCAGGCCGCCGCTCCCGCCCAGGCCAGCGCCGCTGTCACCACCCTGGCCGCGGGGGGCACGAACTTCCAGGTGTTCTCCCCCGAGCAGGCGGCCGACGCCGCCCGCTCGGGCCGCTGGAAGGTGCTGGATGTTCGCCCGGTGCCGCCGCTCTCCTACATCGGTGGCCACGTGCCCGGCGCCGTGCACCTCTCCGAGCAGGCCTTCCGTGGCCCCAACGGCCGCCTGCCCTTCCAGATCTGGGGTCCCACCAAGCTCGCCAGCCTCCTGAGCGAGGCGGGCATCTCCAACCGGGATTCGGTGCTCGTCTATTCCGACGGCAACGACGTGCTCGGCACCGCCCTCGTCTCCTACATCCTCGAGAAGAGCGGCGTGCGTCAGGTCGCGATCGTCGATGGGGGCCTCAGCGGCTACAAGGCGGCCGGCCAGAGCACCACCAAGGCGTTCCCCACCTTCCAGGCCGGCAGCTTCCGGCCCACCACGGTCAAGGGACTGGCCATCACCCTCAAGGAGCTGGAGCCCCGGATCGGCCGCAAGGACGTGGTGATCATCGACCCGCGTCCCAAGGCCCAGTTCGAGGGCACCGACCAGACCTTCATCCGCAACGGCCACATCCCCGGGGCCAGGAACATCCCCTGGCAGGCGTTCACCGAAGCGAACAACGCCGATGAAGCCAAGAAGAACGCCCACAAGCTGAAGTCCCTCGAAGAGATCCGGGCCCTGCTTGTCAGCCGCGGTATCACCCCCGACAAGGAAATCATCATTTCCTGCAGCACCGGCCGGGAGGCCAGCCTCCAGTTCCTCACCCTCCGGCACCTCCTCAAGTACCCCAACGTGCGGATCTATGAGGGCTCCTGGACCGAATACAGTGCCTCCAATTTGCCGATCGCCGTTGGGCCGGAAGGCAGCCCGGCCCTGGTGAGCAGCCGCTGATCCCCCCCTCCAGTTCCACCCCGTTTCTCCATGTCCATGCCCCTCCTTCGCCAGGCCACCCGGCTCTTCCCCCTGGCCGGCGTGCTGCTGGTGCTGCTGCTCCCACCTGCCGCAGCCCTCGCCTGTGACACCGGCAGCGAGTCCCCATCCCAAGCCAAAGCCAAGAAGCGTTGAGGCGCTTCCCATCTGCCGCACTCGCCGTGGCCCTCGCCGTGGCGGTGGCCGCCGCCCTGGCGGCCCGGAAGCCTGCCTCGGCCCTGGTCTGGGGTCTGGGCTGCGGCCTCGGCCACGTCCTGGTCCGCTCCGGCTTCGGTTTCGCCTCCGGCTATCGCCGGCTGATCCAGCGGCGGGATCCCCACCCGGTCTTCGCCCAGCTGCTTCTGGCGGCGCTGTTGGTGATCGCCATGGCCCTGGTGCTCACCGCCGAGCCCCTCACCGGCCTGCAGCCGAAGCTGCTGGCCACCCCCCTCTCCCTGCCCTTCCTGGCCGGGGCCTTTCTGTTCGGCATCGGCATGGAGCGGGCCCGGGCCTGCGGCTGCGGCACCTTGGCGGCCGCCTCCCGCGGCGGCGGCGGCGTGCTGGCCGCCCTGATCGGCCTGATCGTCGGCGCCTTCCTCGGCACCCTGCACGCCCCGCAGCTGGCGGCCCTGCCCCTGCCGCGCCTGGCCTCCCCGGTCGGCCTGGAGCTGTTCGGCCTGCTGGGAGCCCTGACCCTGCAGCTCGCCTTCATCGCCCTGATCGTTGTGCTGCTGACGCGCTGGAGCGGCCAGGTCCCCTGGCGCTCCCCCAGCCGCCGGCTCTACGGCGGCGCCATCGCCGTCGCCCTGCTGGCCACGGGCCTGCTGCTGGTGACTGCCGAGCCCTGGAAGGTGCTCTGGGGCCTGGCCCTCAGTGGCGCCCACGCCGCCCAGGCCCTGGGCTGGGATCCAGGCAGCAGCCTGTTCTGGGGGAGTCCCCGGGGCCAGGCCCTGCTGGCGGGGCCGGACGCCTGGCTGTTCAACGAGTCCGTGCTCGTCGATCTGGGCCTGCTCTACGGCGCCGTCGCCACCGCCCTGGCCGAGGGCCGTTTCCGCTGGCGCGGTGAGCGGTCCGAGCCCCTGCCGGACCTGGTCCGGCGTGGCTTCGGCGGCCTGCTGATGGGCTACGGCGGGGTGCTGGCCTCGGGGTGCAACGTCAATGCCTTCCTGGGCGGGGTGATGAGCTTCAGCCTGCACGGCTGGATCTGGCTGGCGGTGGCCCTGGCGGGCTTCGCCGCCTCGCTGCGGTTGCGCCCGGCACCGGGCCCCGCAGCCCCGTCAGACTGAGTCGCCGCCCCTTCGCCGTCCATGGCCCAGGCCCAGCCCGCCGCTCCGGCCCTGACCGCCGCCGCCCCGCCCCCCAACTGGGTGGCCTCGCGCCATCCCCTCGGCTGGCTGATCGACCGGCTGCTGGCGGTCGAGCCCCTGCGGCGGCTGCTGTTCCTGCAGGCCCGCCAGCTGATCATCCGCACCGCCGAGCGTCGCGGCATCGCCTGGCGGGCCCGGCGCGAGGAGCTGGTGCGCCAGGCCGAGCCGCTGCTGGCCAGCAGCACCGATGCGGCCACCGCCACGCCGGCCTACTACCGGGCCCGCTTCCACGCCTACCAGGAAGGCAACCTCTGCTGGCAGGCGGCCGGTGAGGCGGAGCAGGCCACCGATGCCATGGCCCTGCGGGTGTGGCCGGGGGAAACCCTGGAGCCCCAGGACGCCCAGCGGCGGTTGAGGGACGCGATCTTCGCCGCGATCGAGCCCAGCCTCACCGGCCCGGTGCGCAACGCCCTCGACATCGGCTGCTCGGTGGGCGTCGGCACCCTGGCCCTCAAGGACTGGCTGGAGCGGCGTGAGGGCACAGGCGTCGCCGTCGACGGCCTCGACCTCTCCCCCCAGATGCTGGCGGTGGCCAGGGTCCGCGACTCCGGGGGGCGTATCCGCCGCTGGCACCACGCCGCCGCCGAAGCCACCGGCCTGCCCGCGGCCAGCGTCGACCTGATCACCCTCCAGTTCGTGTGCCATGAGCTGCCCATGGAGGCCACCCGGGCGGTGCTGCGGGAGGCGGCCCGCCTCCTGCGGCCCGGCGGGGTGGTGGCCCTGGTGGATCAGGACCCGGATTCGGCCGTGATCCGCCGCCTGCCGGCGCCGATCGCCACCCTGCTCAAGAGCACCGAGCCCTACCTGGCCGACTACTTCAGCCTCGATCTGCCCAGGACCCTGGAGCAGGCCGGCTTCCGCGACGTGCGCCGCCAGGCCTGCGACCCCCGCCACCGGGTGCTGGTGGCCCGGCTGGCCTAGTCCCAGCCCACCAGGGCGATCTTGCCGATCGTGCGGCCGGAGGCGAGCTGGGCGTGGGCGATCCCCAGGTTGGCGGCGTTGATGGGGCTCAGGGTGCGGCCCAGGGTGGGGCGCAGTTCGCCCGCCTCGAACAGCGCGGCGAGCCAGTCGAGGATCTCCCCCTGCCGCCCCATGTCGGCGGTCTGGAACTGGGAGCGGCTGAACATGAACTCCCAGGCGAAGGTCACGCTCTTGGCCTTGAGCCGATTGAGGTCGAGGGGCTGGCGGTTGCCCACGATCGCCACGATCGACCCCAGCGGGGCGATGAGCTCGGCCATCACCTCCCAGTAGGCGTCGGTGTCGCTGAAGTTGGCGATCCGATCCACCGCCTCGTAGCCCAGGGCAGCCAGCTGGGGGGCCAGGGGTCGGTGGTGGTCGACGACGTGGTCGGCCCCCAGCTCCCTCACCCAGGCGGCACTCTGCGGCCGCGAGGCGCTGGCGATCACGACCGCCCCGGCCCGCCGGGCCAGCTGGATGGCGATCGAGCCCACCCCGCCGGCGCCGCCGAGGATTAGCAGGCTGCGGCCCCGCCCAGTGCCACCGGCTGGATCAAGGTCGAGCCGCTCGAACAGGGCCTCCCACGCCGTCAGCCCCGTCAGCGGCACGCTGGCCGCCTCGGCCCAGGAGAGCCGGGACGGTCTGCGGCCCACCAGCCGCTCGTCCACCAGCACGGCCTCGGCGTTGCAGCCGGCCCGTCCCGCATCGCCGGCGAACATCACCCCATCCCCCACCCGGAAGCGGCTCACCTGCTCCCCGGTCGCCGCCACCACCCCGGCGGCGTCCCAGCCCAGCTGCCGGGGGGGATCTCCTTCGCCCACGGCGGCCCGCAGCTTGGTGTCGATCGGGTTCACCGCCACCGCCTCGATCCGCACCAGCAGGTCGTGGGGGCCGGGGACGGGCTCCGGCAACTCGGTGTCCACCAGGGCCGGGGTGGCGTGAATCGCTCTCATGGCGGGCGGGGTCAGTAGCGGCAGTAGCCCACTTCTCCCTTCAGGGGCGGTTTGCAGGGGAAGCGCAGCGGCACGAAGATCCGGTTGCCGTTGGCGTCATTGGTGAGGGTGATGTTGCCCTGGACGAAGAGCTCCCGGCGCCAGAGTCCCCCCAGCCGATCGCGCAGCAGGTCGCTGCCGCTGGCGTCCTTGCCCTTGCCGGACACCGCCCGGTAGGTCATGGACTGGCCGTCCTTCCAGCGGATCTTCAGGCCGCCGGGGATCTGCTCATCGACGCAGGCCAGGGGCTTGTCGTTGTACTCGCAGTCCTTCCAGCCGTCGCGGGGGATCTGGGGGGGGATCGCCTGGGCTGAGGCGGGGGCCGCCACCCCGACCCCCACCGTCACCCCAATGGCCAGCATCAGGGGCAGCAAGGCGCCGCCGGCCCACGGCTTCAAGACCTCGCGGCGGCAGCGGCGGCGGCAGCGGATGGACACGGGCAGCCCCTGGAGGATCGCTCCCCGTAGTCTCCCCCCAGAGTCCCCGTTTCGCCCCATGGCCGTGCAACATCGCTGGTCGGATGCCGCCGCCCGCGAGGCGATCGCCCGCTACGGCGACCAGGGGGTGAACGAAGACCTGGCCCTGCGCACCTACTCGGCCCGGCTGCTGGGGGCCGACCCCGAGCTGGTGCTGCACGGCGGCGGCAACACCTCGGTCAAGACCACCGTGCACGGGCTGCTGGGCGAGCCGATCCGGGTGCTGTGCGTCAAGGGATCGGGCTGGGACCTGGGCACGATCGAGCCACCGGGCCATCCGGCGGTGCGGCTGGAGCCCCTGCAGGGCCTGCGGGTCCTGGAGTCCCTCAGCGATGAGGCGATGGTGGCGGCCCAGCGCCAGAACCTGATCGATCCGGCCGCCCCCAACCCCTCGGTGGAGGCGCTGCTGCACGCCTTCCTGCCCCACACCTTCGTCGACCACACCCACTCGATCGCCCTGCTGGCCCTGGCCGACCAGCCCGATGCGGCCGAGGTGTGCCGCGAGGTCTACGGCGATCGGGTGGCCCTGGTGCCCTACGTGATGCCCGGTTTCGCCCTGGCCAAGGCGGCGGCCCTTGCCTATGAGGCCGCGGCGGCCGGCGGCAGCGAACCGGAGGGCATGGTGCTGCTGCAGCACGGCCTGTTCTCCTTCGGGGCGACGGCCGAGCAGAGCTACGACCGGATGATCGACCTGGTGCGGCGGGCCGAGGAGCGCCTGGCCCGGGGCGAGCGCTCGCTGCACGCCGTGGCCGTGCCGGAGCGCCCCGCTGCCGCGGCGGCGGTGCTGCCGGTGCTGCGGGGCGCCCTGGGCCGGGCCGCCGTCGCCGCCGGCGTCCGTCCCCACTGGATCCTGGCGCTGCGCGACACCCCCCTGGCCCGCGCCATCAGCGACGACGCCCGACTGCCGGACTGGGCCGGCCGCGGCGTCGCCACCCCCGACCACGTGATCCGCACCAAGGCCCGGCCCCTGGTGCTGCCGCCCCTGCCGTCCGGTGGCGACGGCCCGGCCCTGGCCGCCTGGGGCCGCTCCCTTGAGCAGGCCCTGGAGGCCTACGCGGCCGAGTACCGCGCCTACTTCCAGCGCCAGAACGCCGCCGCCGGGGGCGTCAAGAAGCCGCTCGATCCCCTGCCGCGGGTGGCGGCGATCCCGGGCCTGGGGCTGGTGGGCATCGGCAAGTCGGCCGCCGAGGCGGCCACCGTGGCCGACATCGCCGAGGCCTGGGCCCAGACCCTGCTGGCGGCCGAGGCCATCGGCCGCTTCGCGCCCGTGGGCGAGGCCGACACCTTCGCCATGGAGTACTGGAGCCTGGAGCAGGCCAAGCTCGGCAAGGCGGCCGAGAAGCCCCTGGCCCGCCAGGTGGTGCTGGTCACCGGCGGCGCCGGCGCCATCGGTGCCGCCACCGCCCGGGCCTTCGCCGCCGCCGGCGCCGAGGTGGCCGTGCTCGATCTCGACCGGGAGGCGGCCGAAGCGGTGGCGGCCTCCTGCGGCAAGCGGGCCCTCGGTGCAGCCTGCGATGTCACCGACCCGGCGGCGGTGCAGGCCGCCGTCGCGGCGGTGGCGGCCCACTTCGGCGGGCTCGACATCGTGGTGAGCAATGCCGGTGCCGCCTGGACCGGTCCGATGGCCACCCTGGCCGACGCCGACCTGCGGGCCAGCTTCGAGCTCAACTTCTTCGCCCATCAGCACGTGGCCCAGGCGGCCCTGGCGGTGTTCCGCGCCCAGGACCTCCCCGAGGGCGGCGGCCGCCCGGTGCTGGGGGGCCAGCTGCTGTTCAACGTCAGCAAGCAGGCCCTCAACCCCGGCCCCAACTTCGGCGCCTACGGCATCAGCAAGGCGGCCCTGCTGGCCCTGGTGCGCCAGTACGCCCTCGAGGAAGGGGAGGCCGCCGTGCGGGTGAACGCCATCAACGCCGACCGCATTCGCTCCGGCCTGCTCGACGACACGATGATCAAGGAGCGCTCCGCCGCCCGCGGCCTCAGCGAGGAGCTCTACATGGCCGGCAACCTGCTGGGGGCCGAGGTGCGCGCCAGCGATGTGGCCGACGCCTTTGTGGCCCTGGCCCGCATGGAGCGCACCACCGGCGCCGTGCTCACCGTCGATGGCGGCAACGTGGCGGCGATGGTCAGGTGAGCGCGCCTATCGGCGCGACGGTTCGCTAGGCGGCCGCCCGGGCGCGCGCCGCCAGCCACAGGCCCAGCCCGCTCCAGAGCACCACCAGGCCGAGGCAGAGGCCGGTCCAGGCCGGCAGGCCCCAGCCATCCACCACCAGCGGCGCCACCACGGTGATCACGCCCCCGGCCAGCAGGGGCTGCAGCAGCAGCTGCTTGATTGAGAACGCCGTCACCGCCTGGCTGCGGTCGCCCGGGTCGGCCATGCGCAGCAGCAGCAGGCCGCTGGCGGCCACCCCGGTGGCCTGGCCGAATTCGATGATCGCCCGCTCGAACCAGTCGCTCGGCAGGATCCGCGGTGCCAGCAGCAGGATCACCCCCAGGTTCCAGAGCAGGCCCACCACCGCCAGCACCGTCAGGGGAATCCAGTCGTGGGCCAGCAGGCTCAGGTCCAGGCAGGCGGTGGCGGCGGTGATCAGCAGATCGGCCGAAAGGGTGCCGGTCCGCCCCTGGATGGCTGTGGAGACCCACTGGGTCTGGCCGCTCTTCTCCAGGATCAGGCGCACCAGCAGGGAGCCCACCAGGGCCAGGGGGAACACGGGCAGGGCATCGATCACCAGGGCGAAGACCCCGCCGCTGGCGTCGGCAACGAACCGCAGGGCCGCCAGCGCCCCGCAGCCGAACAGCACCGCCACCCCCGCCAGGCCCAGGTTCACGGCCCAGTCGGCCAGCTGCCGCCACAGGGCCGGCACCTCCACGGTGCCCGCCTCCAGGGGCAGATCCATGGGCACCTCCTGCAGCGGCGGGGTCTCCCCTTCGACGATCGCCATCGCTTCCTCGATCGGTAGCGCGTCGGGGAACATCAGCCAGCCCCGGGCCCGGGCCAGCACCACCAGCAGGCCGCCCACCACCGTGGACACCAGCAGCCCGACGGTGGCCATGGCCAGCCCTAGGGCCTGGGCCCCCTCCAGCCCCAGCCGCTCATAGGTGGGCCCCATGGCGGCGGCCGAGCCGTGGCCACCCTCATAGGCCACCTCGATCAGGCAGGCCATCACCGGGCTCACCCCCAGCCAGGGCTGCAGCACCAGCAGCACCGCCAGCCCCGCCACCAGGAACTGGCCGAAGGCCAGGGTCAGGGCCAGCAGCACCTGGGCCGAGAGCGGGCGCCACAGGCCCCCCAGCTTCGGCAGCGGCTTGCCCAGCAGCAGGGTGGCGAACACCAGGGTCAGCAGGGGCAGGGGCAGCTGGTCCCAGAGGTCGATCACCCGCTGGGGCAGCAGGGGCAGCAGCCCGGCCGGGGCCACCACCAGCCCCAGGCCGCCCGCCAGCAGGGCCTCCGGCAGTCCCCAGCGCTTCATGCCCAGCAGCCCGCCGATGCCCGCGCCGATCAGCAGCAGCACGGTGAGGGCGGCCAGGGCCAGCGCCAGCCACTCCACCCGATCCACCACCCCCGGCACCAGCGATGCGATCACAGGTGGAACTGGCGGCGGAAGAAGGCTTCGCTGGCCTCGAGCACCGCGGTGCGCACACCGCGCTCACGGAAGCCGTGGCCCTCCCCGGGAATCAGGTGCAGTTCCGTCTCCAGTCCGCGTCGTTGCAGGGCATCCACCATCCGCTCACTCTGACTGGCCGGCACCACCCGGTCGTCGAGGCCATGGAAGAACACCACCGGCGCCGTGATCCGCTCCGCATGCCCCAGCGGCGAGCGCTCCTCGTAGAGGGCCCGGGCCCCGGGCCAGGGGCCGATCAGGGTCTCGGTGTAGCGGGCTTCGAAGCGATGCTCCACGGCCAGCAGGGCCTGCGGATCGGTCACCGGGTAGCGGACGGCGCCCGCCGTGAACACGTCGGTGAAGCACAGGGCCGCCAGCACCGTGAAGCCCCCGGCACTGCCGCCCTCGAAGGCCACTCGGGCAGGGTCGGCCCGGCCAGCCGCCACCACGGCCCTGGCGGCGGCGGCGCAGTCGGCCACGTCCACCACGCCCCACTGGCCGTCGAGCCGCTCGCGGTAGGCCCGCCCGAAGCCGGTTGAGCCGCCGTAGTTGACGTCCACCACGCCCCAGCCGCGGCTGGTCCAGAACTGGATGGTCAGGTTGAGCCCCGTGCCGGCCATGGCGGTGGGGCCGCTGTGGCCCTTCACCAGCAGGGGGGCATCGGCCCGGCTGCCGCCCCGGGGCGGGTAGTACCAGGCCTGGGTGGGCGCCCCGCCGTGGCCATCGAACCAGAGGGGTTCGGGGAGGCTGATCGCCCCGGCCGCCAGCGGCGCCGGGGCGGCCGGCGTGTGCACCCAGGTGCCGCTGGCCGTGTCCAGCTCCAGCAGTCCCGGGCCGATGGCGGGGGCGGCGGCCACCGCCACCAGTCGGCCCGCTTCGGCGCCCAGGGCCGCCAGGTCGCTGAAGGGCAGGGGGATCGGCTCCCAGGGGCCGCCGTCGAGGCCCAGCCGGCCCAGTTCCCAGCGCCCCTGGCGGCAGACCGCCGCCAGCAGCCGCGTGCCGTCCCAGGCCGTGGTGCGCAGGCCATAGACCCACTGCGGCGTGCCGAATTCCGCTTCCATGGGACACAGCGGCTGCCAGCGGGGCGGGGTGTCCGGCCCCAGGGCGGCCACGTCCGCCAGCTGTTCCAGGTTCCACCAGCCGCTGCGGTCGTTGGCCACCACCAGGGAGCCGTCGTCGAGCCAGAGGGGCTGGAACACCGAAATCCCCTGGGGATCCCCGGCCGCCGAGCCGGCGATGGGCCGGGCCTGGCCCAGCTGCCCGGCCGCATCGATGGCCGCGAGCCAGAGCTGGCTGCGCTCCCAGGGCATGAACGGCTGCTCCCAGCTCACCCAGGCCAGGTGGCCGCCGTCCGGCGCCAGCACCGCGTAGCCGCAGAAGTCGGCCGGCTGGTGCAGCAGCTCCGGTTCACCGCCCGCCAGGGGCACGGCCACCAGCCGGTCGAGGCCGTCCTGCTCCATCACGCCGATCCAGCGCCGGTGCCGCCGGTCGATCAGGCCATCGGCGAAGGCCCGCGGCCGCTCCGGGTCGGGCGGGGCGGTGAGCCGCCGGGGTGCGCCTGCGGCCGTCGTTGATTTGGGGCCGGCCAGGTCGAGCCGCCAGAGGCAGCGGTCGCCGTCGTCGACGAACACGACCTGATCGCCTGCCACCGCATAGGCGCCGCCACCGTATTCATGCACCCGGGTGCGCAGGTTCCAGGTCCCCGGGGTCAGGTCCACGGCCGCGTCGCCGGCCCCGCCTCGCCCCATCAGGGTGGTGCGGCCCCGCTCCTCGGGTCGCTGCTCCAGCCAGAACAGGCGCCCCCCCTCCAGCCGCGGTTCGGCGACACCGGCCGTCCGGCCGACCGCCAGCTCGGCGGGCAAGGGCCCCGTGTCCCGCCATGGCTGCGCCCCCACCGAGTCCTCCGCAGGCTGCTTCTAGAATCCAGCCATCGTTTCAGGTGACGACTTGGCCCGCAGCTTCGCCCAGATGGCACGGTCGGCCGAACAGGGCGGCAACTCCGTGCTGGTGCCGAAGGTGCCGGTGGAGCGGCCACCGCTGGAGATTCACAAGCTGGGCTCGAAGGAGCTGCGGGCCCCGGCCCGGCGGATCAGCAAGGTGGATGCCTCGATCCGGGATCTGGCCCGCGACATGCTGCGCAGCATGTACACCGCCAAGGGCATCGGCCTGGCGGCGCCGCAGGTGGGCGTGCATCGCCAGCTGCTCGTGATCGACCTGGATCTGGAGGAGGCCGCCACCCCGCCACTGGTGCTGATCAACCCGGAGATCACCGCCGCCGGGGCCTCCTTCAACACCTACGAGGAGGGCTGCCTCAGCATCCCCGGGGTCTACCTCGATGTGGTGCGTCCGTCGGTGGTGGAGGTGAGCTTCCGCGACGAGACGGGCCGCCCCCGCCGCCTCAAGGCCGACGGCCTGCTGGCCCGCTGCATCCAGCACGAGATGGACCATCTCAACGGCGTGCTGTTCGTCGATCGGGTCACCGACGAGCTCAGCCTCAACGAGGGCCTGCAGCAGCAGGGCTTCCGCCGCTCCGACGTCCAGTCGATCCGCTGATCCCATGCCGATGAAACCCCTGGCCGGCCTCTTCCTCGGCCTGGCCTGCCTGCTCGGCATCGCCGCCACCGGCTCGATCTTCGAGCTCTCCTACGGCGACCCTGATCTGGGCGTCCAGGCCACCCGCTGGATCCTGGCGGGCAGCCTGCCGGGCACGGTGCTGGCCCTGCTGGTGGCGATCCGGATCAACAAGCCCGCCTGAGCACGCTGCGGTCCCGCTGCGACCCCCCGGCCGGCCCGACAACCGGCCGGCCGATTGGGACACATGGGCTGGTTTCCGGTGGTTGCCGTTCATACGATTCAGGCCGCTTCGATGAACGTCGTGACCCTCCCCGTGCTTCCCCGCGCAGGCCTGGCGGCCTTGACGGCGCTGGCGACCACCCTGGCCACCGCGGGCCCCGCTCCGGTCCGCGCTTCCGCCCTGTTCGCCGCCGCCGAGGTGGACCAGCAGAACTTCCTGATGGTGGCGGCCCCCATCGGCTCCCGGGGCGAGAAGGCCCAGCTCAACATCTACGAGCAGCTCAAGCCGGTGCGCCCCTGCTTCGAGGTGGGCGCGGGCCTGCCGTCCCCGGTGAACCCCCTGCTGGCCACCTTCGACTTCACCGGCATCTGCAACCGCTACATCGACGCCAACGGCTACTCGGTGCGGGTGGGCGGCCAGGACCTGGCCACCTCCTACCGGCTGATGGTCACCCGCAGCGGCGGCGACATGCTGCTGCTGGCCTTCCCCACCAAGGCCGGGGCCGGCCCTGAGATGGTGGTGGCCCGCACCCGGGGCAGTGCGCCCGGCTTCCTCAAGCTCCACCTGGAGCCCGGCTGGCGGCTGATGCGGCGCCAGTTCGGCGGCCGCAACCTCGGCCACCTGTACGTCTATGCCGACAGCTGGCCGGGAACGGCGGCCACCGCCACCCAGCCCGCCACGAGCACTCCCGCCCTGCCGGCCCAGCCCGCCGCCGCCACGGGCACGCCGGCGCCTGCCGCCGCCGCCCCGACCAGCCGGCCTGCCGCGTCAGTCCCCAGCACCAAGCCCGCCGCCGCCGGGCGCCGGGTGATTCCCTCGACCCGCCCCACGGCCGTCGCCCCCGCGACGGAGCCGGCTCCCGCTGCCGCCCAGCAGCCCGTGGCTCCGCCGGCCATCCCCGCCACCAAGCTCTGAGGCGGGGGCCCGAAGCCCCGCTTGCTAGGGTGCAACGCTGCGAACGTCTCAGCAGTACTTCATGACCCAGGTCACCGTCGGCGAAAACGAAGGCATCGAATCGGCTCTGCGCCGCTTCAAGCGCCAGGTGTCCAAGGCGGGCATCTTTGCCGATCTGAAGCGGCTGCGCCACCACGAAACCCCCACCGAGAAGTACAAGCGCAAGGCCCAGCAGCGCCGCCGTCGCCGCTGAGCCTGGCCTTGCTGGGGGCACCGTTTCAGGTGCTTGTACCTGTTGCCCTGACCTCCGCCCGCCTCCAGGCTGGAGGGGCCATCGCAGCAGGGTCCATGGGCCATCCGGTCGCCTCCACCGCAGGCCACGCAAGGTCTGCCTCAACGCTTGAGCGTTTCGGCCACTGGTTGGCCGAAACCATCAACCACGCCTGGGGAAACCCCGGTGAGGAAGCCCAGCACCGGCCCCCCCTGATCGGGGTGCAGCCCTACAGCGACAGCCCCCAGCGACGCCGGCGCCGCTGAGGGCCCTTTCGTTACGGCCGAGCCACTCACTCCGTTGATCCGGCCCCTCAGTCAATCCGGTCGAAGGAGCGGTAGCTGAGGGCCTCGGCGATGGCGCCGCTGGCCACCTGCTCCTCGCCGGCCAGATCGGCGATCGTGCGGGCCACCCGCAGCACCCGCTCCGCCCCCCTGGCGGAGAGGCGACGCTGGTTGATGGCGCGCTCCCACAGCGCCAGGGCCTCCGGCGCCGGATCCACCACGGCGGCCAGGGAGGGCCCATCCAGCTGGCCGTTGGCCGCCCCCTGCGGGTTGCGCTCGCCCATCCGCCGGCGCGCCGCCGCCACCCGTTGCGCCACCACAGCACTGGCTTCGCCGCCAGGGGCCCCCTGCTGCGGGGCCTCCCGGTAGGCCCCGCCCAGGTCCCGGGCCTCCGGGCGGCGCATCACCACCTGCAGGTCGATCCGGTCGAGCAGGGGCCCGGAGAGGCGCCCCCAGTGACGGCGCCGCTGGGCCTCACCGCAGCGGCAGCTCTGGCTGGGGTCGCCGTACCAGCCGCAGGGGCAGGGGTTGGTGGCCGCCACCAGCAGCACGCGGCTGGGGAAGCGGCAGCGCTGCCGGGCGCGGCTGATCCACAGCTCGCCCTCCTCCAGGGGCTGGCGCAGCTGGTCGAGCACCTCCCGGCGGAACTCCGCCAGCTCGTCGAGGAACAGGACGCCGTGGTGGGCCAGGCTCAGCTCCCCCGGCCGGGGCACGGCGCCGCCACCGATCAGGGCGGCGGCGGAGCAGCCGTGGTGGGGGCTGCGGAAGGGGCGCTGGCGCCGCAGGCCGGCCCCCTCCCCCAGCAGCCCGGCCAGGGAGTGGAGCTGGGTGACCTCCAGGGCCTCCTGGTGCGCCAGCGGGGGCAGCAGCGTCGGCAGCCGCCGGGCCAGCATCGTCTTGCCGCTGCCGGGCGCCCCCACCAGGAGCAGGTGGTGGCCGCCGGCGGCGGCGATCTCCAGGGCCCGCCGGCCGTGGGCCTGGCCCCGCACCTCGGCCAGATCGGGAGCGGTCAGCGGCGGCTCCGGTGGCACCGCCGCCGCGGGCGCCGCCGCGGAGCCAGGATCCCGCAGCAGGGCCACCACCTCCCCCAGATGGTCGGCCCCCCAGACGGGCAGCCCCTCCACCAGGGCCGCCTCGGTGGCGTTGGCCGCCGGCACCACCAGGGCCCGGGCCCCGTGTCGCCGCGCCGCCAGGGCCAGGGCCAGCACCCCCCGGATCGGCCGCAGCCGGCCGTCGAGGCCGAGCTCCCCCGCACTCCAGATCCCCTCCACCTGGGCGGCGGCCAGCTGCTGGCTGGCCACCAGCAGCCCCAGGGCGATGGGCAGATCGAAGCCGGGGCCCGCCTTGGGCAGGTCGGCGGGGGCCAGGTTCACCACCACCCGGGTGAGGGGCACCCGCAGGCCGCCGTTGCGCAGGGCCCCCCGCACCCGCTCCCGCGACTCCTGGGCCGCCGCATCCGCCAGGCCGACCACCCGCAGCCCCGGCAGCCCCGGGGCGATGTCCACCTCCACCGTCACCGGCAGGGCCTCCACGCCCCGCAGGGCCCCGCTGCTGCACCGTGCCAACATCCCTTCGGAGCCCACTGCCCGTTCAGTGCCACCTCCCGACCACTTCGCGGCGTCCCATGGCCAGCAGCGACACCATCTTCGGCCGCATCCTGCGCGGCGAGATTCCCTGCCAGGAGGTCTACGCCGACGACCTCTGCCTCGCCTTCCGGGATGTGAACCCCCAGGCGCCGGTGCACGTGCTGGTGATTCCCCGCGAGCCGATCGCCCAGCTCGGCGAGGCCACCCCCGAGCACCAGGCCCTGCTGGGCCACCTGCTGCTGGTGGCGGCCAAGGTGGCCCGGCTGGAGGGGCTCGAGAGCTGGCGCACGGTGATCAACAGCGGCGCCGAGGCCGGCCAGACCGTGTTCCACCTGCACCTGCATGTGATCGGCGGCCGCCCGCTGGCCTGGCCGCCGGGCTGATGGCCGGGCGCACACCGCCGCCCCCGCCTGGTCGGGCCGGCGGTGAGAATGGCGCGATCCGCCCACGCCCATGTCCCCCCTGAAGGCCCTTCGCGAGCAGCTGGGCAAGCTGCAGCGCCTGGCCCAGCCCTACTTCCTGCCCCTCGATGAAGGCGGCGGCGGCAGCGGCCAGTTCCTGCTCCTGGTGGTGGCCCTGCTGGCGGTGGTGGTGGGCTTCACCCTGCTGCTGCTCACCGGGGTGGTGGCCGCGGCCGGGGCCTGGATCCCCGAGCTGCGCAACCGCTTCCTGCCCGGGGTGCCCGAGCAGGTGGCGGCGGTGTGGAGCGGGCCGATCGGCATCGTGATCATGGTGCTGTTCGCCGCCGGCCTGGGCGCCTTCATCAGCCTGCGGGCCAAGCTGCGCCAGGGGCGCTGGCTGCCCTGGCTGCTGCTCGGGATCATCGCCCTGCTGATCCTGGTGATCAACGGCATCAACGTCGGCATCAGCTTCATCGCCCGGAACATCGAGAACGCCCTGGTGGCGTACAAGGCTGAGGAGTTCTGGAAGATCGTCGCGATCTACGCCTTCTGCCTGGTGCTGGCGCTGCCGATCCGCGCCATCCAGAGCTACCTGATTCCCAAGCTGGGCCTGCTGTGGCGGGAGTGGCTCAGCGGCCGCATGCTGGGCCGCTACCTCACCAACCGGGCCTACTACGTTCTCAACCCCAACGATGAAAGCGTTGAGGAGATCGACAACCCGGACCAGCGGATCTCCCAGGATGCGGCCAGTTTCACCGCCACCAGCCTGAGCGTGACGGTGGAGATCATCTCCGCCCTGCTCACCTTCTTCAGCTTCATCATCGTTCTCTGGAGCATCAACCAGACCCTGGCCCTGTGGCTGCTGGCCTATTCGGTGGGCGGCACGGCCCTGATCGTGTTTGCCAGCCGCAAGCTGGTGAATCTGAACTATCAGCAGCTGAAGCTGGAGGCCGATTTCCGCTACGGCCTGGTCCACATCCGCGACAACGCCGAATCGATCGCCTTCTACCGGGGCGAACGCCAGGAGCAGAAGGAGGGGGAACGACGGCTGGACGGGGTGATCGTCAACTACAACCGCCTGATCATCTGGGAGGCGTTGATCAGCGTCATCCAGCGCTCCTACGACTACTTCTCCCGCTTCCTCCCCTGGCTGGTGATCGCGCCGATCTACTTCGCCAAGGAGGTTGATTTCGGCGTCTTCGGCCAGGCCAGCATCGCCTTCTCCCAGGTGCTGTTCTCCGTCAGCTACATCGTCAACAACATCGACCGGCTGGCCGCCTTCTCCGCCTCCATCAGCCGTCTCGAGGGCTTCCAGGGCAAGGTGGAGTCGATCAGTGCCGAGATGGCCGAGTTCGTCGCCGCCGAGCAGGCCTCCGCCGGTGGCGCCATGGGGGCCGGGGCCGGCGCCGTGCGTCCCGAATCGATCCTGGTGAGCCATGTGGATCTGGTGCCGCCCCGCACCAACCGCCTGCTGGTGCAGGACCTCAACCTGGAGGTGACCGCCAACCAGCGGCTGCTGGTGGTGGGCCCGTCGGGCTGCGGCAAGACCTCCTTCCTGCGGCTGGTGAGCGGCCTGTGGCCGCCCGCCGCCGGCAACGTGCAGCGGCCGCCGGTGGGGGAGCTGATGTTCATCCCCCAGAAGCCCTACATGCTGCTGGGCAGCCTGCGGGAGCAGCTCTGCTATCCCCAGCCCACCGACCGCTTCAGCGACGAGCAGCTGCGCCACGTGCTCGAGGAGGTGCGCCTGCCCGAGCTGGTGCACCGCTATCCCGACCTGGACATCAAGCAGGACTGGCCCCGCCTGCTCTCCCTCGGCGAGCAGCAACGCCTGGCCTTCGCCCGCCTGCTGCTCAACTCGCCCCGGTTCGTGGTGCTCGATGAGGCCACCAGCGCCCTCGACGTGGCCACCGAGAAGGCGCTCTACGAACTGCTGGTGGAGCGGGAGATGGCCTTCGTGAGCGTGGGCCACCGCCCCACCCTCACCGCCTACCACGACACCGTGCTGGAGCTCGATGGCAACGCCGGCTGGCGCCTGCTTCCGGCGGCCGGCTATACCTTTGGCCGCGAGGACTGATCCGATGAGCGACCCTTCCGCCACCCCATCAGCCGAGGCCCCCCCGGCCGCCGAAGTCCCGCCTGCCACGAGTGCCACCACCTCGGAGGTGCCGGCCTTCGGCTGGAGCGGCTACGCCGAGCGGGTCAACGGCCGTTTCGCCATGCTCGGCTTCGTCGCCGTGCTGCTGATCGAGGCCCTCAGCCACGACACCTTCCTGCACTGGGCGGGCCTGGTGCCCTGATCAGGGCACGGCGATCAGATCCACCTGCCACTGGCCCTGGCGGCTCACCTCCACCGCCAGCTCGCGGCCGTCGGCCCGCAGGGACACCCGCCGGGGCACGCCGGGGGGCTGGAGCGGCACCGGCTGCAGGGCCATCAGGTTGCGGCGGTAGAGCACCAGCTCGGTGCGCCCCTCCAGCTGGCGCACCAGGGCCAGCCGCTCACCGCGACCATCCACCGCCACGCTCAGGGGCTGGGCGTCGGGGCGCTCCAGGCCCGGCAGGGGCACCGGCTGCTGGCGCTGCAGGTCCACCAGCTCCACCCGGTCGCGGCCGCCCCTGCTGACGATCAGGGCCAGCCAGTCGCCGGCGAGGGAGGGGGCCCGGGCGGGGCCGGCCGCCTCGAGGCGCTGGTTCAGCCCCAGCAGGGGCTGGGGGAGGGGGACCATGCAGCCCGCCAGCACAGCCGGCAAGGCCGCCACGATTGCCACCGCTGCCGTCGTCCTCATCCGCCTGCTGGCCCCCGCCGTCATGGGGCCTCACCAGGGGTGCCCCGCACGGGCAGACCGGCGGGCAGGTCCGGCTCCAGCAGGGCGGTGAGGTCGTACAGCTGCACCCGGGCGCGACCGTCCCCCTCGGTGGCGATGGCAATGCGCCGGCCGTCGGCGGCCAGGCTGAGGCTGTC
Organism: Synechococcus sp. CCAP 1479/10; assembly: GCF_019038515.1. NCBI lineage: Bacteria > Bacillati > Cyanobacteriota > Cyanophyceae > Synechococcales > Synechococcaceae > Synechococcus > Synechococcus sp. CCAP 1479/10. The sequence goes on along the minus strand of NZ_JAFKRJ010000031.1, from coordinate 35,708 downwards.
GGGCGCCAGGCTGCCCGGCAGCGGCAGACGGTGCAGCCGTCCGGTGGCCCGATCCTCGATGACCACCCGCCGTTGGGGGCCCTCCTGCACCAGCAGGGCCAGATAGCGGCCGTTCCAGCTCAGGGACGGGGAGCGGTGGGGCTGCAGCCGCTGCAGGTGGCGCAGGGGCAGCACCGTGCCGGAGGGTTGCTCCTGCAGCAGCACCGTGTCACGGCCGTCCCGGCGCACCACGCTGGCCAGCACACGGCCGTTGCCGCTCAGGGCCGGATCCTGGCGGTCAGCACTGCCCCAGCCCACCGGACCGGCGCTGCGGCGGCCCCAGCTCCAGCTGCCGCAGCCGGAGAGCAGCAGGGCCAGGAGCGCCACCGCCAGCAGGGGCAGGCGGGTGCCAGCGGGGCGCCGCAGCCGGCAGCGCGGGGCCTCAGTCGTCGAAACGGGAGCTGTTGTCCCTGGCGGTGGAGGGGCGGGCGGGCGGCTCTGTCGCCGGCGGTCGGGTGTCCGGGGCCGGGGGCCGGGGCCGGCCGCTGGCCATCGGCGAGAAGTCGGCATCACTGACGTCATCGGCGGCGCCGCCGCGGGAGCTGGGGCGGATCGGGGTGCCCATCGGGGTTCCCGGCGGGCCGGCGGCCGCGGGGCCGGGCTCACGGCCCGTCGGGGCGGTGCCCCGGCGGGTGGAGCGGGGCACCGCATCGGCCGCCGCCACAGGGCGGGAGCCTCGGCGGGGTTCCGGGGCGCTGTCGCGGTCACGGCGACGGGCGCCGAAATCACTCGCGGCCGAACGGCCCTGGCCAGCGGCGCTGTAGCGGCCGGCGGTCCGGTCCGGGCGGTCGTCGAGGGGGGGGCGTTCGGGGCGGCCCGAGGGGCGCTCGCCCCTGGGGTTGTCCCAGGCGTCCGGCTCGTCACGACGGCTGGCGGCCCGCTCGGGGATGGCGGCCCGGCTGGGCCGGCGCGGCCGGTAGAAGTCGTCTTCGGGTTCTTCGCGGGAGGGGATGCGGCGCCGCAGGGGTTCGGGCTCATCGAACCGGTCGGGCTCGTCGTCCCAGCTGAGGCCGCCGCCAAGGCCACCACGGGGCCGGAAGGGGGCGGCGGGCTCCTCGTCGTCGAAGTAGGAGGAGCGGCGGGCCTGCTCGGTGGTCACCCCCCGCAGCCGCACGCTTTCGTAGGCGAAGAAGACCGTGGTGCCGGCCAACAGGAACTGGCCGAACTGCAGGATCGGATCCAGGCGCCAGCCCTGGAAAAAGAGGATGCCGCCGCAGAGCAGGCCGATGGCGGCGAAGAACACGTCGTAGTCCCGGGCCAGGGCCGGCTTGAAGCTCCTCATGAAATAGAGGAAGGCTCCACCGACCGCCAGGACGATGCCGACGATGCTGGCCCAGTTGAGGCTGGCGTTGACCACGGCGGTTCACCCGGGCGACGGGCCCCACTCTAAGGACCGCGCCCACCGTGTCATCGGCAGGCGCAGGGGGCCCGTCGGATCAGAGGCGCCGGTCGAGCTGGTCGTTCTGGCTGATCAGCACCAGGGCGATGGAGATGGGGATCACCACGATGACCGCGCCCCAACCGAGGCTGCTGAGGAAGTTGGCGAGGGAAGGGGTCATGGCAGGGGTTCGCGCCGGACAGCTCGGCGGATCCTAGGCAGTGACGGCGGCTTCCTACGATCGGGGTTCCGACGCTTAGAGCTTTGTGACGGCCCCGGCCCTTTCCGCACTGGCGCCCCTGCCCCTGCTGCACCTGGCCCTGGGGCTGGTCCTGGCGGGCTGGACCCTGCTGTTCCTGTTCCGCATCGTCCTCACCTGGTACCCGAGCGTGGACCTCACCAAGGGGGTGATGCGGGTGGTGGGTGCGCCCACCGAGCCCGTTCTGGCCCTCACCCGCCGCCTGATCCAGCCCATCGGCGGCGTCGACGTGACCCCGGTGGTCTGGGTGGGGCTGATCAGCCTGCTGCGGGAGCTGCTGGTGGGTCAGCAGGGGCTGGTCACCCTGGCTTTGCTGCGCAGCCAGGCCGTCGGCTGAGCTGGGGCCCGCTCAGCGGTTCAACATCTCCTCTTCGACGAACTTGGTCCAGACCTCACCGCGCTGGAATTCCTTGCGATCCAGCAGGGCGAGGTGGAACTCGATGGTGGTGGGGATGCCCGTCACGGCACATTCCGACAGGGCCCGGCGCATGCGTCGGATCGCATGGTCCCGGTCGGTCCCCCAGACGATCAGCTTGCCGATCAGGGAGTCGTAGAAGGGGGGGATCTCGTAGCCCGTATAGACGTGGCTGTCGATGCGCACCCCCGGTCCGCCGGGGGGCAGCCAGCCGGTGATCTTGCCCGGGGCCGGCCGGAAGTTGTGGCGCGGATCCTCGGCGTTGATGCGGCACTCGATGGCGTGGCCGGTGATGTGGATCTCGTCCTGGCGAACGGAGATCGGCTCGCCGCCGGCGATGCGCAGCTGCTCGGCGATCAGGTCGATGCCCGTCACCATCTCGGTGACGGGATGCTCCACCTGGATGCGGGTGTTCATCTCCATGAAGTAGAAGGCGCCGCTGCGGTCCACCAGGAACTCGACCGTGCCGGCGCCCTCGTAGCCGATGCTGCGGGCCGCCGCCACCGCCGCCTCGCCCATGCGGCGGCGCAGGTCGGGATCGAGGCCCGGGCTGGGGGCCTCCTCCAGCAGCTTCTGGTGGCGGCGCTGGATCGAGCAGTCGCGCTCCCCCAGGTGCACCACGTTGCCGTGGCGGTCGGCCAGCACCTGCACCTCCACGTGCCGGGGCCGGTCGATGAATTTCTCCATGTAGAGGCCCGGGTTGCCGAAGGCGGCCTCCGCCTCCCCCTGGGCGGCCCGGAACAGGCCCTCGAGCTGGCTGGCCTCGGGCACCAGGCGCATGCCCCGGCCGCCACCGCCGGCGGTGGCCTTGATCATCACCGGGTAGCCCATGGCCGCGGCGAGGCTGGCGGCTTCGGCGGGATCCTCCAGCAGCCCCTCGCTGCCGGGGATCGTGGGGACACCCACCCGCTGCATGGTGATCTTGGCCGTCGACTTGTCGCCCATGGCCAGGATCGAGGCCGGTGAGGGGCCCACGAAGATGAGGCCGTGGTCGAGGCACTTCTCGGCGAAGTCGGCGTTCTCCGCCAGGAAGCCGTAGCCGGGGTGGATGGCGTCGGCGCCGCGGGAGGTGGCGGCCGCCAGGATGTTGGGAACGTTGAGGTAGCTGCGGCTGCTGGGGGCCTCCCCCACGCAGACGGCCTCATCGGCCAGCTGCACGTGCAGGGCGTTCTTGTCCACCGTGCTGTAGACGGCCACCGTGGCGATGCCGAGCTCCCGGCAGCTGCGCAGGATGCGGAGGGCGATTTCGCCGCGGTTGGCGATCAGCAGCTTGCCGATGGGCATCCGTGCAGGTCCGGGCGAAGGGGCTGGCGGGGGTGCGGCCGTGCCGGGGCGGACTGTATCAGTGCTCACCGGCACCACCCCTGCCTAGGGGTCGCCGGGGGTGGGGAAGCCTGTGCGTATATTGCTCAGTCGGTGAAGGCCCCGGCCCGATCCGACCACGCGGATGTGGTGGAATTGGTAGACACGCACGTTTGAGGGGCGTGTGGCTTCGGCCTTGCGAGTTCAAGTCTCGCCATCCGCATTTTTCTTCTCCAGCCCCGTCCCCCGGAACCTGCGGTTCTCTTGACCCAGCCGTCGCCGGTCTCCGCTCCAGCCGCCGCGAGCGCGATCGTGCTGGTCAGCAACGGCCCCGGCGAGCTGAGCACCTGGGTGCGCCCGCTGGCCGAGCAGCTCCATCAGCTGCAGCCCCTGCGGCCCCGCGATCCCGGCGCCCCCTGCAGCCTGCGGCTGGTGCTGGTCCCGTGCCCCAACGCCACCGGGGCGGAGCATCGGGTGGCCGAGGGCTGGGGCCTGTTCGAGCGGGTGCTGCCGGCCTCCCGGTTCTGGTGGATGCTGCTGCGGCCCCGGCGCCACGGCCCCTGGCCCGAGCGGGGCGTGGTGGTGTTCCTCGGCGGCGACCAGTTCTGGACCGTGCTGCTGTCGGCCCGTCTGGGCTACCGCCACCTCACCTATGCCGAGTGGGTGGCCCGCTGGCCCCGCTGGAACGACCGCATCGCCGTGATGGGGCCCACCGCGGCCGGCCGCCTGGCCCCCCGCTGGCGGCAGCGGGCCACGGTGGTGGGAGACCTGATGGCCGATCTCTCGACCCTGGCCCGCCAGGACGATCCACTCCCGCCCGGCGACTGGGTGGCCCTGCTGCCCGGCTCGAAGCGGGCCAAGCTGCTGGTGGGGGTGCCCTTCCTGCTCGAGACCGCCGACCGGCTGGCGGCCCTGCGGCCCGGCTGCCGCTTCCTGCTGCCGGTGGCCCCCACCACCTCGGTGCGGGAACTGCTGGCCTACGGCGGCCCCTCCAACCCGCTGAACCGCCACCAGGGAGCCGGTGAGCCCCAGCTCCAGGGCGACGAGATCGTCACGGCGGCCGGCACCCGCATCCTGCTGCTGGAGCGCCATCCCGCCCATGCCGCCCTGAGTCAGTGCGCCCTGGCGCTCACCACGGTGGGGGCCAACACGGCCGAGCTGGGCGCCCTGGCGGTGCCGATGATCGTGCTGGTGCCCACCCAGCACCTGGCGGTGATGCAGGCCTGGGACGGCTGGATGGGGCTGGTGGCCCGGCTGCCCCTGCTGCGGCGCCTGGTGGGGGTGGCCCTCACCGCCTGGCGGATGCGCCACCGCGGCTTTCTTGCCTGGCCCAACATCTCCGCCGGCCGCGCCGTGGTGCCGGAGCGGGTGGGGCCGATCGAACCGGCCCAGATCGCCGCCGAGGCCGCCGACTGGCTGGACCATCCCGAGCGCCTGGCGGCCATGGCCGACGACCTGCGCAGCCTGCGGGGCCAGCCGGGCGCCGTGGCGGCGGTGGCGGCCATGGTGCGGGGTCTGCTGCCGCCGCCGGAGCGCTCCGGGGTGCCGGTGCGACCTGGATAGGATTCAGTTCACCATGGCCCCATGCGGGGTTCGCCACCATGCAGCCGAGCGATTCCACCACCTCAGCCAGCACCGTCCCCGCCGATGCCGACTGGCGCTCCAAGCTGACGCCCGAGCAGTACCGGGTGGCCCGCGAGGGGGGCACCGAGCGGGCCTTCACCGGCGCCTACTGGAACAACAAGGCCACCGGGATGTACCACTGCGTCTGCTGCGGCAGCGAGCTGTTCAGTTCCGCCAGCAAGTTCGATTCCGGCACCGGCTGGCCCAGCTTCTGGCAGGGGGTGAGTGATGGAGCGATCACCACCCACACCGACCACTCCCATGGCATGGAGCGCACCGAGATCCGCTGCGCCACCTGCGACGCCCACCTCGGCCACGTCTTCAACGACGGGCCCACGCCCAGCGGCCTGCGCTACTGCGTCAATTCGGCGTCGCTGCAGTTCAACGAGGGCTGAGGCCGGGCGGCTGCCCTTTCACCAGGGGTCGTCGAGGATCTCGGGCTCCACATCCACCGGCTCCTTGGCGCGGGGGGCCTCCCGGGGTGGTGCTTCTTCGGGGGGGGCGTAGGGGTCCCGCTGCGGCTCCCGTCCCCGGGGGGGCTCAGGACGATCCCGCTCCGGCTCGTAACCACGCTCGGGCCGGTAGCGCTCCTCGGGGTAACGGTCATCGGCGTTGCGATCGTCGCTATAGCGATCTTCGGGATAACGGTCGTCGCTGTAGCGCCCCCCGGCGGGACGCTCCTCGCCGTAGCGCTGGGGTGGGATGCGGTCGGGGGTGCGGTCAGGAACGCGGTCGTCGTAGCGGTCCGGCGCCATCCGCTCGCCCTCGCGCCCGTAGGCCTCGGCCGGGCGGGCTTCGGGGCGCTGGCGCGGTTCCGGCAGGTCGTCGTCGAGGTAGCGGCGCTGGCGCAGGGGCTCCCGCTCGCGCCGCTCCTCCAGTTCCACGTACTCCAGTTCCTCGGCGGGCTGGAAGCTGCGGCTGGCGGCCGGCTGGATCCGGCGCTGCTCCTGGACCGTGGGCTGGCCCGCGGGCAGCTGGTTCTCGGCGGGAACGGCCCCGGTGCGGAACCGGTCCCGCTCCTCCTGCTCCCAGCTGGCGCCGCCGATGCCCAGCTTCTCCAGCAGGCCGGTGCCGAGCTGCTTGAGCTTCTCCTCGGCCCCCTCGTAGACGATGATCCGGTCCGGCCCGCTGCTGACCACCTCCCCCACCGGCATTTCCCAGGTGCTGAGCACCCCTTCACCGAGCAGGGGAACGCCGAGGGCACCGATCACCAGGGTGGTGAGTTCGCCGGTCTCGATGTCGAAGCTGAAGCCGAGCACGCGGCCGAGCTGTTCGCCGGACTCGGTGATCACCTGGCAGTTGATGACCTTGCTGTAGCGCTCGGGGTTGAACCCCTCGGCCAGGGAGTCGGCTGAATCCACCAGGATCACGTCACCCACCTGGCGGATGCGATCCAGCGGCATCCAGCGGGGCAGGCCCGGCAGGAAACGGGTGAGGGGGTTGTCCCGCAGGCCGAGGGCGATCACCTCACGCCGGTCAATGTCGACCACCACCTCGCCGACGACGCCCAGGCGGCGGCCGGTGTCCCGGGTGATGACCTGGGTGCCCATCAGTTCGGAGCGCAGCCAGAGGCGGTCGCTGGGGGCGGCGGGCTCGGTGGAGGGGGGAATCGGGGAGGTCAAATCCGGAGATCGGGGCTGGACGGCAGGGGGAACGGGAGCGACTTCACGGCCTGGAACAGCCTGGTCGGCCCATTGTGGCCCACGCGGTCGGCTCAGGCCGGCGGCGGCAAACCGACCACCTGGGTATGGGAGCCGCGGGCCTGGGTGACGCCGATGGTGCGGGTGGCCGCGGCGATCATCGGCCGGCGGTGACTGACGACCATGAACTGGGCCTGGTGCGCTTGGGCGGCGATCAGGGCCGCCAGCCGCTCGACGTTCACCCCATCCAGGAAGCTGTCGACTTCGTCGAGGGCATAAAAGGGCGAGGGACGGAAGCGCTGCAGGGCGAACAGGAAGCTGAGGGCGGTCAGGGATTTCTCACCACCCGACATCGAGGCCAGCCGCCGCACCGCCTTGCCCTTGGGGTGGGCCACCAGGGTCAGGCCGCCCTCCAGGGGCTGCTCGGGGTTCTCCAGCTGCAGGTGGCCCTCGCCGTCGGAGAGGCCGGCGAAGATCGTCTGGAAATGGCCGTCGACGGCCCGGAACGCCTCCATGAAGGCCTCCTGGCGCAGGGTGGCCACGGTCTCGATCCGCAGCAGCAGCTCCTCCCGCTCCTTGCTGAGCACCTCCAGGCGGTCGTCCAGGTCGGCCAGCCGCTGCTCCAGCTGCTCCAGCTCCTCGAGGGCGAGCATATTGACCGGCTCGAGCGCCTCCATGCGCTGCTGCAGGCTGCGCAGTCTCTGCTGCAGCGCCTCCAGGCCGGCCTCGCGCACCTCCTCCGGCAGCCCGGGGCGGGGGTCGGGCAGCTCCCGTTCCATCTGGGCCAGCCGCAGGCCGTGGCTGCGCTGCTTTTCGGCCAGGGCCAGCCGCTCCTCCTGGCGCCGCTGCAGCTCCCACTGGCGCTGCTGCAGGGCCTGGCGCCGGCCGGCCAGGTGGGCTTCGGCCCCGTCGCGGGCGCGGCGCCGTTCGCCGAAGCGGGTCTGCAGCTCGCTCTGCTGGCGCTCCAGCAGGGTGCGGCGCTCCTGCTCCGCCTGGTGGCGTTCTTTCCAGAGCTGGCGCTCGGCCACCAGGGCCTGCACCGCCTCCACCAGCCGCCGTTCCTCCCCGGCGAGGGCCTCCAGCTGGCTGCCCAGCCGCTCCGCCCCCAGGGCTCTGTCGCGCCGTTCCGCCTCCAGTTCGTCCCGCTGGCGCCGGGCCTCCACCAGGGCTCGGTCGGCCCGCTCCAGTTCACCCTGGAGCCCCTGCCAGCGGGCACTGTCGTCGTTGCCGCTGGCGGCGCGTTCGGCCTGCTCCAGTTCCGCCAGGGCCTGGCGCAGGGGCGGCAGGGTCTGCTCGAGCACCCCCATCCGGCCGCGGTCGGCCTGGTGGGCCTCCTGCAGCTGCCGCAGCCGGCCGGCCACCTGGTCGCGGCGCTGCTGCCGCGGGGCCAGGGTGCGCTCGGCGGCGCTGTGTTCCGCCTGGATGGCGGCCTGGCGCTGCTGCAGCTCCAGCAGGCCCGGCCGGACTTCCTCCAGGCTCCGGCCCAGCTCGGCTTCGCGGCGGCGGCAGGCCAGCAGGCTCTCCCCCAGCTCCAGCAGCCGCTGCCGCAGCGGCTCGGCCTCATCGCCGTCGCCGCTGCGGCCGAAGCCCAGCTGACCGGAGCGCTGCTGCAGGCTGCCGCCGGTCATGGCGCCGCTCTTCTCCAGCAGTTCCCCTTCGAGCGTCACGGCCCGGCAGCGGCCCAGTTCCCGGCGGGCGTCGGCGAGGGTGGCGAACACCAGCGTGTCGCCGAAGACGTAGCGGAACACGTCGGCGTAGACGGGCTCGTGGCGGATCAGATCCACCGCCCGCCCCACCAGGCCTCCGGCCCCGCCACTGCCGCCGGCGCCGCCCCGCTGCAGTGCCGCCCCCCCCGAGCCACCACTGCCGCCCCGGATGCGGTTGAGGGGCAGGAAGGTGAGGCGGCCGGCACGGCGGCTCTTGAGCAGTTCGATCGCCCGGGCGGCGATGCGGTCGTCCTCCACCACCACCTGGGCCAGGCGCCCCCCCGCCGCCACCTCCAGGGCCACCCGCAGCCGCTCCTCCACCTCACCCAGCTGGGCCACCGATCCGTGGATCCCCTCCAGCCCCGCCTCCAGCAGCAGGCGCAGGGCGCCGGTGCCGCGGCTCTCCTGCAGGGTCTCGCGGCGGCTGTCGAGGCGGGCGATGTCCCGCTCCAGGCTGGTCTGCTCCTGCTCCAGCCGCACGCGGGTGCGCTGCTGCAGCGCCACGGCCTCGGCCAGCTCCCGGGCCCGCTCCTGGCGTTCCTCCAGGGCGGCCCGCAGGCTGCGCTCCTGCTCCGCCAGGGCCGCCAGGGCGGCGGCGGCCTCCCCATGGGCCGCGTCCTCCTGGAGCTCCTCGCCGCCCAGCTCCTCGAGCCGCTCGCCCGCCTGCCGCAGCCGTTCCTCCAGCTGCTGGCGTTCGGCCAGCAGGGGGGCGAGCCGTTCCTGCAGCTCCTGGCGCCGGCGGCTGCGCTGCTGCTGCTCCTCGAGCCAGCTGCCGGAACGCCCGGCCACCTCCCCGAGGCGGCGCCGGGAGAGCTCCACCGCCGCTTCGGCGTCGCGGCAGAGGGCCTCGGCGCGGTCGATGGCGCCGTCGTCGGCCCGCTCACCGAGGGCCTGCTGCTGCCGGCGCAGCTCCGCCTGGTTCTGCTGCAGCTGCTGGCGGCGGCGCTGCAGCTCCTCGGCCTGCTGGCCATGGAGCTCCGCCTGGCGGGCCAGCTCACGGCCACTGGTTTCCAGACCGGCCAGTTCGGCCTGCACCGCCAGCAGCTGGTCTTCGCCCAGGGTCTTCACCTCCGCCTGCAGCTGCTCGAGGGCGGCGGCGGCGGCGACCACCTCGGCTTCGCCGGCGACGATCGCCTCCCGCTCCTGCTCCTGCTGGCGGTCGAGGCTCTCGAGGCGACCGGCCAGGGCCAGGCCGTGGGTGCGGGCCTCCTCCCAGGCCAGCACCTGCTCCTGCAGCCGCCCCTGGTGCAGGCGCTCCCGCAGCTCCTGGTAGGTGCGCGCCTTGGCGCAGTCGCGTTCGAGCTTCTGGCGCGCCGCCAGCAGTTCCTGCTCGACGATGCGGCAGCGCTCCTGCCGTTCGACCACTTCGTCCAGCTTGCCCCGGCTCTGCTCGATGCGGGAGTCGAACAGGGCCACGCCGGCCAGCTCATCGATGATGCCGCGCCGGTCGCGGGCGCTCATCGAGACGATGCGGGTGACGTCGCCCTGCATGACGACGTTGCTGCCCTCCGGGTCGACCCGCAGGCGCCGCAGCTGGGTCTGCAACTGCTGCAGGTTGCAGGGCACCCCATCGGCGCTGAAGCTGCTGCTGTAGGTGCCGCCGGGGGCCACCCGCAGCCGCCGGGTGACGCTCCATTCCCGCTGGCCCCGCTGCAGCCAGGGGCCCTGTTCGGGGACGTCGAGCCCCTCTTCGGCCGTATCCGGTTGCCAGTCGCCCAGGTCGAAGCGCACGGTGACGCTGGTCTCGGCGGCCTTTCCCTCGCGCAGCACGGCGCTGTTGATCAGGTCGGGGAGCCGCTCGGCCCGCATCCCGCGGCTGGTGGCCAGGCCGAGGCAGAAGAGCACCGCGTCAAGGATGTTGCTCTTGCCGGAGCCGTTCGGGCCCGTCACCACCGTGAAACCCTCCTCCAGCGGGATGGTCATCGACCCGCCGAAGGACTTGAAGTGGGTGAGCTCGACCTGATTGATGTGAACCAACAGGCCCGTGCGCCGAGCAGGCCGAATTTAACCGAGGTGCTGACGATCACAAGCCCTTCTTCCTACGGTGATGCCGTGCAGCCGTCGCACGGAGCGCCCCATGGAAACGGACACCACCCCTGTCGAGTCCCCGGCGGCCCCCGCCCCGGGCCCGGCGCCCGCCGGCAGCGGCGAGGCCCAGCAGGCGCAGAACCTGTTCCGCGAACGCTTCGAGAGCCTGCTGCCCAGCATCCAGAAGGAGTGGCCCGAGGTGGCTCGCCACACCCTGGAGGCCACCCGGGGCAGCTTCGACCACGTGGTGGAGGTGATCAGCCGCCAGAGCGGGCTCACCACCGCCGGCGTCAAGCAGCAACTGCTCGATCTGGTCAACGTCACCGGTGAGCAGGCGGGCCACGTGGTTGATTCGCTGCGGCCCCTGGAGGAGCAGCTGGAGCACCTGCTCGACGAGCTCAACACCACCCTGCGGCCCCGGATCGAGAAGCCGGTGCGGGAGCGGCCCCTGATGGCCCTCGGCATCGCCGCCGGCGTGGGGCTGCTGGTGGGGCTGCTGCTGTCGTCGGGTCGGCGTTCGGCATGACGGGTCCGAACTTCAGCCGGGTCACGGCCCTGATCACTTCGGTGATGGACCTGCACGTCCGCATCGCCCTGCAGGAGGCCGATAAGGAAAAGCGGCGCCTGGTGGGCGGCGGGGTGATGCTCGGCATGGGCCTCACCCTGATGACCCTGGCCCTGGTGGCGGCCGAGCTGGTGCTGCTGCTCTGGATCCGCGAGGCCTTCAGCCTCAGCTGGCTGCAGGCCGCGGCGGCCGTGGCCGCCATCGACCTGGTGCTGGCCGGGATCAGCCTGCGCATCGGCGGCCAGATGCTCAAGGGCCCCTACCTGCCGGAGACCACCGCCGGCCTGATGCGCACCACCCGGGCGATCACCGGCAAGTTCTGAGGCCTGCCAGGTTCAGAAGCCCATCTCCAGCCGCAGGCTGCGCAGGGTGCCCCGGTCGGAGCGGGCGGTGTCGGACACCTCCAAGGTCCAGGTGCCGCTGGGGTCCTTGCCCTTCAACGCCGCCAGGGCGGGGGCGTTGACCGCGTCGTAGGTGACCTTGAGGTTGTCGGTGCCGCCACCGGAGCGGTCGTGCAGCACCACGGGGGCGGACCCGAGGGCGGCGGGCGGCAGCAGCCGCACCACCAGATCGCCGATGTAGGTGTGGTCGAGATCCACCGCCACCCGGATCGACTGCAGCGGGCCCGGGGCGGCCACCGGCAGGGTGAGGGTGGCGGTCTGGAAGTCGTTGATCGGCACGTCCTGCACCGCCTGGAACACCAGGGCCGCCGCCGGCTGGGGCGGGCGGGCCAGCTCCACCGCCTTGCGGGCACTCACCCGTCCGTAGCCGTAGAAGGGGCTGCGGCCGCTGGCGTCGTAGTTGCCGCCGGTGGGGTCGATGCGCACGCAGGCCTGCCGCAGGATCTCCCGCACCTGGTCCCAGCGCAGGGCCGGATTGCGGGCCAGCACCAGGGCCGCCACCCCGGCCATGCCGGGGCAGGCGCTGGAGGTGCCGCCGAAGGAATTGGTGTAGTGGCCCGGCGTGTCCCCTTTCTGGGGACTGCCCTGGTTGTAGCCCGCCACCCCGGAGCGGTCGGTGGTCCAGATGCCGGGGGTGAGGGAGGGGCGGCCGTCGCTGCTGGGGAAGCTGCACCAGACGGCCCGGCCGAAGTCGCTGTAGGCGCTGCGCTTCGAGAGGTCGTTGCAGGCCGCCACGGCGATCACCTTGCCGTAGCTGGCATAGCCGTCGTTGTCGACGCTCTCGTTGCCGTTGCCGGCCGCGAACAGGACCACGCAGCCCTTGCCGCCGCGGCCCTGGGTGGTGGCGAAGTCGATCGCCAGGCGGGTGGAATCCGGCAGGGGCACCACCTGGCGGTGGGCCGGGTCGTTCGGGTCCCACCAGGCCCCGTCCGGCGGGCCCCAGCTGCAGGAGACCACATCGGCGCCGTTGCGGGCCGCCCACACGAAGGCGTCGGCCTCCGCCTGGGAGCCCAGGCCGGAGGCCAGCCGGATCGGGATCAGCCGGGCGCCGGGGGCGACGCCTGTGGCGCCGAACTGGCCGTTGGCGCAGGCCACCCCGGCGCAGGCGGTGCCGTGGTCGTCGCCGCGGCCGGGGCGAGGGTCGCCGCTCTGGCGGGTCACATCCCGCGGGGCGACGATCTTGCCGGAGGAGCGGAATTCCTCGTGGTCGAGGTCGAAGCCGTCGTCCACCACGGCGATGATCGCCCCGGTGCCGTCGCTGAGGGCCCAGGCCGCCTCCACCTCGGCGTGGGCATCAACGAGCCGGCCGTTGACGGCGGTGGCTTTCAGATGCCACTCGGGCGGGAAGGCCTGGCGGCGCTGGCGGCTGGGGCTCACCAGTTCCGGATGGCACAGGGCGACGCTCTCCTCGCCCAGCAGGGTTTCGGCGATTGCGAACACCGCCAGCCCGCTGTTGCCTGGAGCGGCCACGAAATAGGCGTTGCGGGCATAGCTGAGGCCACGCTTGATGGCGAGGCCCAGGCGTTGCAGCAGGTCCTCGCAGGCCTCGGGCTCGGCGTCGTCGTCGAACTTGACGAACAGATTCTCCGTGTAGACCACGGGCCGGCCCTGGCCATCCACCAGAACGCGGCCGGCGAAGTCGATGCCGGGCTCCGCCTTGAGCAGGCTGCGGGCGGCATCGCGCAGGGCCCCATCGGCCTGGGGGGCTCGGGTACTCAACAATTCGACCCCCGCTTCGCGGAAGCGCGTCAGGCACTCGAACTGGGCCAGGATCCGGTGCGCCTCGGCGCTGACCGGCGCCACTTCGAAGGGCCGCTCCGGCATCACCGCCTGGCGGTTGAGGGTGCGGACGACGAGGTGATTGTCGCTGACATCGAGGGCGTAAGGGGCCGCATCTTTGCCGCCATAGCGAACCTGAACCATCGCGGTGTCCTCGCTGCGGCGATCACTCTCCGCGCATCAGCTGGCGAATTCAAGCCGGCGGAACAGGACGTGATCTGCCGACACAGGCCGGGGGATTCTTCACCCTTCTTCAGAGGTGAGACCCCCTGGCGCTGCTGTGTGGCTGGATAGCGTGGAGGAGCAGCGGAGCGGCCGCCAGGTGACCATGGGCCCCGCGACGTCCTTCGACGATTTCCCCCGGCAGATCCTCGTCGGCGTGGAGCGGCCGGTGGTGTTCGAGCAGAAACCCGCCTGGTACGCCCTGCACGGGGAGCCCCTGCCGGCAGCCGAGGCGGTGCTGCTGTTCGAACCCGAAGCCATCGCCGTGCTGCCCGGAGTCCCCGCCGGCCCCCTGGCGACGGGCCAGTCGCTCAGCCCGGTCTTTGCCCAGCCCGGGAGTGGCGAGCTGGCCGTGCCCACCGGCCAGCTCTTCATCCGCTTCCGGCCGGGGGAATCGGCGCTGGCCCACCGCGCCGCCCTGGAGCAGGCGGGCTGCCGCATCGCCGCCGCCCCCGACCATGCCCCCGAGGCCGCCTGGCTGCGGGCCCGCAGTGGCCGCGTGGCCGATGCCCTGGGGTGTGTGGCGCGGCTGTGGGAGCTGGAGGGGGTGGAGAGCGTCGAGCCCCAGCTGCTGATGGGGCGGGTGTTGCGGTAGCCGCCGGGGCCCCAGCCCGCCCTGGGCAGGCCAGACCCCCGGGGTCAGAGAGCCACTCCCATCGCCGCCAGCGACGCCTCCTCCACCCACACCGACACCGCCCCCCCCGGGCAGTGCCATTCCGCCCAGCCGTCGCCGTTGGTGGTGATCGGCATCTGGATGTGGCCGGTCAGGTCGCGGAAGGTGGTGTGGGGCTTGCCCACCTCCATCCACTTGTGGCCGGCGGGCCCGTCGCTCATCAGCACCGCCATGGCCCGGGGGTGGCCCGGGGTGCCCAGGCGTGTCCAGCCGATGGTGTTGTCGTGGTCGAGGTAGTCGTACTGGGGCCCGTAGGCGCAGTGGCCGCGGGCCAGCAGGAAGCGGTCGATCAGGAAGCGGTGGCTGGGCAGCACGATCCGGTACTCCTGGCCGTCTTTCCTGTCGGTGTACTCGGCGCCGTAGTAATCGGCACCGAAGATGCAGGGATAGCCCTGGTCACGCAGCAGGATCACGGCGTAGGCGAGGGGTTTGAACCAGGCCTCCACCACCGACTCCAGGGCCTGCAGCGGCTGGGTGTCGTGGTTGTCCACCAGGGTCACCGCCAGCAGGGGCAGCTGCTGCATCAGGCTGCCGTCGAGCAGCCGGCGCATGTCGTAGTTGCCCCCGCTGCGGCTGGCCTGGTGGAAGTTCATGTGCAGCGGCGCATCGAACAGGCTCATGTGGCCGCCGGTGTTGGCCGCGTACCAGTGCAGGCTTTCGATGTTGTAGGTCCAGTACTCACCCACCACGAACAGATCACGCTGGGCATGGTTTTCCAGGTCGCTGATCCAGTCGAGGAAGAAATCACTGGCGATGTGCTTGATCGCATCGAGCCGGAAGCCGTCCGCCCCCACGTGGTCGAGGCTCCAGCGGCCCCAGTGCTTGAGCTCACCGCGCACCTCCGGATGGTTCACGTTGAGGTCACTGCCCATCAGGTAGTCGTAGTTGCCCTTCTCCAGATCGACGTTGCCCTCGAAGCCGGCGCCCTGGGTGCGCCAGACGGCCCGGAATCCCGGATCGAGCGTGTTGTGATCGACCGCGTCGAAGTGATGCCAGTGCCACTGCATCGACGAATAGCGATCGCCGCGGCCATCGAAACGGAAGCGGGTCCAGGCGCTGATCGTGCGTTCCTCCCCAAGGGGCCGGTTGCGGTCGGCGGGGTCGTAGGGCGTGGCCCGGTACTGCTCCTGCTCGTCGGCGTTCAGCTTGTGGTTGAACACCACATCGGCGTACACCTGCATCCCGGCGGCGTGGCAGGCCTCGATGGCCTCCAGATACTCCTGCTTGGTGCCGTACTTGGTGCGCACCGTGCCCTTCTGGTCGAATTCGCCCAGGTCGAACAGGTCGTAGGTGCCGTAGCCCACGTCCCACACGCTTCCCCCCTTGCCCGCCGGCGGCAGCCACAGGGCGGTGATGCCCGCCCTGGCCAGGGCCAGTGCCTCCTGGCGCAGCCGCCGCCAGTGGCCGCCGTCGCCGTCGCTGTACCAGTGGAACCACTGCATCAGCGTGCCGTTGAACTCCGTCGGCGCCGCCAGCTTGCGGGCGCTGATCTCGGCTTCGTGGCTGGCCAGCCACTCCTGCACGAGGGCCATCGTGGCCTGGCCGGTGTCGAGGGCCGGATCCTTTTCCACGGCCAGCACGTCCTGCTTGAGGGCTTCAAAGAGTGAGGCCATGGCTCTGGCGGTGGCGGAGGCAGAACCCACCGCTAGCAGCGCTGCTGACGCAACGGGGCCCGCGTGCGCTTCAGCGGATGTCGTAGCGGAGCCAGCGGCAGTCGATGCCGCCGTTGCTCACCGGCACCCGGCGGCTGGCCTTCATCCGCAGGGCCCCCGTCAGGGCGGGGTTGCCGCTCAGCAGCCACAGGGTCCAGCCGCCGCAGCGCTCCTTCACCATCCGACCCAGGTCGCCGTAGAGCGCCTCCAGGTCGTCGTCGGCACCGAGCCGGTCGCCGTAGGGCGGGTTGCACACCAGCACCCCGGGGGATTCCGGGGGGCGGAAATCGCGGCAGTCCCCCTCCTGCAGCTCGACCCAGTCGGCCACACCGGCCGCCGCCGCGTTGCTGCGGGCCATGGCCAGCACCGCCGGATCCCGCTCCATGCCCACCACGGTCGCCAGGGGCGCCCCATCGGGGAGGCTGTTGCGGGCCAGGTCCTGGGCGGCCTGCCGTTCCCGCTGCCAGAGGGCGGCATCGAAATCGGGCCAGCGCTCCAGGCTGAAGCTGCGCTCCAGGCCGGGGGCACGGCCGAGGGCGTGGCAGGCGGCCTCGATCAGCAGGGTGCCGGAGCCGCAGAAGGGATCGGCCAGGGGCACCGTCCCGTCCCAGCCGGTGTGGGCGATCAGGCCGGCGGCCAGGTTCTCCTTGAGGGGGGCCAGGCCCATGGCGGCCCGGTAGCCGCGCCGGTGCAGGCTGGCGCCGCCGCCATCGAGGCTCAGCACCGCCTCGGGGCCGCTGCCGCCGGGCCGGCCGGGGCTGAGGTGCAGGTGCAGCACCAGGTCGGGATCGTCCAGGTCCACCGAGGAGCGCGACCCCCACGCCTGGCGCTGGCGGTCGACCAGGGCGTTCTTGACCTGCAGGGCGCTGTAGTGGCTGTGGGTGAGGCCGGGCACGCTGCCGCTGGCCTCCACCCGGAAGCTCAGCTGGGGCGGCAGCCAGCGCTCCCAGTCGGCGGCGTGCTGGACGCCGTCGTAGAGCTCCTCGCGGCCGCGGCAGGGGAAGCGGGCCAGCTGGCGCAGGAAGCGGAATGGCAGCCGGGCCTGCAGGTGCAGGCGGTAGAAGGTGGCCGCATCGGCCCGCAGGCCCACGGCGCGCCGCAGGGGGCGCACCTCATGGGCGCCCAGGGCCGTCAGTTCCGCCGCCGCCGGCTCCTCCAGCCCCGGGGGAACCACGGCGATGACGTCGAAGCGGGAGGGGCTGGCCATCGCCCCATGCTGCTGGCTGACGGTCCCCTTGTACGGGGATGCCCACCGCCTGTGGCCGCGGCTGCGCTGGCGGGGAGGTGGCAGGATGAACAGGCTCGTCTTCGGACGAACTAGGTGGTCCACACCAGTGTCTCGGACAGCGGTTCGATTCCGCTCAGCTCCATTCCCCCGACCCACCGCCCCGCAGGCGGTGCGTCATCCCGGGGCTGCAATGGTTTCGACGGGGCATGAGGAGGGTGACTGAAGCCTGCTCGGTAAGAGCGAACCCGTAACAGCGAACAACATCGTTCGTTTCTCCCGTCAAGCCGCCCCCGTGGCTGCCTGACACTCTTAACGGAGACGGGGTGAGGTCAGCCTTGTCACCCAAATGACCCATGGGGCCTGGAAGGGCCCTTCCCATCATCCGGGGCCTCGCCCGGGCGGCTCAGTCCTGGCGCGCTCCACGATCAGATGGGGGTAGGGCAGCTCGATGCCCAGCGCCCGGAACCGCTCCATGGCCGCCGCGACGACGGCGCTGCAGATCCTCCGGTTGGCGAAGGGGCTGTGGATCCAGAACTTGACCACGTAATCGCCGCCGCGGTCCCCCACCCCCTGCAGGTAGGCCTTCGGAGGCGGGTGGATCTCCACGCCCGGCACGGCGGCGGCGATCTCCTCCAGCAGGGCCAGGATCGTGCCCGCGGGCTGGCCAGCATCGACGCTGATCGCGATCTGGGTGAGAAAGCGGGTGCGGCCGACGCTGAACTCCACCGTGCTGGAGTTGAAGAAGGTCTGGTTGGGGATCACCAGCTCGGCGTTGTCACGGTCACGCCAGAGCCGGGTGGCCCGCAGGCCGAGACGGCGCACCTCGCAGAAGTCGCCATCCAGGGCGATGATGTCGCCCGGCCGCAGGGAGCCTTCGAACAGCAGCCACAGGCCGCTGACGAAGTTGCCGAAGACCTCCTTGACGCCGAAGCCGAGGCCCACCGACAGCCCCCCGGCGATGGCCAGCAGGGCGGTGCTGTTGAAGCCGATCGTTTCCAGCAGCGCCACGGTTCCGAGGCTGATCACCGCGTAGCGCACCATCAGTCCGATGGCGCGCGCACTCACCCGCTCCAGGGCAAAGCACCGCTTCAGCAGCCAGGCCACCCCCAGCGACGGCGGTCCTGAGGCGACGAGCAGCAGGTAAAGCACCACCACCAGTCGCGTCATGTCGCCCACATTCACACTGGCGCCCATCCAGCGGCCCAGGGGGATCAGGGCCAGCTCGGCGCGGGTGTCCAGCTGCTCAATCAGGGTCCACAGCAGTCCGGCGAGCAGGAACGGCCGGATCAGCAGATGGCGCAGCGGCTGAATCTGATCCTCGGGAAGCCAGCGCTCGGCCCGATGCAGCACCAGCTCCGACACCTGCAGACTGGCCACGAGGGTGATCAGCAGGACGGCCAGGGCCGTCGGCTGGCGGGCGATGGTCAGCAGGCCCCAGCCCAGGCCACCCACCATCCCCGTGGCGGCAAGTGCCAGCCACCTTGAGCTGCCGGCCGGCCCGCAGCGGCGGCCCGCCAGACGGCTGACCGCCACGGCCAGGGCCACCAGGGCGAGCTGGAGGAGGACCTGGGGCCGGCCCAGCATCGGCAGCCAGCCGATCATCTGGCCGAGCAGGTCGTTCATGGCCTGGGAGCCAGGGCCCGGACCACGGCCCCGGTGGCCTCCGCCGCCGTGATCTCGCCGAAGGCCACCGCCGTCACCAGGCGCGTGAGCTCGCGGTCGCGGGGATCGCCGGCGGGCAGCAGCCGGGCGATGGCGTCGCTGGCGTCGGCCTGCCGCACCGACCGCTGCATCGCCTTGAGCACGGGGGTGTGCAGCGCCGAGGGCGGGACGAAGCGATTGGTGGGCAGCATGTCCTGGTTGTCGGTGGTCAGGGTGCTCTGGATCCAGGGGTTCAGCGCAAACACGGACAGCGCCTCCGCCACGCGCCGCTGCCGGGCGGTGGAGTCCGTGCCGAAGGCCAGAACCCGCAACCGTGTGATCGGGGTGGGCGGCCCGTAGGGTCCGCCGGGCAGGTCGCTCACCCCGAGGGAGGTCCCCAGGCTGCGGCGCAGCCGGCTGAGGTTGCCGCTGTTGCAGGGGATCCAGTCCAGGCGCCGCTCCAGCAGACCCTGCACCAGTGCTTCCTGGTCGGGCTCGATGAAGACCTGCTGGTTGAAGTTGGCGGCCGAGAGCCAGGCCAGCCACCGCTGCAGCCCCTCCCGTTCGCCGGCCGCCAGGGGACGCCCGGCGGCGGCGGCGATGATCGCCCGATCCGCCCCCAGGGGACCCGTGCTCCAGAAGAGGCTGCGCGATTCCACCGCCAGCCCCACCCGCAGTCCCCCGCGGGCCGCTCTGAGCAGGTCGTCGGTGCTGGTCGGGCTGGCGGCCAGGCGCGTGCGGTTGAAGCAGGCGAGCTGCGGTCGCCTCAGAATCGGCAGGCCCGCCAGACCCCGCGGCGGAATCTCCAGCCGCTGCAGGGAATCGGCGTCCACCTGGCGGCGTGTGGCCTGGGGCAGCTGGAGGCCACGGGCCAGATCGGCCTCCACCAGGGCGTGGGCGGTGGAGCCCGCCACCAGCATCAGATCGGGGCCGAAGCCTGCGGCCTGCCGGCGACGCACCTCCTCGAGGAAGGCGCTCTCCCGCAGGAGGTTGGTTTCGATCGCCACGTGGGGGTGCAGCTGGCGAAAGGCCGCCACGATCGCCTGCGCCTGCAGGACCTCCTCCTGGAGGATCGCCTTGGTCAGCGGCTGGTCGCCTTCGACGCTGATGGCGAGGTAGGCCGTTCCCCTGAGTTCCTCCGGAGCGAGGACGCAGCCCGACAGCAGGCTGAGCGGCAGCGTCAGCAGCAGGACCCGCAGGGCGCCGTTCATGGCCTGCAGGGCTGGGTTCATGACCTGCCAGGGCCCAAACGGCGACTGTAGGAGCCCCCGTTGGCCCCACCCGTGCCTTCGGCGGCAAGGCGTCCCGACCTTGCTAGGACGAGGACTCCTGCGCATGACCGGCGATGAAACGCTGCCAGCTCCTCATCGTTCCGGCCGTCGCGGTGGTGGCCATCGCCCTGGCCCTCCCCGGCGCCAGCCAGGCCCGGCCCAACCCGGGCGGGCTCGGCGGGCCGGCCTCCGGCGTGGGGGTGGCCCCCGGCGCCGGTGCCGGCGGTGCGGGTGGGCCGGCCTCCGGCGCCGGGGTGTTGCCGGGGGCCGGTTTTGGTGAGGCCGGAGCGGGCCTGGAGCGGGGGCCGGAGGGTAATCCCGGTGGCCTCGGCGGGCCGGCCTCCGGGGCCGGGGTTCGCCCCGGGCTTGGCTACGGGGCGCCGGGCGCCGGGATGTATCGGCGCTGACGAGGCGGGCGGCTCAGGCCGGGAGGCCTCAGTCGTCCAGCTCGATCTCCTTCGCGAAACGGGTGCCCCCACGCTGGGAGTGCTCCACTTTCACCTCCATCCCCGGTTTCAGATCGGCGAAGGCCTTCAGGCCATCGTCGTAGTCCGTGGACGCATTGGTGAGCAGCGTCTGCCCCCCGACGACAAAGGAGCGTCGGCCGGCATCGACGGACTGGATCTTGCCCTTGAGGGAATCGGAGGAATCGGCCAGCACCGGCGTGGCGACCGTGCCGAGCAGGAGGCTGGCGGCGAGGCTGTGATGGAGCAGGTTCATGGCTGCTTGTCGTCAAGCGACTGGGACCACCGGATCGTATGGATTTCACCGCTGTGGTTGCTGCGGGCTTCGATGACTGGATGTGACTCACCCCGGCGCCAGTCATGACTGGACATCCATCCGCCCACGGAAGATCGGACTGGCGGCATCAGAGGTCCTCCGCCTTGATCAGCAGTCTGAGAAAAGTCTTGGAAATGTCGAAACCCTCTTCAAACCTGAGCCCTGAGTAGTGGGCACCCCTGAGCTGGTTCATCCAGATCAGCTCGCCCCTGGCTTCAATGATCTCCTCGTCGCTGGGATCGTGGAAGCGAATCTGGGCGGGGGTTCCCATGGGGACCTCCTGAAAGCTGCGGATGCAGGCGCCGGAACGGCTCACATCCCAGAGATGGCCGGAATAGCAATGATCCTGAAAATACACCTCGACTTTAATGAGAATCTGAAAAAAGGGCGCTGAAAACTTGGGTTCTCGAGCGGGAAGTCTTGACTCCTTCATGTCCCTGGGGAGAGGAGATTGGCTTCGAACGGGTTTCAGTGTTCTGCGGAACTGGTTTACGGACTCTACCAAATTCATTCATGCCGTCTACCTCGTGCCTCGACATCTGTGTGTCAGTGGACACGTGGTTTTCCGGGTGATTCGCTGCTCCGCTCCCGCCCTCAGGGGGTACCCGTTCCCGGCGTCTTGGTGAAGCCGCTCCAGCGCTTCAGCTCCTGCAGGGTCTGCACACCCTCCACCCGGCTGGTGCCCAGAACCCAGGTGGGGTAGGCCTTGATGCCCGCCGCCTGGCAGCGTTCCCGGCCCTCGCTGGTCTTGTCGCACTCCACGTAGGGCAGCCGGTCCCCCGCCTGCTGGCCGAAGAGGCTCTTCTGGCGGAAGCAGGCCGGGCACCACCAGGCGCCGTAGAACACGGCCCCGATCCGCCTCAGGTGCTCCGTCAGCGCCAGCTGCTCGCCGCCGGAGGGGGCCAGGGCCTCACCGAGGGTGGGGGTGGTGGAGCCGCCGGCCTGGCCGCCGTGGGCGGGAGGGCTGAAGCTCAGCAGGCCCCCCGCCAGGGCGGACAGTCCGCCCAGCAGCAGCAGCGCCGGGGCCGAAGGCTTCCGGAGCGGCCGGGGTGGGGAAAGGGGGAGCATCGGCGGGTCGGCGAGGCCGGAAATCTAGGCCGCCCCCAGAGTCGTGCCCAGCGGCCGTACCCCTCTGCCGTACGGGCTTCCGCCCTGCCCGGGCCTGTGAATTCAGCGGCGGGACTGGGACAATTTCCAGGTTCGACGGTGACGGGCGCCCTGGCGACATGAGCGTGACGAGATGAGCGTGAATGGTTACCGCGACTATTTCAAGGTTCTGGGTCTCGAGAGGGGCACCGATGCCGATGGCATCAAGCGGGCCTTCCGCAAGCTCGCCCGCCAGTACCACCCGGATGTGAATCCCGGTGATGCGTCCGCCGAGGCCCGCTTCAAGGAGATCAGCGAGGCCTATGAAGTGCTCTCCGATCCCGAGAAGCGCCGCCGCTACGAGCAGTTCGGCCAGTACTGGAACCAGATGGGCGGCGGCGGTGGCGCCCCCGGGGTCGATGTCGACTTCGGCCGTTACGGCAACTTCGACGACTTCATCAACGATCTGCTGGGACGCTTCGGTGGCGGCGCCGCGGCCGGCGCCCCCGGCGGCTTCGGCTTCGGCAGCGGTTTCCCCGGTGGCTTCGGCTCCGGTTTCGGTGGTGCCGGCGCCGAGCGCTCCACCCAGGTGCAACTCGATGCCGAGGCCACCATCAGCCTGCCGGTAGCCGATGCCTTCCGCGGCTGTGAGCGCACCCTGGCTGTCAACGAGGAGCGGGTGCAGGTGCGCATCCCCGCCGGCGTCAAGGACGGCAGCCGCCTGCGGCTGAAGGGCAAGGGCAACCTGCAGCCCGGCACCGGCCGCCGCGGCGATCTCTATCTCACCCTCAAGCTCCAGCCCCATCCCGTCTGGCGCCTCGATGGCGACCAGCTGCGGGCCGAGCTTCCCCTCAGCCTCGACGAACTGGCCCTGGGGGGCGAGGTGCGCGTGGCCACCCCCGATGGCGAAGCCACCATCCAGGTGCCCCCCGGCATGACCCTCGGCCGCAGCCTGCGGCTCAAGGGCAAGGGCTGGCCGGTGAAGGACGGCCGGGGCGACCTGCTGTTCACCCCGACCCTGAAGCTGCCCGACAGCCTCAGCCCCCGGGAGCGGGACCTGCTCGAGCAGCTGCGCCAGGCCCGCAGCGTCGACCCCCGCCAGGACTGGATCAGCGCCGCCCTGCTCTGAGGGCCGCGGCCCTTCGCGGTCCAAGTGCCGGAAGGGCTTTCCGTAGGATCCGGCCAGTCAGATCTGCCCCATGGAGCTCACCTATCGGCCCCGCCGGCTGCGTCGCACGCCGGCCCTGAGGGCCATGGTGCGGGAATTCCAGCTCAGTGCCGCCGATTTCATCTATCCGCTGTTCGTCCACGAGGGCGCGTCCAACGAGCCCATCGGCGCCATGCCCGGCGCCCAGCGCTGGAGCCTGGAGGGGCTGGTGGCGGAGGTGGGCCGGGCCTGGGACCTGGGCATCCGCTGCGTGGTGCTGTTCCCCAAGGTGGCCGACGGCCTCAAGACCGAGGACGGCAGCGAGTGCTTCAACGAGGGCGGCCTGATTCCCCGGGCGATCCGGCGGCTCAAGCAGGAGCATCCGGCCATGGCGATCATGACCGATGTGGCCCTCGATCCCTATTCCTGCGACGGCCATGACGGCATCGTCAGTGCCGAAGGGGTGGTGCTCAACGACGAGACCATCAGCCTGCTCTGCCGCCAGGCGGTGGCCCAGGCCCGGGCGGGCGCGGATCTGATCGGCCCCAGCGACATGATGGACGGCCGGGTGGGGGCGATCCGCGAGGCCCTCGATGAGGAGGGTTTCGAGCACGTCGGGATCATCAGCTACACCGCCAAGTACGCCTCCGCCTACTACGGCCCCTTCCGCGAGGCGCTGGATTCGGCCCCCCGGGCGGTGAGCAGCAAGCCCATCCCCAAGGACAAGAGCACCTACCAGATGGATCCGGCCAACGGCCGCGAAGCCCTCACCGAAGCCCTGCTCGATGAGCAGGAGGGGGCCGACATCCTGATGGTCAAGCCGGGCCTGGCCTACCTCGACGTCATCCATCGCCTGCGGGGCGAAAGCGAGCTGCCCATCGCCGCGTACAACGTCAGCGGCGAGTACGCCATGGTCAAGGCCGCCGCCGAGCGGGGCTGGATCGACGAGCGGGCGGTGGTGCTGGAAACCCTGCTCTGCTTCAAGCGGGCCGGCGCCGACCTGATCCTCACCTACCACGCCTGCGACGCCGCCCAGTGGCTGCGCGACGGCTGAGCCGCACCGCTTGAATGGTGCGATGAACCGTCGCTGCCCCCTCCCATGACGCGTCTCGGCCACGTGGCGGTGCGGGTCCAGGACATGGAGCGTGCCAAGCGCTTCTACGAGGGGCTGGGGCTGCGCCTCACCTGGGATGCCCAGGACTGGGCCTACATGCAGTCGCCCGCCAACGGCGACGGCATCGCCCTGCTCAGCCCCAGCTACACCGCCGCCGGGCCCCACTTCGCCTTCCACTTCAGCGACCGCGCCGAGGTGCAGACCGTGCATGACCGGCTCGAGGCGGCTGGCCACCGGGTGGGGCCGGTGCACGACCACCGCGACGGCACCGCCTCCTTCTATCTGCAGGATCCGGAGGGCAACTGGCTGGAGATGCTCTATGAGCCCGCCGCCGGCATCCCCTCCAACGTGGGCGCCGCCGCCATCCCCGCCCCTGCCCCCGCCCCCATCTCCACCTCCACCTCCCTGGCACCGGCGGGGTGAGCGCAGCCCCTGTGAGCGAGATCCACCAGGACACCCTGGAGCTGCTGGAGTGGCCCCGGCTGGCCGAGCACCTGGCCGGTTTCGCCGCCACCGCCGCCGGCCGCCGCCACTGCGCCGGCCTCGGCCTGCCCGACCATCCGGCCGAAAGCCGCCGCCTGCTGCTGGAGACCACCGAGCTGCTGGCCCTCGACGGCCTCTGCGAGGGGGGCCTGAGCCTGCAGGGGGCCGGCGACATCGCCGCCACGGTGGCCCTCTGCGCCAAGGGCGGCTGCGCCGGCGGTGAGGAGCTGCTGGCGCTGGCCGCCACCCTGGCGACGGCGCGGCGGCTGCGGCGCCAGATCGAGGACCCGGAGCTGCGTCCCGTCACCACGGCCCTGGTGGCCGAACTGCGCACCCTGCCGGAGCTGGAGCAGCGGCTGCATTTCTGCCTGGAGGAGGGCGGCCGGGTGGCGGACCGGGCCAGTGGCCCCCTGGAGGCGGTGCGGCGCCAGCTGCTGGCCCTGCGCGGCGAGCGGCGCGACCGGCTGCAGGAGCTGGTGCGCCGCTACGCCTCCCTGCTCCAGGACACGGTGGTGAGCGAGCGGGGCGGCCGGCCGGTGCTGGCGGTGAAGGCCGGGGCCGCCGCCCAGGTGGGCGGCCTGGTGCACGACAGCTCCGCCTCCGGCAGCACGGTGTACGTGGAGCCCCAGGCGGTGATTCCCCTGGGCAACCGCATCCGCGATGCCGAGGGCCAGGAGCGGGAGCTGGAGCGCCAGGTGCGCAGCGAACTCAGCGCCCTGGTGGGCGAGCAGGCCGAACCCCTCGACCACCTCCAGCAGGTGCTGGTGCGGATCGATGCGGGCCTGGCCCGGGCCCGTTACGGCCAGTGGCTGGGGGCGGTGCGGCCCGAGCTGGCCGATTCGGCCGACGCCCCCTTCGAGCTCATCGACCTGCGCCACCCCCTGCTGCTCTGGCAGGAACGGCGCGAGGGCGGTCGGCCGGTGGTGCCCGTGACCATCCGGGTCGGCCCGGAGCTGCGGGTGGTGGCGATCACGGGCCCCAACACCGGCGGCAAGACGGTGACCCTCAAGAGCCTCGGGCTGGCGGCCCTGATGGCCCGCGCCGGCCTGTTCCTGCCCTGCGCCGGCACCCCCCGGCTGCCCTGGTGCGGCCAGGTGCTGGCCGACATCGGCGACGAGCAGTCGCTGCAGCAGAACCTCTCCACCTTCAGCGGCCACATCCGCCGCATCGCCCGCATTCTGGGGGCCCTGCCCCAGGACCCGGCATCTCTGGTGCTGCTCGATGAGGTGGGGGCCGGCACCGATCCCACCGAGGGCAGCGCCCTGGCGGCCGCCCTGCTGCGCCACCTGGCCGATCGCGCCCGCCTCACCGTCGCCACCACCCACTTCGGCGAACTCAAGGCGCTCAAGTACGCCGATCCCCGCTTCGAGAATGCCTCGGTGGCCTTCGACGTGGAGACCCTCTCGCCCACCTACCGGCTGCAGTGGGGCATCCCCGGCCGCAGCAACGCCCTGGCGATCGCCTCCCGCCTGGGGCTCGACCCAGCCGTGCTGGCGGCGGCCGCTGCCCAGCTGGAGCCGGGCGGCGAGGGTGATGTGAATCGGGTGATCGAGGGGCTGGAACAGGGGCGCCAGCGCCAGCAGGAGGCGGCCGAGGCGGCGGCGGCGCTGCTGGCCCGCACCGAGCTGCTGCACGAGGAACTGCTGCAGCGCTGGTCGCAGCAGAAGGAGCAGTCGGCGGAACTGCAGGAGCAGCGCCGCCAGCGGCTGGAGCTGTCGATCCGGGAGGGGCAGGGGGAGGTGCGGCGCCTGATCCGGCGGCTGCGCTCAGTGGGCCAGGAGGTGCGCGTCGGCGGGCGGGTGGCCGGCGAGACGGCCCGCCAGGCCGGCCAGCGGCTGCGGCACCTCGAGCAGCAGCACCGGCCCCTGCCGGAGCGGCGTGACCACGGCGGCTGGCGGCCCAAGGCCGGCGACCGCATCCGGCTGCTGGCCCTGGGCAAGGCCGCCGAGGTGCTGGCGATCTCCGACGACGGCAGCGAGCTCACCGTCCGCTGCGGCGTGCTGCGGCTGACGGTGGAACTGGCCGGCATCGAGGGGCTGCACGGCGAGAAGCCGGCGCCCCCCGAGCCGCCGCCCCAGGTGCGGATCCGCAGCCGCCGTTCCCCGGGCAGCCGCGGGCCCGAGGTGCGCACCGAGGGCAACACGGTGGACGTGCGCGGTCTGCGGGTGCACGAGGCCGAGGCGGCGGTGGAGGAGCGCCTGCGGGGCGCCAACGGGCCGGTGTGGGTGATCCACGGCATCGGCACAGGAAAGCTGAAGCGGGGCCTGCGGGACTGGCTGTCCGGCCTGGCCTGGGTGGAGCGGGTCAGCGATGCCGATCAGGGGGATGGGGGCCCCGGCTGCAGCGTCATCTGGGTGAAGTGAGGCCCTGCCAGCGCCTCGCTGGCTGATGGCTCAGTGGTTGATGGCGGGCAGCTGGGGTTCCTGCCGCGGCGGTGGGGTGGTGGCTTCGGGCGGCAGCAGGGCCGATCCCAGCCCGTCGAACAGGCGCCAGCCCGTGGGCTCGACATCGAGATGCACGGTCTGGCCCACGGTCACGCTCTGGTCCGGGGTGGCCCGCACCAGCACCAGGTGGCTGCCCTCCAGCAGCCGGCAGGTGACCAGCAGCTCGTTGCCCAGGGCTTCGCAGTGGCTCACCTCCGCCGCCAGGTTGCGGTTGGTGGCCGGGGCCAGCCGCAGGTGCTCCGGCCGCAGGCCGCCGGTGATCCGGTGGCCGATCCAGTCGCCCAGCAGGTCGGCCATCGGACCCTCCACCGGGAAACGCCGCCCCCCCAGCAGCAGCTGGGCGGAGCCGGCCACCTCCACCGGCAGGAGGTTCATGGCCGGGCTGCCGATGAACTGGGCCACGAACAGGTTGGACGGCCACTGGTACAGCTGCATCGGGGTGCCCAGCTGCTGCAACCGGCCCTCGTTGAGCACGGCGATGCGGTGACCCATGGTCATCGCCTCCACCTGGTCGTGGGTGACGTAGAGGGTGGTGGTGCCCAGGCGCCGCTGCAGCTCGACGATCTGGGTGCGGGTGCCGGTGCGCAGCTTGGCGTCCAGGTTGCTGAGGGGCTCATCCATCAGGAACACCGCCGGCTGACGGGCGATGGCCCGGCCCAGCGCCACCCGCTGCTTCTGGCCGCCGGAGAGCTCCTTGGGCCGGCGCTCCAGCAGCGGCTCCAGCTCCAGGGTGGCGGCCACCTCGTCGATGCGCGCCGCGATGCGGCGCTCCCGCTCGGAGTCGATCCGCAGGGGGGCCGGCAGGCCTCGGGTGGCCCGGTGCAGGCTGTCCTGCAGCTGCTGGGGCAGGCTTCGGTGGCGGCTGCGCCGCAGGCCGAAGCCGATGTTGTCGGCCACGCTCAGGTGGGGATAGAGCGCGTAGCTCTGGAACACCATCGCCACGTCGCGCTGGGCCGGCCGCAGCCGGCTCACGGGGCGTTCCCCCACGTAGATCTCGCCCGCGGTGGTGGCCTCCAGCCCGGCCAGCAGCCGCAGCAGGGTGCTCTTGCCGCAGCCCGAGGGGCCCACCAGCACCAGGAATTCACCGTCCTGGATGTGCAGGTCGAGTTGGCGCAGCACCTCCACCGGGCTGCCGCCGCGACGGGGCGGGTAGGTCTTGCCGACCTTCTCGAAGCGGACCTCGGCCAAACCAGGGGTGCAACCGGGGGATCCTAGGGTTGTTCCTCATCCGAGCCCCGGCCGAACCCCTTCCTTGCAGTTCATCGATCAGGCCCGCATCGCCGTGCGCGCCGGCCGCGGCGGCGACGGCATCGTGGCCTTCCGTCGTGAGAAGTACGTCCCCGCAGGCGGGCCCTCCGGTGGCGACGGTGGCCGCGGCGGTGACGTGCTCCTCGTCGCCGATGCCAACCTCCAGACCCTGCTGGATTTCAAGTACCGGCGCCTGTTCGCCGCCGACGATGGCCGCCGCGGCGGACCGAATCGCTCCAGCGGGGCCAGTGCCTCCACCCTGACGATCCGGGTGCCCTGCGGCACGGAGGTGCGCGACTGCCGCACCGGCATCCTGCTGGGAGATCTCACCAACGCCGGCGAGGAGCTGCTGGTGGCGGCCGGTGGCCGGGGGGGCCTGGGCAACGCCCATTACCTCAGCAACCGCAACCGGGCGCCGGAGAAGTTCACCGAGGGCAAGGAGGGGGAGGAATGGCTGCTGCAGCTGGAACTCAAGCTGCTGGCCGAGGTGGGGATCATCGGCCTGCCCAATGCCGGCAAGAGCACCCTGATCGCCGTGCTCTCGGCGGCCCGGCCCAAGATCGCCGACTACCCCTTCACCACCCTGGTGCCCAACCTGGGGGTGGTGCGGCGCCCGAGTGGTGACGGCACCGTCTTCGCCGACATCCCCGGCCTGATCGCGGGGGCGGCGCGCGGCGCCGGCCTGGGCCATGAGTTCCTGCGCCACATCGAGCGCACCCGGC
The DNA here is from genome assembly GCF_019038515.1 of Synechococcus sp. CCAP 1479/10. Taxonomy (NCBI): domain Bacteria; kingdom Bacillati; phylum Cyanobacteriota; class Cyanophyceae; order Synechococcales; family Synechococcaceae; genus Synechococcus; species Synechococcus sp. CCAP 1479/10. Next base: position 6,862 of record NZ_JAFKRJ010000031.1, on the reverse strand, counting down.
TGCTGCTGCACCTGGTCGATGCGGGTGCGGAGGATGTGCTGGCGGATCTGCTGGTGGTCGAGGAGGAGCTGGCCGCCTACGGCCACGGCCTCAGCGATCGCCCGCGCCTGGTGGTGCTCAACAAGATGGAGCTCCGTGATGCCACCGAACTCGAGGAGCTGGTGGCTGCCATAGCGGCCCACACCGGTGAACCGCCCCTGGTGATCTCGGCGGCGGCATCCCAGGGCCTCGATGCCCTGCTGTCCGCCGTTTGGGCGCAGCTGGGCATCGCCTGAGACCTGATCAGGCCCCCGCGGGGGAAACCCCCGGTCGGCGTGGAGTGATCTGAGAGCGTCGCGTGATCAGTCGTCGTAGACGCGGCACTCGGGCGCTTCGGGGTTGAGGTCGCAGTAGACCTCCAGGGGGCTGGGGTCGTGGCTGTCCTCGGGGTGGTGCTCCTTGTACTCGTTGAGGGCCTTGAGCTCCTCTTCGAGGTGGCGCACCTTGCCGAGATTGCCGTCGGCCTTGGCCGATTCGATCTCGACTTTGTCCTTCTCGATGTGATCGTCGATCGTCTTCATGCAAAAACCGGCCGTCACGGGTCGGAACTCACCGCAGACACCATACGGTCGGGGCCGGGGGATCGCCGTCTCCTGTGGGTCTCCTCACACCCCCCGGCCGGGACCTGAGCGTTGCAAACCCGGCGCCGGCGGCTGCGGTGGAGGGTCCTCCGTGGCTAGCAGCGGAATGGACAGTGCCCCGGTTGGCCCATGACACGCATCAGCAAGCGGCGGGAACGGCATTTCATCGACGAGCACGGCCGGCTCTTCTGGATCAACGGTCCCGAAACCCACTGCTACCTCTCGGAGCAGCGCCAGTGGCGCCGGGGCCTCGGCTTCGAAGAGGTGCTGGTCTGGAAACAGTGCGCTCCCAGCGGACTCGTCAGCCAGCGCTTCGCCAGCGTTCAGGCGGCCCTGGAGGCCTTCCAGGCCGACGCGGTGCAGTGGTACCAGGATCTCTACCTGCGCCGCATGGGGGACCAGATGGCGGCCCACCGCAGCGTGGACGACTACAAGCCCACGGCCATGCAGCAGGACGAAGCCCGGGGTGCCCGGGTGCAGCGCCAGCCCTGGCTGCTGCCGGAGCCCGCCGGGCCGGTCTGTGGTCTGCCCCCCCGGATCGCCGATGGGGCGGGGCTCCTGGAAGTGCCCCACCCGCACCGGCGCCGGCGCTCAGGCTGCCAGCTCGCTGAGCGTTAGCCAGCGCTCCTCGGCGGCGGCGATCCGCTCCACCAGGGCCGCCAGCTCGTGGGTCAGGGCCTCCAGCCGGGCGTAGTCCGGGCCGCTGGGGGACCCCAGGTGCTGCTCCAGTTCCCGGCGGCGCTGCTCGAGCTCCGGCAGTTCGCTCTCCAGGCGCTCCAGCTCCCGGGCCTCCTTGAAGCTGCGTCGCCGGGGCCCGGCCGCCGCCTTGGCCGCTGGCGTTGCGCGCCTGGCGTCCTGCGGGGTGGCCTCAAGGGCGGCGGCAGGACCGGGGGCCTGCCCAGGGGCGGTGGCCGGGGCCTGGGCCCGCCGCTCCAGCCAGCTGGTGTAGTTGCCCTCGAAGCGCTCCAGCCGGCCCGCCTCGAAGTGGAACAGGCGGTCGACGGTGCGGTCCAGGAACCAGCGGTCGTGGGAGACCACCACCACACAGCCGCGGAAATCCTCGAGGAAGTCCTCCAGCACGCTCAGGGTGTGCACGTCGAGGTCGTTGGTGGGCTCGTCCAGGAGCAGCACGTTGGGGGCCTCGATCAACAGCCGGCAGAGGTGCAGCCGCCGGCGCTCGCCCCCGGAGAGCTTGGCCACCGGCTGGTGCTGCTGGGCGGGGGGAAACAGGAACCGCTCCAGCAGCTGGGAGGCCGTCAGCTCCACCCCGTCCACCTGCACCCGGCTGGCGGCCTCCTGCACCACCTCGATCACCTTGCGCTTGCCGTCCTTGGCCAGCAGCACGTCGCTGTGCTGGTCGAAGTAGGCCAGCTTCACCGTGGCCCCCAGCTCCAGCAGGCCCTCGCTGGGGGGGCGGCGGCCGGCGATCACCTCCAGGAGGCTGGATTTGCCGGCCCCGTTGGGCCCGATGATCCCCACCCGGTCCTCGGGGCTGAAGTCGTAGCTGAAGTCCCGCAGCAGGGTGCGCTCCCCCACGGCCACCGCCAGGCCTTCGGCGGTGATCGCCCGCTTGCCGATGCGCCGGGCGGTGGCGGCCATCGCCAGGCTGGTGCGCCCCTGGCGGGCGGGGGCCTCCAGCAGGGCATCGATGCGCTGCAGCCGGGCCTTCTGCTTGGTGCTGCGGGCCTTGGGGCCCTGGCGCATCCAGGCCAGCTCCCGCCGCAGGGTTCCCTTGAGCTTGGCGGCGGTGGAGGCCTCGGCCTCCTCTTCGGCCGCCTTCAGGGCCAGGTAGGTGCCGTAGTTGCCCTCATAAGGGCGGGCCTCGCCCCGATCCACCGCCACGATCCGTCGGGTGACCCGATCGAGCAGGTAGCGGTCGTGGGTGACGAGCACCAGGGCGCCGGCGAAGCGATCCAGGTAGCTCTGCAGCCACTCGACCCCCTCGGCATCGAGGTGGTTGGTGGGTTCGTCCAGCAGCAGCACCTCCGGTTCGGCCACCAGGGCGGCCGCCAGGGCGACGCGGCGCCGGTTGCCGCCGGAGAGTTCGCCGATCGTCCGCTCCTGGTGGGCCGCGTCGATGCCCAGGCGTTCCAGCACCTCGCGGCAGCGGCGCTCCAGATCCCAGGCCTGGCAGCTGTCCATGCGGTGCTGCAGGGCGCTGAGGCGGGCCAGGAGCTGGTCGTCCTCTGGATGGAGGGCCAGCTGGTGGCTCACCCCGGCGTACTCCCGCAGCAGGGCCATGGCTTCCCCGTCACCGGCGAACACCTGCTCCAGCACGGTCAGGGCCGGATCCAGCCGGGGCTCCTGGTCGAGCAGCACCACCCGGGTGCGGGCATGGCAGCGACGCTCGCCGCGATCCAGCGGTTCGAGGCCCGCCAGCACCCGCAGCAGGGTGCTCTTGCCGGCGCCGTTGGGGCCGATCAGCCCCAGCCGGTCCCGCTCACCCACGTGCAGGTCGAGGTCGGCGAACAGGGTGCGCAGGCCGAAGTCCTTGGTGGCCCCCACCAGGCTGATCAGGCTCATGGGGTGTCGCCGCTCTCGACCAGGCCCAGGCGCTGCTGCTCCAGGTGGGCGAAGACGCTCTTGTCGCCCACATCCGCCGCCGCCGGCATGGGGAACTTGCGCAGGCAGAGCACCAGCAGCAGCAGGGCCTCGGCGGCCAGCAGGCTGGCGGTGGTGGCCGGGCTCAGCACCCCGGCCAGGCGGCCGAGCAGGGCCAGGGGCAGCAGCAGGGTGACCCCGATCGCCTCGGGGCGCTGGAAGCAGAAGAACTCCTTGAAGCCGATGCCGGCCAGGGCGGCGAAGTAGGGCCCCACCGCCAGGATCCAAAGGGGTTGCTGGGCCAGGGCGGGGAGCATCTGGCCCGGTCCGGCCCGCAGGGCCAGCAGCACCCCGCCCAGGCAGCCCGCCAGCCAGAACAGCTGCAGGGCCCGGTGCAGGGGGCGCAGGTAGATGTGGATCCAGCGCAGGGCCAGGCCCAGCCCGGCCGCCATCACCAGCAACCAGGGCCAGAGCAGGTCGGGGCCCAGCTGGCGCCACTGGGCCAGCAGGGCCAGCTGGCCGAGGGCCACGGCCGTGAGGGCCAGCCGGTAGCCGAGCACCTCGCGGCGGTCGGTGGCGGTGATCGAGAAGGTGCCATACACCCCCTCGAAGACGGGGTCGGCGCCGTCCGGGGTGGCCAGGGTGCTGCTCATCGGAGGGGGGCGCCGGGGGCGGCCGGGGGCGGGCTGCCTACCAGTGTGGCCAGGTCCGGTCCCGCCGGGACGATGCCGGAGGGGTGCAGGGGGAACAGGGCCCCGAAGTAGTCGGTCCGCCAGGCCGTCGGGAAGCAGGTGGCGGCCACCCCCTCGAGGGCGTGGAAGCGGCGCCGCCAGTCCCACAGCCGGGGCAGCTGCCAGAGGGGCTTGCGGCTGCAGCCGAACAGGGGCGCATAGACCAGTTCCATGCGGATCAGGGTGGGAAACAGCACCACGTCCGCCAGGCTCGGGGCAGGGCCGCCACACAGCCAGCCGCCACCCTCACCACTGGAGGCGAGGGTGGCCTCGACGGCCTCCAGCGTGTCGAACAGGGCCGCCTCGGCCTCGTCGTAGGCCGCCTGGTTGCGGGCGAAGCCACAGCGGTACACCCCGTCGTTGACCTCCCCCTGCAGGCGCTCCCGCCAGGCGGTGATCGCCGGCAGGTCCGCCGGCGGGGCCAGGTCCGGAGCTTCGGGCACAGCGGGCCAGGCATTGAGCAGCTCGATCAGGCGGGCGCTCTCGTTCACCAGGATCGTCCCGGTTCGCAGCGAATAGAGGGCCGGCACGGTGGCCCGGGCGCGGGGATCGGCGCCGCAGCGGCGGTAGAGCTCGAGCAGGGTCCCGCAGCCCTCGAAGGGCTCGCTGAACCGCCAGCGACCGGCGTCCGGATCGGGAACCACCACCACCGTGTCGATCATCGGGGCCAGCCCCCGCAGGCTCCAGGTGATCCAGGCCCGATGGGCCCAGGGGCAGCTGCGGCCCACGATCAGCACGTGGCTGCCGGCTTCGGCGGCGTCCTCCGGCAGCGGCGGCAGGGCGGTGAAGGCCCCGGCCGGCCGGCGGTAGCGGCCCTGGCCGTCGGCGGGGCCGAGCCCCCCCATCAGCAGGCGCCACTGGCACTGCCAGAGCTGCCGGGCGGAGCGCACCAGCGGAGCGGGCGGGGCCATGGACATCACGGTTCGATGCCCTGACTCTGCGCCAGGCTGGGGCCTCTGAGCGAGCAGTCGATGGTGGCGGGCCGGGTGATGGTGGTGGGGGGCACCCACGGCAACGAGCGCAACGCGCCCTGGCTGCTGGAGGCCTGGCGACGGCACCCGGCCCTGCTGCAGAGCCGTGGCCTCGCCCTGGAGCTGGTGCTGGGCAACCCCGCCGCCCACGCCGCCGGGGTGCGTTACCTCGACCAGGACCTCAACCGCAGCTTCGTGCCGGAGTTCCTGGACGCCCCCGGGCCGGGGGACCGGGAGCTGGAGCGGGCCCGGGAGCTGCTGGCCCGCCACGGGCCCGGCGGCAGCGCCCCCTGCCTGGTGGCCCTCGACCTGCACAGCACCACCGCCGCCATGGGCAGCAGCCTGGTGGTCTACGGCCGGCGGCCTGCCGATCTGGCCCTGGCGGCGGGCCTGCAGCGACGCCTGGGCCTGCCGATCTACCTGCATGAACAGGACCGGGCCCAGACCGGCTACCTGGTGGAGCGCTGGCCCTGCGGGCTGGTGGTGGAGGTGGGTCCGGTGCCCCAGGGCGTGATCCAGGAACCGATCTGCCGGCAGAGCCAGCTGGCCCTGGAGGCGGCCCTGGAGGTGCTGGCGGAGGCCCGCGGCGGAACCCTGCGCCAGCCCGACCGGCTGGTGGTGCACCGGCACCTGGGCAGCCTCGATCTGCCCCGCCATGGCGACGGCTCCCCGGCGGCGGTGGTGCATCCCCAGCGCCAGAACCGCGACTGGCAGCCGATCGCCGCCGGCGATCCCCTGTTCCTGACGGCCGAGGGCGCCACGATTCCCTACCACCCGCGGGAAGACCAGGAGATCGGCCCCGTCTGGGCCGTGTTCATCAACGAGGCGGCCTACGGCGAGAAGGGCATCGCCCTCAGCCTCACCCGCCGGGAGTCCTGGCCGGTGGAGCCGGGCTGGGGCCAGGCCCTGGCTGACCTGGCCCGGGAGCTTCAGAGCCCGGGCTGAGCCTGGCTCTGGCCGGCGGCGGCGGGCTGGGAGCGGGGCACGCCGTTGTAGAGGACGTTCAGGACGCTGCGGCCATCCGGGGAGATCAGGATCTCGCTCTCCACGGTCGGCGGCAGCCCGAGCTGGGCCCAGCCGGGCGCGCCGCCGTAGAAGCGGAACAGGAAACCCTCGGCATCGGCGCGCACCAGGCAGTTGCCGCCGCTGCGCTCGTACATGCAGAGCGCTGGCCGGTAGACCCCGAGGCCGCCGTTGATCACCTCGGCCCGCATCCGGGCCAGGTTCGCGGCGCGGCCCCGCTGGAAGGCCTGCTCCTGGGTCATCTGGGCCCGGGCCGGGGAGGCCCCCACCAGGGGGACGGCCAGCAGCAGGGCCAGGCAGCCCAGCAGGGGCCGCAGGGAAGGGGAGGTCATGGTCATCCGCAGACGAGGGTGGTCTGTTCCTTGGTGCAGGGGAGGTCGGTCTTGCTGCCGTCGGCCCAGTAGATGCGCAGCCGGTCGTCCTCGGTGTCGGTGCGCAGGGTCAGCGACTTGACCACGCCGGCCGGGGGCTTGCCGGCCGGATCGGCGGTGTCGGGACGCAGGTCGGCCTTGTTGAGCCGCTGCTCGAGCTGCTGGATCTTGAGTTCCAGCTGGTCGATGCGGCGGCTCTCGGGATTGGGCAGGCCCTGGCAACCGGCCGCCAGCAGGGGGAGCAGCAGCAGGGCGGGCAACGGCCCGCGCAGGCGCCGGCGCAGTGGCTGGGGAGGAAGCGACGAACGCGAGACCATCGGCGGCAGGGCGAGATGACCGGAGCACCTCACCTCCTAGCAGCGGCAGGGGGGCCAGGCCAGGCGGGAAGCTCATCCTTTCTTCATGAACGCCGCCTCACACGCCGCAATGGTCTGTTACATTGCTGTGAGGCGATCCGTCGCCCTTCCTTACGCCCACGGCCGGCGCGCCTGCGCTTCCGCCCGAAGGCACTCTTTCATGCACTCATGACCGCCACTCTCCAGCAGCGCTCCGGCGCTTCGGTGTGGAACCAGTTCTGTGAGTGGGTCACCTCCACCAACAACCGT
>NZ_JAFKRJ010000030.1:0-50787 GCF_019038515.1 Synechococcus sp. CCAP 1479/10 | reverse complement strand
CGAACTCGGTTGTGAAACGCAGCAGCGGCGACGATAGTTGGGGGGTAGCCCCCTGCGAAAATAGCTCGATGCCAGGTAAAACTTCTGCCCCCTTATGGGGGCAATGAGGAGAAGCCACCCGAGGAGGGTGGCTTTTCTGTTGGCGTTTTTTGTGGCTGCAGCCCACCCCCTGACGATGGTTCTGTCGTGACATGGCGTCGTCGCTTTCGTCCTTTCTGGAAGGCCTATCTGCTGTGGCTGCGGGCGGACTGCGTGGACCTGAGTGCCGCTTTCGCTTATCACACGCTGCAGTCGTTCTTCCCGGCCCTGCTGATTGCGCTGTCCGTGGCCTCGCGGCTCCTCGGCCGTGATGTCGAGCGGTTTGATCGGCTGATCGTGCTGGTCGGCCAGGTGCTGCCCGCCTCCGCTCTGCCTGGCTTCGAAGCCACCTTGAGGCGCTTCACGAACCAGGGCTTCGGTGCCGGCATCCTCGGCCTGGTGCTTCTGGCGCTCAGCGCCAGCAACATCTATCTCACCCTGCAGCGCGGGGCCGATCGTCTCTGGTGGAATCGGCCCTTCGGCTTCGATCACCTGCGCTGGCAGGAGCACGTGCGTCGCTTCCTGGCCCTGCGCCTGAAGGCCCTGGTGCTGCTGCTGTTCGTCGGCCTGTTGATCGTCGTCGACCAGCTCTTCAGCACGGTGCGGCTCTTCGGCTCCAGGGGCTTTCATGACCAGCTGCAGGCCTTTCTTCCGGAACCCTTGCTGTGGGTCAGCTCCCTGTCCTTCGGCCTGGATCTGGTCGTCTCCCTGCTGATCGGTTTCGGCGCCACCCTGCTGTTCCTGTGGATGCTGCCGTCGCGCCGGATTCCCTTCCGCCCGCTGATTCCCGGGGCCCTGCTGGTGAGCGGCAGCCTCACCCTCTCCAACCTGCTGCTGGGCAGGAGCCTGCTCGCCCTCGGGGCGCGCTTTCAGGCCTACGGAGTGGTGGGCGGTGTGCTGCTGTTGACGCTCTGGGTGTGGCTGGTGGGTGCCGTGCTCTATTTCGGCCAGTGCTTCAGTGTGGTGCTTTCCGGCGGTGCCGCTGGGGGGCCATCGACACCTCTGCCACGCTGAGAAGCGACCCGTTTGGGGTCAGGATGGAATGATCTGATTGGATCGACCCTTGGCCAAGCCTGCCCTCAGGATCCCGCCTCTGCCGGCCAGCCTGGCGCTGGTGTCCATGGCCGTGGGCGCGGTGGTGCTGATCGGTCTCACCACCCTGGCGCTGATTCCGCTGTTGGTCGGCCTCGGCCTTCTGGCGGCCTGGCTGGTGGCCGCCCTGCTGCTCGGCTGGGCCGGCCTCGAGGGCCTGGCGGCGCTGGAGCGCTGGATCGAGAACGATCCACGCTTCCAGCGCTGATGGAACGGCGCATTCCCTGGTTGTGGATCGGTGTGGCGGCGGCTCTGCTGCTGGTGCCCACCTCGGCCGGCCGCCTGCTGCTCGATGTCATCGGCGGACTCACCCTGACCCTTCTGCTCCTGCCGCTGCTGGCGGGAGGGGTCGCCCTGATCGGCTGGCAGCTGCTCAGGCGTCGCCTGCGCACCTGCCCCAGTTGTGGCTTCGCCAGCCTGGGCACTGACGTCTGCCCGGCCTGCGGCAGTTCCTTCACGCCCGGCGATGGCCCAGACGCGGGGGCGCCCGAAGCTGCCGGCTCGTTCTTCTGGGGATCAGGGTCCGGTGGGGAGATCGACGCCCGCGACGTGACGATCAACGTCGACGCCGTCGATGTGGAAGCCACCGCCAGCGGGGAAACGGGCGGCCGCGGCGGCGATGGCTCCTGAGCCCGACACGCGTGCTGAGCCTTGATCAGCCCTGAGCCCGACACGCGCTGAGTCTCATGCGGCCGGATCCGGTGCCTCCGTGCTGAGTCGGGCCAGCTCCAGCAGCCGGCGTTCACGCAGATGCAGGAACAGGGGGGCCCCGAAGGCGAACGCGATCGTCACGCAGCTGAGCAGAACCCAGACGAGCCCGCGCATGCCGAGCCGGCGGCTCTCGCGCACCATCCAGATCGTGACGGCGGTCGCCCCGATCGCCAGATCTCTGGAGAGGGACTGGGCGGCGGGATTGACGTTCGCCTGGCGGATGAACAGTCCCAGATCGAAGGCCGCCCCCTCGCTGCGGATGAAGTCCAGATTGGCCAGCCAGGGGAGCACCCCGCCCGCCACGGCCAGCAGCAGATAGATCCAGGCGATCCAGCTGATGCCGCCGGGGCCGCTGCGGGTGGGCTGGGCGTCGTCACTCATGGGGCGTAGGGCGTGGGGGCCAGGTCCGGCTGGCCGGGATCCCATTGCATCACCTGCTGCTCCACCCGGGCCAGCACCGCCTCGCAGCGTTCGGCGTAGGCCAGCGCCCGCCGATAGAGACCGGCCATCGACTCCACGTCCAGGTCCTGGTCCTGCAACTGGGCCAGACAGAGCTCGAGGGCCGTCTGGGCTTCCCGGAAGCTCAGATCCTGGGCCACATCGTTCACGTCGTTCCCCTCGCCAGCGGCGTCCTGGCTGGAGGCGTCATCGGCGGGCTGGGCAGAGGCTCTGGATCGGGGCGAGGACTTGGCCATGGCAGCAACGGGGGACAGGAGTGGCGGGGAGTGCGCGGCGGGGTGCCGGCGGATCCGATGGAGAGAACGTGGGGGTCTGGGGCTCAGGGACCGGGGCCGTCCGGCTCGACCGCCCGCACCTGCAGGGCCACCCGACCGTCCGCCAGCTCGGCGGTGATCCCTTCCCCTGGCTGCAGCTGGGCCACCGAACGCAGCAGGCGTCCGTCACCATCCCGGAGCAGGCTGAATCCCCGGGCGAGCAGGTGGCGCGGCGAGAGCGCCTGCAGCAGCTGCCGTCGCTGGGCCAGCCACTGGCGCCGCTGGCTGAGCAGCCGGGCGGGGTGGAGCAGGCGCAGCTGGTCCTGGCGTGCGCCCAGCCGTTGCCGGGCCGAGGCGATCCGCAGCGTCAGCGTGCGGTGCAGATGGCCCCGTTCCTGCTCCAGGGTCCGGATCATCTGGCTGCGGTCCGGCAGCAGGGCCACCAGGGCGGCCGTGGGCGTGGCCGCCCGGTAGTCGGCCACAAGATCGGCGATGGTCACGTCATCCTCATGGCCGATCCCGCAGATGACGGGCCAGGGACAGGCCGCCAGGCAGCGGGCCAGGGACTCCCCGTCGAAGACGGCCAGATCCTCCCGGCTGCCTCCGCCGCGGGCCAGCACCAGGGCCTCGATGCCGAGGCGGTCGGCCTGTTCGCCGAGGCTCTCGATGGCGGCCACGATCTGGGCTTCCACGTTCCCCTGCACGGGGATCGGCACCACCAGCAGGTCGGTGGCGGGCCAGCGTTCCCTGGCGGTGCGCAGCATGTCAGCCAGGGCGGCGCTGGGCACGCTGGTGAGCAGGGCGATGCGGCGGGGCCAGCGGGGCAGCGGTCGCTTCCGCTCCGGGTCGAGGAGCCCCTCCGGCTCCAGCCGGTTGCGCACCTGCTCGAACTGGCGCAGGACGGTGGTCAGGCTGGGGCGCACATCCAGCACCTGCACCGTGAGGCTGGCCCGCGCCGCCCAGAAGTTGAGCTTGCCGACCACCACCACCCCATCCCCCTCCTGGGGCACGAAGCTGAGCTTCTGAAGCTGGGACGACCAGATCACCCCCTGGATGCTGGCCTGGCCGTCGACAAGGGTCAGCCAGAGATGGCCCTTCTTCTGCTGGGGGCGCCCCACGGTGGCCTCCAGCAGGAAGCGGGGGGCGAAGCCCCGCTCCAGCAGGGCACCGATGGCCTGGTTGAGCTCGGCGACCGAGTACCGGGGGATGCCGTCGTGCTGGCGGGGGGACGCGCTGCTGCCAGGGACCGTGAGCATGGAATCAGTGCTTGAGCTGGCGGTAGCAGAGCCACCAGTAGAGACTCAGCAGGCCGGCCACCAGGGCCACGGCCCGGCCCACCGGATGGTCGATCCGGACCAGGCCCGCTCCGGCGATCACCAGCGCGCTGCTGAGCAGCCGGGCGCCGTCGCGCCGGTTGCCGACATAGAAGCGGGGAGCGGTGGCGGACGGGGCCATCGGGGGGCGCTGCCTGGGTTGGGCCTCAACCTAGGACCGCTTGGGACAGCTGCCTGAGCCATGAAAAAGCCGCCGGCTGGGCCGGCGGCCTACGTCTTGAAAGGGCTTCAAGGACGCTGGTGCTGGGGGAGACAGCCGGGCTTCAGCCGAGGCCGACCTGGGCCAGAATGCCCTGGCCGGTGAGAATTTCGGTCGCCAGGCCGATCACGAAGCCCATCATGGCCAGGCGGCCGTTCCAGGTTTCGGCGAAGTTGACGAAACCGAAGCGGGGCTGGGAAGCGTCAGACATGGAAGGAACCCTCGGTGGAGCCCTGACTGTAACGAAACATGGAGTGGTCTTGACAGTGGCAGGGACTACAAAGCTGGGTGTGGGTTGCACGGTTGACAGCCGCGCCCGGCCATGGCACTGAGGCCTCCACGGGTGCCAGGCCCCGGCGCCGGCCCGTTGCCGGCAGCTGGCTCTGCCTCCGTCTGGGGTCCCGGGTTGGAGGACCGCCGGCGGGCGCCCCGGGCCCGCCTCCAGCGCCATCTGGCGGCGCCCCTGCCCAGCGAGACCGAACTGGTGCTGGTCACCGACCTCGACGGCACCCTGCTGGAGGGGTCCGTCACGACGCGCCGCCGGGTCTATCGCTGGCTGGCCTCCCAGCGCCACCGGGTCCTGCAGGTGTTCAGCACCGGCAGGGATCTGCGCTCCGTCGCCCGGCTGCTGGCTGCGGAGGCCGCCCTGGGACTCCATCCCCCCCATCTGGTGATCGGTGATGTGGGCTGCACCGTGGCCTGCGGCGCCAGCCTCACCCCCCTGGCCCTGGCCCTGGAGCCGATCGAGGCCCTCTGGCGGGGACGGGCGGAAAAGGTGCTGCCCCTGCTGGCCCTGGTGCCGGGCCTGTCCCCCCAGCCCCTCAGCAGCGACCGGCGCCTGGCCTATGGCATCGACCCGCTCCGGCTGGACACCAGCCGGCTGGCGGCCATCGAGGCCCATGGGGTGGACTGCCTGGTCTCCGGCGACAAGTACCTCGACGTGCTGCCGCCCGGCGTCAACAAGGGCAGCACCCTGCTGGGCCTGCTGGAGTGGCTCGAGCTGGAACCGGCCCGGGTGGTCACCGCGGGGGACTCCCTCAACGATCTGGCCATGTTCGAGACCGGCCTGCAGAGCGTCATGGTGGGCAATGCCGAGCCGGGCCTGGTGCGGGCCCTGCCGGGGCTGGCCCGCACCTACCGCGCCCGCGCCCATGGCTGCAAGGGCATCCTGGAGGGACTGCGCCACTTCGGCTTCGGCCATCTGCTCGACGGCCTGCCCTAGGCAACGCTCAGCGACTCTCCCCGCGTGCCTCCCGGGCCAGGGCCGCCTTGGTGCGGGCACTGGCGACGCCCTGGCGGGGATCCTCGGGCCAGGGGTGGCGGGGGTAGCGGCCGCGCAGCTCCCGGCGCACCTCGGCGTAGCCCTGGCTCCAGAAGCCGGCCAGGTCGCTGGTCACCGCCGCCGGGCGTCCCGCCGGAGACAGCAGCTCCACCCGCACCGGCAGCCGGCCGTCCAGCACCGTCGGCCCTTCCAGGCAGCCGAACATCTCCTGCAGCTTCACGGCCAGCACCGGCGTGCCGCTGCCGTAGTCCAACGGCACCCGGCGGCCGGACGGCACCGGCTGGCTGAGGGGCAGCAGCCGATCCAGTTCCCTGCGCAGGGACCAGTCCAGATCCCCCCAGAGGATCTCCGAGAGGTCGAGCTGCTGCAGGTCCTGGAGGCTGCGCAGGCCCCCGAGGTGGGGGCCCAGCCAGGCTCCCGGGTCCTGCTGTAGCCGCTCCGGTGAGCGGTCGGGCCAGGGCGCCCCCAGGTGCTGGTGGGCCAGCATCAGGCGCTGCTGCAGCTGGCGGCTGGTGCGGCACCAGGGGAGCACCTCCAGTCCGAGCCGTTCGAGACCCTCCAGCAGGGCTCGCTCCACCAGCTCCCCGCTGGCGTCCGGCCAGGGGCGGCGCTCCAGCACCAGGGCCCCGCTCCGCCGCAGCCGCTCGCACCGCACCCGCTGGTCGGTGCCATCCCAGCGGGCTTCGGTCTCCTCCTCGACCTCCTCCGCCACCAGCTCCTCCAGGCCGCTGCGGGAGAGGGCCACCGCCAACCGCACCCGGGCCTCCTGGCCCTGGCCGTCGACGCTGGCGATCGCCAGGGCTTCGGCGGCGGCCAGGGGATCACCCGGGGGCAGCACGGCGCCGCGCCCGCCGCGCATCAGGAAGCGCCCGTCGCCCCGGCCCCGCCCCAGGGCCAGCCGTTCCGGATAGGCCCAGGCCAGCAGCTGGGCGGCACGGACGTCGTCAGAGCCACCGCCGGAGGCGATCGCTGCGGGGGCCGCCACCGGGGCCGCCGCCTTCCGCCCCTCCCGGAGCTGGCGCAGCAGCTGGGTCTGGAGGTTGGTCCAGGGCGCCCGGCCCGCGGAGCGCCGCTGCCCCTGCGGACCCTGGCTGCGCCGCAGCCAGTCGAGGCGCCGCATCAGATCGCTGCCGGCTTCGCGGCGGTCAAGGGGATCGCGCTCGCTGAGCAGCACGGCCATGGCCGTGGCGAGGGACTCCCAGCCCCTTTCCCTGGCCCGCAGCAGCATGTGGGCCAGGCGCGGATGCAGGCCCAGCCGGGCCATGGCCCGCCCGTGGCCGGTGATGCGCCCCTGCCCATCGACGGCCCCCAGCTGCAGCAGCAGGTCGCGGGCCTCCGCCAGGGGCCGGCGGGGGGGCGCGGTGAGCCAGGGAAGGCTGTCGTTCTCCGTTTCGCCCCATTCCGCCAGCTGCAGGGCGATCGGCAGGGGATCCACCTCGAGCAGTTCCGGGGGATCGAAGGCGGCTCGCCGCTGCTGCTCCGCCGGGGACCAGAGCCGCAGGCATCGCCCCGGCCCCAGCCGCCCGGCCCGCCCACTTCGCTGCTCGGCGCTGGCCTGGCTGGCGGGCTGGGTGACGAGGCCGTCCATGCCCGTGGCCGGGTCGAAGCGGCTGCGTCGGCTCAGGCCGCTGTCGATCACCAGGGTCACCGCCGCGATCGTGACCGAGCTCTCCGCCACCGAGGTGGCCAGCACCACCTTCCCCCCCGCCCCCTCGGGAGCCGCGATGGCCCGTCCCTGGGCCGCCAGCGGCAGCTGGCCGTGCAGGAGGGCCAGCTCCAGCTCCTGGCCCCAGGCGGTGTCCTCGATGGCCCGCCGCGCCGTCTCCAGCTCCCCCAGGCCCGGCAGGAACACCAGCGCGGTGCCCCGGGGTTCGGGTTCGGCCAGCCAGTGGCCTTCGAGGGCCCGCAGCACCTGGCGATCCAGCCGCTCGTCCGGCCGCGGCGGCTGGTAGGTCACCGCCACCGGATGGCTGCGGCCTTCGCAGCTGATCACGGCGGCCCCATCCAGTTCGCTGGCCAGGGGCTCCAGATCGAGGGTGGCGGACATCACCAGCAGGCGCAGTTCGGGACGCAGCAGGCTGCGGGCCTGGCGCACCAGGGCCAGGGCCAGATCCGCCTCGGCCTGGCGCTCATGGAATTCGTCGAAGATCACGCAGGCCACCCCGTCCAGGGCGGGATCGGCCTGGAGCCGGCGCAGGAACAGGCCCGCGGTCACCACCTCCAGCCGGGTGGCCGCCGAGGTGCGCGACTCCAGGCGCACGCTGTATCCCACGCGCCCGCCGACGGGTTCACCGAGGCCGGCGGCGAGGCGCTGGGCGGCATTCCGGGCCGCCAGCCGCCTCGGTTCCAGCAGCAGCAGGCGGCCCTCAGCGCCGAGGCTCTCGAGCAGGGCGAGGGGAACCCGGGTGGTCTTGCCGGCGCCGGGTTCGGCCTGGAGCAGGAGGGTGGCCCCGGGCCCGAGGGCGGCGGTGATGGCCGGGAGGCGGCCGTCGATGGGCAGGGGCGGGTTCAGCGCACGTGGCGGAGGCCATCCACCGGGTGGTAGGCCTCTCCGGTGGTTTCCTCGTAGACGATGGCGGGTAGGCCGGTCTCGAACATGGTCTGGAGGGCCTCCTTCAGGTAGGGGTTCCAGCCGCCGGTGGTCACCTTGCCGTGGCGCACGGTCCAGTCCCAGGTGCCCTGGAGGTCACGGGGGATGCGCCCCTCCCGGTCGCGCCGGGCCACCAGATCCTGGGATTCGACGATGCCGACAAGAATCGGATCCTTGCCGTAGGACGGCGTCAGGCTGAGCTCGAGCCGGATCGGGTCGTCCTTCACCATCTTGAGTCGAAACCGTGGCGGCAGCTTCAGTGCTCCGAGCACGGCCGCCACGATTCGCGTTCTCTGATCCACCATCGATCTCCGCCGGTTGGCGCATTCACCTCAGGGAGCCTATTCAGCGACCGGCCGGCCGCGCTCAGGTCGGGTCGGCGGGGAAGGCGGGCTGCTCGTTGTCGCCGCTGAAACGGACCGTCAGCAGGTCCTCCTGGGTCAGCTGGCCGTCCGCGTCCAGCAGCTCCGGGTGGATGGTGAGACGGCCGGTGCGATCACCGGCGGGGCCGGCTGGATCGGTGGCGGCGGCTCCGGCATCACCGGGACGGGGAATGGCGCGGAAGCCCTGGCCCATGACCCGGAACGCCTGCCACAGCAGAACGATGAAACAGGCCCCGTAGACGATCGGGAAGATCTGCGAGAGGAGGGAGGTCATGGCGCGATGGGAACCCCGCAGTCCGCGGACTCTCCCCCATCATCACCCGTCCGACGGAGCGGTGGTGGTGGCCAGCATCCAGGCCCAGAGGGAGGTGCAGGCGGCTCCGAAGGCGAGAAAGGCCAGCAGCAGGCGGCTTGTGTCCATGACCCGATAAAAAACTTTACAAAGCATAGCCGGTCAGGCCGGTTTGCCTCCCCTTTCTCCTTCCCGGGGACTTCCCTACGGTTTTTCCATCCGAGCTTCTTCACGATGCGTTCCTCCCGCGTTCTTGCCGCGGCCGCCGCCGGGCTGGCCACGGTCACGGCGGCGGCCACCGCCACGGTCACGGCCACCACGGCCCTCGTCAGCCCGACCCTCACCTCCCCCGGTCTGGCCCAGCCGGCCGCGGCCGTGCTCGGGCGGCAATCCTTCGTGGCGGCGGCGATCCGTCGGGCGGGCCCGGCCGTGGTCACCATCGACACGGAACGCACCGTCCAGTCGGCCGCCACCGGCGGCCTGCCCCGGGGTCTGCTGAACGACCCCCTGTTCCGCCAGTTCTTCGGTATCCCCCAGCAGGGTGCCCCCTCGCGGCGCACCGAACGGGGCCAGGGAAGCGGGGTGATCCTCCAGGCCGATGGGCTGGTGCTCACCAACGCCCACGTGGTGGACCAGATCGACCGGGTGACCGTGGGTCTCGAGAACGGCCAGCGCGTCGAGGGGCGGGTCGTGGGCCTCGACAAGCTCACCGACCTGGCGGTGGTGCGGCTGGTGGGGGCGGGCCCCTGGCCCGTGGCGCCCCTGGGCAATTCCGATGCCCTCCAGGTGGGCGACTGGGCGATCGCGGTGGGGAACCCCTTCGGCCTCGACAACACCGTCACCCTGGGGATCATCAGCAGCCTCAACCGCAACGCCAGCAAGCTCGGCATCACCGACAAGCGGCTGGATCTGATCCAGACCGACGCCGCCATCAACCCGGGCAACTCCGGCGGACCGCTGCTGAACGCCGACGGCGAAGTGGTGGGAATCAACACCCTGGTGCGTTCGGGGCCGGGGGCCGGACTGGGCTTCGCCATTCCGATCAACCGTGCCCGCGGCATTGTCAGTCAACTGGTGGCGACCGGCCGGGCCACCCACCCCATGATCGGCGTGGGGCTGGATGAGGTCCGGGCGGGAAGCGGCTCCGGGGTTTCCCAGGGTGCGGTCGTGGTTTCGGTTCAGCCCAACGGACCGGCGGCTCGGGGAGGTCTCAGGACCGGTGATGTGATCGTCGCGGCCCAGGGGGCCGTGGTGAAGGATCCCTCCCAGGTGATCAACGCCGTCGAGCGGGCGGGGGTGGGGGGAACCCTCAACCTGACGGTGAACCGTCAGGGGGCGATGGTGAACCTGCGGCTCATCCCTGGCGACATGGCCCTGCTGCGTCAGGGATGAGGAGGTTGCCCGAGCTCATGGCCTAGAGGAGGCTTGAGCTCGGCCCTCAGAGGACGTCCATGCCCCCCTTGCTGCTGTCGGGGCGAAGGGCGTCGAGCAGGCCGGCGTCCATGGTGAGTTCGGCGCCGAAACGGGCGGGGGCACCCAGCTGCTGGCGCATGACCCACTGGGTGGCGGCCTTCTGGCTCTGCCAGGCCTGCAGGAGTTGCTTGGCCAGACCCCGCAGGACCTGCGGATCGCCCGTGGCGTCGATCGCCCGGGTCATGCGCTCCAGTTCGAATTTCTGACCGAGGCTGAGGGCGAGAGGTTCGGACATGGTGGGCTGTGCGATGGGGCGTTTCTGACCGGCCCAAAGCTACGAACTGTTTCAAGATGCCACGTAGCGGCTGTTACAGGGCCTGTGCCCTGGTTAGGAAATCCGCTCAACCCCTGGCTCTGGTCCGTTTCCCCTTGCCGCCGGCCCTGTGCCGCGCTAGCCCTGCGCCGCGGTGGGCCCTTTGCGGCGGTATGTCCCTTGCGCCGGTATAGGGATGGGCCTGTCCCGTCCAGGCCCTGGCCCCATCGGCATCAGCGGCGCGAGCCTGACTTCAGTGGCGCTCGCGCAGCTCTTCCACGCAGCGGGTGACGCACTCGCCGTCCTCCAGGGAACAGGTGGTGATGCATTCGAAGTACACCTCCATGGCATCGCTGGTGCCGGCGGTGTCCTCGCGGTCCACGGTCCAACCGTCGGTGACGACGTTCTGGATGGTCATCGCTGCTCCTGGATGGGTGACCCTGTCAGCCTATGCACACAGAACCGCCCACACCAGAGAAATGAGTCTTCCTGCCTAGGCAACGATGAAGTTGTATTTTGCGCCGCGCCCCTGACGGCGCCGCCTCAGCTGTCGGCGGTGCCCGCGGCTTTCCCCTTGGACGTGCCGCCGCCCTTCTGGGCGGCTTTGGCCTTCTGCTTCTGCCGCTGTTCCTCGCGTCTGGCGGCGAGGCGGCGCTCCTGCTCCAGCCGCTCGCTCTCTTCGGCCTCCTCCCGTTTCTTCTCCTGGTAGTAGGCGTAGTCGCCGCGGTAGAGCACCAGCTCCCCGTCGCGCACCTCGACGATCCGGTTGGCCACCCGGCCGATGAAGAAGCGGTCGTGGGAGACCAGCAGGGCGGCGCCCTCGTAGGCCATCAGGGCTTCCTCGAGCATCTGCTTGGCCGGGATGTCGAGGTGGTTGGTGGGCTCGTCGAGCACCAGCAGATTGCAGGGGGTGAGCAGCATCAGGGCCAGGGCCAGCCGCGCCTTCTCGCCGCCACTCAGCTTTTCCACTGGCTTGAAGACCGACTCGTTGCTGAAGCCGAAGCTGCCCAGCATGGAGCGCACCTGGGTCTGGGTCCAGTCGGGAACGGCCTCGAACAGGGTGTCGATCACCGTCTTGGTCAGATCCAGGGCTTCGGCCTGGTTCTGCTCGAAGTAACCGGCCACCACGTGGTGCTCCCCCAGGCCCGCCTGGCCCTCGAGGGGAATCTCGTAGCCCATCACCAGCCGCAGCAGGGTGGACTTGCCCGCGCCGTTCGGGCCGACGAAGGCGATCCGGTCACCCCGCTCCACCTCCAGGTTCGCCCCCAGGAACAGGATCTGGTCGTCGTAGCCGTGGGTGAGGTTCTCGATCGCCGCCACCACTCGACCCGAGCGCGGGGCGGGGGGAAAGGCGAAGCGCGGCCCGCTCACCGATTCCAGCGGCGCCTCGATCCGCTCCACCTTCTCCAGCAGCTTCTCGCGGCTCTTGGCCTGGGTGCTGCGGGTCGCACTGGCCCGGAAGCGGTCGATGTAGGCCTGCTGGCTGCTCAGTTCCTTCTGCTGGCGCTCGAAGGCCGCCTGGCCGGCCTCCCGCTCCAGGGCCTTCTGCTCGAGGTGCTGGCTGTAGTTGCCCAGGTAGGTGCGCGAGACGCCGCGTTCGGTCTCGACGATCTGGTTGCAGACCCGGTCGAGGAAGGCCCGGTCGTGGCTGATCACCACCAGGGGAACCGTCTGATCCACCAGGTAGCTCTCCAGCCACTGGATCGTCTCGACGTCGAGGTGGTTGGTCGGTTCGTCAAGCAGCAGCAGATCCGGCTCCTGCAGCAGGATCTTGCCCAGGGCGATGCGCATCTGCCAGCCGCCGGAGTAGTCCCCCACGACCCGCTCGGCGGTCTCCTGGGTGAAGCCGATGCTGGGCAGCAGCTTGTCGATGCGGGCATCGAGCTCGTACCCATGCAGGGCCTCGAACCGACTCTGCAGCTGGCCGAGCTCGTCGATCAGCCGGTCGAGCAGGTCCGGATCGGCGGCGGCCTCCTCGCTGGCCATCGCCTCCTCCACCTGCCGCTGGCGGTTGAGCACCTCGGCCGCCTCCCCGAAGGCCTGGAACAGTTCCTGGCGGACGCTGCGGGCCAGGTCGACATCGAACTCCTGCTGCAGGTAGGCGATGCGGGGATCCCCCTGCCGCACCACCTGGCCGCTGGTCGGCTCCTCCAGCCCGGCGATGATGCGCATCTGGGTGGATTTGCCGGCCCCGTTGACCCCCACCAGGCCGATCCGGTCCCCCGCTTTCACCTCCCAGGTGATGTCCTTGAGCACCTCACCGGTGGGATAGATCTTGCCGATGCGTTCGAGGCGCAGCACGGAGCGGAAGGCGGTCGCGGTGTGCGCATCATCCCCTGCGGGGCGTCCTGCAGACTGTCGATCGGGTCCGGTCGCGTCGTCAGGATGATCAAGCGCCTCGAGCAGATCGCCGCCCTGGTGGTGGCGGCGGGACTGGCGCTGACGAGCTACTGGCTGTTCTTCAGCTGGGCCCAGGGAGGGGGATCCCAGCGTCGGGAGCAACCCCGCCGGCCCCAGCAGGAGGGCCTCCGGTCGCCGGCCTCAGAGTCCGCCCCGGGCCTTGATCA
Organism: Synechococcus sp. CCAP 1479/10; assembly: GCF_019038515.1. Classification (NCBI taxonomy): domain Bacteria; kingdom Bacillati; phylum Cyanobacteriota; class Cyanophyceae; order Synechococcales; family Synechococcaceae; genus Synechococcus; species Synechococcus sp. CCAP 1479/10. The sequence goes on along the minus strand of NZ_JAFKRJ010000030.1, from coordinate 37,820 downwards.
GCCATTGCTTGGTGGCGCCGTCATCGAGGCCGGCCAGATGGGCCTTCACCTCCTCCGCGCTGACCGGCAGGCCCTCCTGCTCGCCGAGGGCGACGATCCTGCGCAGGGCGCCGCTGGGGTCCTGAAGGGCCTGGCGGAACAGTGACTGGGTGAGCTCCACGTCGTTGCTGATGCGTCCGTAGAGCTCTGCTGCGTTGCCGGTGGCGTTGCTGGTGGTCATCCTGGCCGGGATTCTTTCCTGACCTTATGGGCACCGGGGCCGTGGGCGCAGCCCCTTGCGGGTGGTTCGTGAGGGAGGGTGCGCAGCGGATCAGGCGGCGCGGGGACTGGTGTCCTCCTCGGCGCCGCTGGCGGAGGCGTCCTCCATGCTGCGGGCATCGAGGCAGAGCACCTTGCGCAGCTGGGCGTAGTTGGCGGCCAGGGACTGGCGCCCCTCCTGCTGGGCGCCGAACTCGGCCCGCTGCAGCACATGGTGCAGATGGGTGAGCAGGTAGGTGCTGATCACGGCCGACACCAGCACATCGCTGCGTTCCGCCGTGCTCCGCCGCCGGCTCTGGCGGGTCTTGGGCTGCAGGGGGGTCTCGGAAGCGGTCGGACGGGACTGGGTGGTGCGGGCCATGGCGAAAGCGGCCGGTGGGCCGTCGGAGAGGACGGGGTGGGACGGGGGCGTGGAGCAGGTGGGCTTGGACCTGGGACTGGTTCTGGGCTGGGCTTGGGCCGGTCTGGAGCTGGAGAAGGGGATCCCGAGGGGGCGGGATGGTCCACAACCCTACTTATGGATACTACCCATGACGGTCACTGTACACTTTTTCCTATCCCGCCGGATCCCAGCGGCACCCTCTCTTCGGCCCCCACCCAGAGGCACCGTGCCCACCCGTCAGACCTCCTCCAGCGGCAAGCCCAAGTCGCCGCGGATCCAGGTCGTCCTGCCGGAGGAGCTCTGCGCCCGGCTGGCCGCCCTGGCGGAGAGCGAGTCGCGCACGGTCAGCAACATGGCCAAGGTGCTCATCCAGCAGGGGGTGGAACGGCTGGAGCGGCAGCGTCCCCCCGAGCCGGCCGCGGCCCCCTACCCACTCGGGCCCGCCGTCGCCGCTGATCGCTTCCGCCGCGAGCTCGAGCAGCAGGAGCAGGCCGGCACCCGTCGGCTGCGGGGTGCGCCCCGCCGGCTGCGCCTGCGCCAGCCCCCCTCAGCCCCCTGACGGCGGCGGCAGGGCCATCACGCCCAGCACGGCGGCCCGCCGGGCCCCGGTGACCGAGGGCAGCGAGCCCGGATGGCCGCGGTGCCGCCACCAGGCGAGCAGGGCGAAGGCCAGGGCCTCCCGCTGGTCATCGGCGATGCCCTGGCTGGCCAGCGGCAGCACCGCCGTGCCGTGGCAGCGCCGCCGCAGCTGCTCCATCAGGAAGCCGTTGCGGGTGCCCCCGCCGGCCACCAGCAGCTCCAGGGGGCGGGGGCGTTGGGGCCTGGCCAGGTCCTGGCCCACCACCGCCGCGCTGAAGGCCGTCAGGGTGGCCAGGGCATCGGCCGGCTCCACATCGGCGCCGAGCTCCGCCAGGCGCCGATCGAGATCGGCGGCCCCGAACAGCTCCCGGCCCGTGGACTTGGGCGGCGCGGCCTGGAGGTAGGGCTCCCGGAGCCATTGCTGCAGCCGTTCCTCGTCGATGCGGCCCTGCCGCGCCCAGGCCCCGTCGGCATCGAAGCTCAGCCGACCGCCGCTGAAACGGGCCACCGCCAGATCCAGGAGCGTGTTGGCCGGGCCGCAGTCCCAGCCCAGCACCGGCGCCTTGCGGTCGGGACCGGCGGGGGGAGGCAGCAGGGTGAGATTGGCGATCCCCCCCAGGTTGAGCAGGGCCCGCCAGCCGCCGATCCTGCCCAGCAGGGCGGCGTCGGTGGCCGGCACCAGGGGGGCGCCATGGCCGCCGAGGGCCAGATCGATGCTGCGGAAGTCGAACACCACCGGTCTCCCCAGCAGCTCCGCCAGCAGCGGCCCCTGCAGCAGCTGCCAGCTGGCCCCGCGGCGCTCCCCCTCCGGCGGGCGGTGCCAGAGGGTCTGGCCGTGGCAACCCACCAGTTCGGCCCGGCCTTCGGAATCGCAGGCGCGGGCGGCCAGGGCTTGGTGCTCGGTGAGCTCCTCGGCCAAATGCAGCAGGGCCTCGGCGTCCAGAGGCACCCCCTGACCGACGGCCACGAGCCGCTCGCGCAGGTCCGCCGGGTAGGGGGTGTGGGCACTGGCGAGGATGCGCCAGCGCGGCCGGGCCGGGCGACCCTCCAGGTTCACCAGCACCGCATCAATGCCGTCGGCGCTGGTGCCGCTCATCAGCCCCAGCACCCGCATGGCTGTCCTTCGCAAGGGAATCAGTGGGAAGGCAGGGCCTCGAGGGCTTCGCTGCTGCCCATCACCACCAGCAGCTCGGAGGCGTTGAGCACATGGGAGGCGGGCGGGTTGACCGTGAGCTGGTTGGCGGGGCCCGCCGCCAGCACGCTGACGTTGTAGTTCTTGCGCAGGTTCAGATCCCGCAGCGACTGGCCGACGAAGGAGCCGGGCACCTTGATCTCCTCGATGCTGTTGCGGTCGTCCAGCCGCAGCCGCTCCAGCAGGTTGGGCCGGACCAGCTCCATGCCCAGGCGGGTCCCCTGCATCTTCGAGGGGAAGACCACCTTGTCGGCGCCGACGCGCCGCAGCATCTTCTCGTGCAGATCGCTGGTGGCCCTGGCGATCACCTGCTGGACCCGGCTGCCTTCGCTGTCCTTGACGATCAGGGTGGCCGTGATGCTGGCCGCGATCGGCTCGCTGATCGCCACCACCACCGTGCCCACGTCGAGGGCGCCGGCGGCCCTGAGGGCCTCCTCGTCGGTGCAATCCACCACGCGGGCCTCGATGGCCGGATCCATCTGGCGCAGTTCATCGATGGCCCGCTGGTTGAGGTCGACCGCCAGCACCTCGGCCCCGTGGCGCAGGAGCTCCTTGCACACGGCACTGCCGAAGCGGCCGACGCCGATCACGGCGTAGCTGTTGGAGGTGTCGGACTCGCTGCCCTGCCACTGCCACCACTGGTTCATGAAGACGACGACGCAACGGGAATGGGCCGGTGAACGAAGGGGACCGGGTTCAGATGTAGAGCTCCTCGCGGGGAAAACCCACCCGATTCTGGGGCCGGCTGCCATAGACGGCAGAGAGCAGAAGGAGAATACCGATCCGGCCCACGAACATCCCCACCATCAGCACCAGCTGGCCCCAGCGGTTGAGCTGACTGGTGACCCCGACGTCGAGGCCCACGGTGCCGAAGGCGGAAACACAGGTGAACAGCTTCTCCAGAAAGGTGAAGGCCTCGCTGCCGGGGGTGCCGGCGGTGGTGTTGCCGAGCCCCAGCAGCAGGGCCATCAGCAGGATGAACAGGCCCGATCCGAGGGTGACGCCGACCGCCTTGAGAATCACCTTGGCGGGGATCTCCCGGTTGCGCACCACCACTTCGTCGTGGCCGCGCAGGGTGGAGCGGGTGGCGGCGATCAGGGCCGCGAAGGTGGTGGTCTTGATGCCGCCGCCGGTGCCGCCGGGGCTGGCGCCGATGAACATCAGCATGATCATCAGCAGCAGCCCCGAATCGGAGATTGTCTCCAGGGTCAGGGGCACGGTGTTGAAGCCGGCGGTGCGGGTGGTGATCGACTGGAAGATCGTCACCTGCAGTTTGTCCCAGAGACTCAGCTGCTCCACCATCCCTTCGGTGGCGAAGTGCTCGGTGAACAGCAGGCCCACCGCCCCCACCACGATCAGCAGGATCGTGGTGCGGATGACGAGGCGGGTGTGCAGGCTGAGGCGTCGGATGCGGGCCAGCCGGAAGCGGTTGACCCAGATGTCGTTGGTGACCCGCCAGCCGATGCCGCCCATCACGATCAGCAGGCCGATCACCGCATTGACGACGGGCTGGCTGCGATAACCGACCAGATTGTCGCGCCAGAGCCCGAAACCGGCGTTGTTGTAGGCGCTGATGCAGTGGAACAGGGAGGCCCAGAGCCGCTGGCCCTTGTCTGGAATATCGGTGAAGCCGAAGTTGTAGAGCGTCAGCGTGCCGATGCCGATGACGATGCCGGCGATCAGGAGGATCTGGTTGAGGGTGGGCCCGATGCCCCCGACGCCGAAATCATCCAGGGCACGGCCCTTGTCGAGGCGCTGGCGCAGGCCGGAACGCCCCTGGACGAAGCCTTGGAGGAAGGTGGTGATCGCCATCAGGCCCAGACCACCGGTGAGGATCAGCCCGGCCAGGGTCACCTGGCCCGGGAAGGTGAGCTCGGCCCCCACGTCGACGATCGACAGGCCGGTGACGGTGATGGCCGAGGTGACCGTGAAGAGGGCCTCCCAGAGGCCCACCTCATCGCTGGAGCAGAGCGGACTGGCGAGCAGCAGAGTGCCGAAGGTGATCACCAGCAGGCCGGTGACCACCGTGAACTGCGGCACCGTCAGCCGGTGTCGCCAACTCTGCCGTCGATTCATTTGTTGGGCTGGGGGGTCATCCGCAGGTAGGGGCGGATCTCGGTGACACCCTTGGGAAACTTCGCCCGGGCCTCGTCGGTGGGGATCGACGGCACCACGACGCAGTCATCACCCTCCTTCCAGTTCACCGGCGTGGCTACCTGGTGGTGGTCGGTGAGCTGCAGGGAATCGATCACCCGCAGGATCTCATCGAAGTTCCGGCCCGTGCTGGCGGGGTAGGTGATCTGGAGGCGCAGCTTCTTCTTGGGGTCGATGATGAACACCGAGCGCACCGTGAGGTTGCTGAGGGAATTGGGGTGAATCATGCCGTAGAGGCTGCTCACCTTCTTGTCGCTGTCCGCCAGGATCGGGTAGTCGACCGTCGTGTTCTGGGTCTCGTTGATGTCGCCGATCCAGCCCTTGTGGCTCTCGGCGGAATCCACGCTCAGGGCGATGGTTTTGACATTCCGCTTCTCCCATTCGGCCCGCAGCCGGGAGACCTCACCCAGTTCGGTCGTGCAGACGGGGGTGTAGTCGGCGGGATGGGAGAAGAGCACCACCCAGCTGTCGCCGGCAAAGTCGTAGAGGTTGATCGGGCCGAGCTGGGACTCCTGAGTGAAATCGGGAACGGTGTCGCCCAGTTGCAGGGTCATGGGAGAGAAATTGGCGCCGGCTGATGCTGGCACAGCAGCGGGGGCGTCGGTCGTGGCCGCGGCGGTCCAGGCCTGCAGCTCCTGGAGCAGGTGCTGCAGGCCCAGGTCGGCGGTGGCTGAGACGAACAGCATGCCCGGTTCCAGGGCCCTGGCCCGCTCCAGCTCGCCGCTGGCGCAGCGGTCGATCTGGTTGCCGACCACCCGCCGGGGGATGGTGGCGTTGAGGGAATCGAGGATGGTCTGGACGGTGGCGAGCTGCTCGGGCCAGGCCGGATCCGCCAGGTCCACCACGATCAGCAGCCCGTCGGCGTCGAGCGCCTCCTCGAAGGTGGAACGGAAGGCCTCCATCAGCTGGGGCGGCAGCTCCCGGATGAATCCCACCGTGTCGGTGACCAGCAGCGGGTCGCCGCCGCCTCCCCCCCACCCGATCCGGCGGGTGGTGGGATCGAGGGTGGCGAAGAGCTTGTCCTCGGCCAGCACCGCCTGCGGGCCGCTGGCCCCGGTGAGGGCGTTGAGCAGGGAACTCTTGCCCGCATTGGTGTAGCCCACCAGGGCCACCTTCGGCAGGTCGCGCCGGCCCTGGCGCAGCCGGGCCCGGTGGTCCCCCAGCCGCTGCACCTCCCGCTGCAGCCGTTCGATGCGGCGGGCGATGGCGCGCCGGTCCTTCTCCAGCTGGGTCTCGCCCGGGCCCCGGGTGCCGATGCCGCCCCCCTGCCGCGACAGGCTCAGGCCGCGGCCGGTGAGCCGCGGCAGGCGGTAGCGCAGCTGGGCCAGCTCCACCTGCAGGCGTCCGGCCCCGCTGGCGGCCCGCTGGGCAAAGATGTCGAGAATCAGTTCGCTGCGGTCGCTCACCGACAGATCGAGCAGGTTCTCCATGTCCCGGGCCTGGGCCGGCGTCAGTTCCCGGTCGGCCACCACCAGGCTGGCGCCGACGCGGCGGGCCTCCAGGGCCGCCTCCCGCAGCTTGCCCTCCCCCCAGGGGTTCCGGGTGGCCGGGCCCTGGCGGCGCTGCTCCACCCGTCCCACCGGCACGGCGCCGGCGCTGCGCACCAGACCCTCCAGTTCGGCGATGCGACGGTCGCTCAGGGCCCGGTCGCCGCTGGTCTGCACCAGCAGCAGCACCCGCTCGGGGCCGTCCGGGGTCGGAGCCGGGGCCGCGGCGGCCGGCGCCTCCTCGCTGACGAGGGCGCCGGGATCGTGGTCGCAGAGGTCGGCCAGATCCCCCTCCAGGACGCCCTGCCAGGCGCGGTCGCCGCTGGCGGCGGGGGTGTGGATGGCCGCGGGCCAGCGTCCGCCGGCCTCAGGTTGCTGGCCGAAGCGCAGCCACAGGTCCGGGGCCAGGTCCATGCCCACCACGGCCTCCTGGGGGGAGGGCTGCAGCTGGGCCTGGCGTCCGGCCCCGGCGCAGGTGAGCAGGCGCAGGTTGTGGCCCTGGCGCCGGGAGGGGCCGGGAAGTTTTTCCAGAAGGCGGGCGGCGTGGTCCAGTTCCCCCACCCACAGCAGCCGGCAGAGGCCGCGGCCATCCACCACCAGGGTCAGGGGCAGCTCCAGGCCCCGACCCTCGACCGCCAGGCGCTGCAGGGTGAGCAGGTCGGCGATCGCATCGGCGGGGTGGCGCCGGTGACAGATCTGCTCCAGCCGCCGCCGCTCGGCGGGCCGCAGGCCCGCCGTCCTGCCGGCCAGCACCCCCTGTCTCAAGGACGCCGCACCAGGAGGCAGCGCACCCCGGCGGCCCTGGCCCCGGCCCCATCCTCCGGGCTGTCGCCCACATGCCAGACCTGGGCGGCGCTCAGCCCCAGGGACTCCAGCGCGATCCGGAAGGGCTGGGGGGATGGCTTGGCGGCCCCGGCGCTGCTGGAGACCACCACCGTCGCGAACAGATCGGCCAGGCCCAGGCCCTCCAGCAGCGGCTGCAGGCGACGGTCGAAGTTGCTGACCACGGCCAGGCGCAGCCCCGCGCTATGCCAGCGGCGCAGCACCGCCGGCACATCGGGGTAGACACGCCACAGGGAGGGGTCGGCGAAGCGATCGAACAGGGCGTGGTGCAGGGCCGTGGGTGCCGGCGCATCGCTCCCGCCTGCCGCCGCCAGCACGGCGTCGATGCGCTCCCCCCACCAACGGCGCTCGGCCTCCAGCAGGCGGTCGCCCTCGAGGCCGGGGAAGGCCAGGGGAGGGGCCTGCCGCAGCACGCCTGGGAAGGCCCGGTCGATGGCCGCGGGGGCCACATCGATGCCGTGCTCGGCGGCCACGGCGGCATAGGTGGCCCCGACCGGCGAGCGCAGGCCGATCAGGGTGCCCATGGCATCGAGCAGCAGACCGCGGGGCCGGGGCCAGGTGGGCGCCGCAGCGGGCGTCGCCGTCATGGTGTCCAGTCGGCCAGCCAGCCGGCGGCCACCCGAAGCTGATGGGACCGGCCAGGCAGGCGGGTCAGGTAGGCCAGGCGCCGCAGCTGGTAGGCGGCCGGCCCGGCCAGGGTGACGCCGGAGCCGGTGAGGCTGGCTTCGCCGACGCCGAGGCTCATCATTTCGCCCAGATCCTTCCAGTGGAAGGGTTCCAGCGGTTCGCCCGCCAGGGAGCGGATCAGGTTGGCGGCCAGCACCGGGGCCTGCTGGAAGGCCACCTGGGCCGTGGAGGGGGCGCCAGGACCGGGGCCCTCGACGGCTGTGTCCTCCGGGTCGACCGGGGCGGCCAGATCACCGGCCACGAAGAGATCGGCGTGCTCCAACAGGCGCAGATCGGGCCCGCAGAGCAGGCGGCCGCGGCCGTCGCAGGCGGGAGCGGGGTCGATCCGTGGGGCACGGAAGCTGAGCCCGGCCGTCCAGACCACCGCCCGCACGGCGAGGGTTTCGACGTGGGCGGGGCTGTCCCCGTCCGGTTGGCACCGGAGCGTGATCGCCTCGGCCTCGACCGCCTCCACCTGGGTGCGGGTACGCAGTCGCACATCACGGCGCCGCAGGGCCAGGGCGGCCTGTTCCCGGTTGAAGGCCCTGGCCTGGCGCAGCAGCTGCGGACCCTGCTCGATCAGTTCGATCACGGCGCTGCCCTCGGCCATGTCGGCGAGCTTGCAGGCCAGCTCCACCCCGGTCGGACCGGCTCCGACCACGGCGATGCGCTGCAGGGGCCTGCGCTGCTGTCTGAGCTCGGCCAGCAGGCGCTGGAGCCGCTCCACATCGGCCAGGCTGCGGAAGCCTAGGCAGTGGCGATCGGCCCCAGGTACCGCGAAGGTGTTGCTCTCGGCCCCCGTGGCGATGACGAGGCGGCCGTAGGGGATGGTGCGGCCGCCGGCGGTGTGCAGCCGATGGCCATCGGCGTCGATCCGCTCCACCCGGTCCTGCAGCCAGGCCAGGCCGCGGCCGGCCAGCAGGCCGTCGTAGCGGGGGGCGATCTCCCAGCCGCGCAGCTCCCCACTCAGCAGCTCGTAGAGAAGCGGCAGGAACAGGAAGCGGTCGTTCGGCTCGATCAGCAGGACGGGGGGGTGCTGCTTCCGCTGGGCCAGGGCCAGGGCGGTGTACAGGCCGCCGAAGCCACCCCCGACGATGACAACGTTGTTCTGGGCCGGATTCCGGGCCGGATTCGGGTGCCCTTGCATGGCGTCACCCTAACCACATCGACCGGATCGCCGAAGGGCGATGATGGGTCCATGGTGTCCATCCCTGTCACGGCGTCCACCACGGCGTCCACCAGCCCCGCGGGCGGTGCGGCGGACCTGAATGCGGCTCTGGCGGCTCTGCCTCGCGATCGCCATGGCGCCGCCATCGATCTCGATGCTGCCCGGGCGGGCCTCGATCCCCTCGATGCGATCGGGCGGATGCGCTGGGCCCAGGAGGCGTTCGCCGGCCACTTCGCCGTCACCACCAGCTTCGGCATCCAGTCGGCCGTGATGCTGCACATGGTCAGCGCCCTCGACGGCTCCGGTGCCTGGCCCGCGATCCCGGTGCTCTGGGTCGACACCGGCTACCTGCCCCCCGAGACCTACCGCTACGCCGACCAGCTCTGCGATCGCCTCAAGCTGGATCTGCAGGTGCTTCAGGCCGACATGAGCCCGGCCCGGATGGAGGCTCTGCATGGCCGGCTCTGGGAGACGGGGGCGCCTGAAGACATGCGCACCTACAACCGCATCCGCAAGGTCGAACCCCTCGACCGGGGCCTGGAGCGGCTGCAGGTGCATTGCTGGGCCAGCGGTGTGCGGGCCCGCCAGACCGACCATCGCGGCGCCATGAACTGCCTGGATCCGGTGCGGCAGCGCTGGTCGCTGCGGCCCCTGCTCACCTGGAGCCGTCGCGACGTCTACTACTACATGCAGGAGCACGACCTGCCCCAGCACCCCCTGTTCGAGCAGGGCTATTCCACCGTCGGCGACTGGCACACCAGCGCCCCCGACGACGGCACCACCAACGGCCGGGCCACCCGCTTCGGCGGGCTGCAGCAGGAGTGCGGTATTCACCTCCCGGGCCTGATGGGCGAGGGCATCTGAGGTGCCGGGGCGCCAGCCCCGCTGGCTGCTGATCGGCAACAGCCGCTGGCACTGGGCCCTGGCCGAAGAGAAAGGCGGGGAGAGCGGCGAGGTCGGGCCGACCGAGGCGGGTCTGCGGTTCGTGCACCTGCCGCCGCCGACCTCGGCCGTGGAGCCGCCCCTGGCCTGGGCGGCGGTTGGTGCGGTGCCCGCGGAGGCTGCCCTGCCCGCCGGCTCCCGGTTGCAGCTGGAGGACGTGCCCCTGGCCGGGTCACCCCCCTGGCTCGGCATCGACCGGGCCCTGGCGGGCTGGTGTGCGGCCCGGCTGAGCGACGGCCCGGTGCTGGTGGCCGATGCGGGCACGGTGCTGAGTCTCACCCGGGTGGACGGCCGGGGCTGCTTCGCCGGCGGCCGGCTGATGGCGGGGGGCGCGCTGCAGCTGGCGGCCATGGGGTCGGGCACCGCGGGGCTGCCCACCCTGGAGGGGGACCTGGCGGCCGGCGCCGAGGCGTGGCCGCTGGCCACGGAGGAGGCGATGCGACGGGGGGTGGTGGAGGGTCTGGCCGCCGCGGTGCGGGAGGCCGGGCGCCAGGCCCGGGCGCAGGAGCCGGGCTGCCGGATCGTGCTCACCGGCGGTGACGGGCCCGCCCTGCTGCCGCTGCTGCGGCGGTGGCCGGAGCTGGGGGAGGACGCCCTGACGCACCGCCCCGAGCTCTGTCTGGAGGCCCTGGTGGCCCTGCGCCCCGCTGCGCCGGAGGGCGCGTCTCAGGCCAGTCCCAGGTCCTCGAGGATCTGATCGGCCATCTCCTCGGCCTTCACCTTGAGATAGATGCGCTCCAGCTTGCCCTCGGCGTCGACGACGAAGGTGTGCCGCATCATCCCCATGTACTCCTTGCCCATGAACTTCTTGAGCCCGTAGCTGCCGTAGGCCTCGGCCACGGGACAGGGCTCGGCGTCCGTCAGCAGGGTGAAGGGCAGGTCGTACTTGGCGACGAACTTGCCGTGGCTGGTCGCGCCGTCCTTGCTGATCCCCAGCACCAGGATGCCGTGGCTTTCGAAGGCGCTCCAGCGGTCGCGGAAGTTGCAGGCCTCCTTGGTGCAGCCCGGCGTGTCGTCCTTTGGATAGAAGTAGATCACCACCCGCTGGCCCCTCAGCGCGGCGAGGGAGACGGCCTCACCGGTCTGATCGGGGAGGGTGAAGTCGGGGGCTGGATCTCCCACCTGCAGGGCCATGGGTCGAACCTTGGAGCGAATGACAACCACTTCACCCTAGGGGCAAGCTCCTGGATGGGGTCTTCCGTCGGGGCACCCCGCAGGCTCCGCGTCCCACATCCCCGCACCCCGCCCGGGGGTGCCGCTTACCGTTCTGTGTGGAGAGGCAAAGAAACTGCACACGAGATGTAGGCAGAATCACCTTCAATGCTTAGGTTGATAGCGAAGTCAACATCGCCTCCCGTGTTCAAGAGAATTCTCGCCGGTCTCTTTGTGGGAACGGCCGTCTCGGCCTCCGTGCTTCCCGCCTCCGCGGCCGTGGACAACGATCTGCCTGTCCGTTGGAACACCGGCGGTGCCGTGTGGTCCACCAACCAGGCCGCCTTCGATACGTTCCTTGGCTCCGGCGACATCACCGATCGCGGTCTGGAAGGCGGCCTGGCCCGCTCCGGCTGGACCTCCGACGAAGTCAAGTCGGGCATGACCAAGACCTACTCGGTCAATCTGGTGGGCGTGTCCCGCTTCCTCTACTCCGATGCGGGGGTGAAGTTCCTGAAGAACGCCACCAACAGCTACTTCCCGTACTACAGCATGAACACCTATGCGGTTCAGGCTCTGCGTTCGGCGATCATCTCCGATGCCAAGGACGGCTCGATCTCCTCGGCCGGCATCATGACGGCCCTGCCCACCGACTTCCGTCTTGCTGATTTCTGCAACACCTACACCGGTGCGCAGAACATCTGCGCCGAGGGTCGTTGCGCACCCGGCACCGCCCAGTGCACCTCCCTGCTGTCCTGGTACGTCTTCCTGCCCGCCTGCATCCAGGCCAACCAGATGGCCGACCCCGTCGCCATGGTCCGCGACACGCCCGGCCCCGCTCCTGCTCCGATGATGGATCAGCCCGTCCGCGGCCTCTGGTGATTCACCGGGGGAGACTTTTCTCCCCCAACGCCTTGCAGCCCCGGCTTCGCCGGGGCTTTTTTCATGGCCCCCTCTTCATGGCCCGGTGCGGCGCCGGGCCAGCAGCAGGGTGTGTCCAAGGGGCTGGGGAAGGGAGACCCCGCGCCGCTCCCGGAACAGGGCTTCGAGGGTCCTGCGGCCAGCGGCAGCCAGCGCCGGGGTCAGCTGCTTCCGGTAGCTGGCCCCCTTGCCGAACCAGCGCTCCAGCAGGGCGTCGCTGAGGGGCAGCTCGAGGGCCTCCTCCCAGAAGCGTCGCTGCACGCTCCAGCCGAGGGATTCCAGGCCCTCCTGCACGCGATCGGCCTGATCGGCGTCGGCCGCCAGCCACTCCCGTTCCAGCTCGGCCGCCGTCTCGAGCACAGCCGGCGTCGCGCCGGTGGCGCTGCGTCCCACCAGGGCGCGCAGGCTGCCCGCCGGTCCCAGCAGGGGATGGGTGAACAGCAACCGGGCCCGGGCACCGGGGGCCGCCAGGGCCGTGAGCAGCTCCAGCCAGGCCCGCCGCTGCTCCGCCGTGCAGCCACGCCACGGCTGGCGCGCCGCGATCCACTCGAAGCGCCCCTCCTCTTTGGGCCACGGCTCCAGCTGGGCCTGGAGCGGTTCGGGTGCCTCCGGCGCCGCAGCCAGCAGACGGGGGCGCCGCAGCTGATCCAGCAACTGCAGCTGGGCCTGTAGGCGATCGAGCACGGCCGCCGATGGCGTGGCCAGCACCACCTCCCCCTCGCTGGCCGCCTCCAGCGGATCGAGGGCCCAGAGCAGGGAGTGGGCCTCCAGCACCAGCACCCGGTCGAGGCGGCCGATGGCGGCGTCCTCCCAGAACCGCCGGCGCAGACGGTCGAGCCGTTCGCCCTCCGCCCCGGCCTGGCGCTGCAGCCAGCGGTTGAGCAGGGGGTCGTCCGGGCTGCTGCTGAGCAGGTCGCCGCGGTCGTCGGCCGCCGTTTCCGCTGCGGCGGCCAGCTGGGCGGCCCGGCGCTGCTGCAGCCGTTTGCGCAGTCCCCCTTCCCAGCCCAGGGCCCCCGGCTGCCAGAACACCTCCCCCTGCAGGGACTGGGGCAGGTACTGCTGGGCCACCCAGTGGTCGGCATAGGCGTGGGGGTAGCGGTAGCCCACCCCATCGCCGAAGGCCTGGCCGTCCCGGTTGGCGTCGCGCAGATGGGCGGGCACCTGCTGGCGCCGGGCTTCCCGCACCGCCTTCACGGCATCGAAGAAGCCGAGGCTGCTGTTGCTCTTCTCGGTGCCGGCCAGATAGAGGGTGGCGTGGGCCAGGGGGTAGAGCCCCTCCGGCAGCCCCACCCGGTCGAAGGCCGCGGCGCAGGCCTCCACCACCACCATCGCCTGGGGATCGGCCAGGCCGATGTCCTCCCCGGCGGAGATCAGCAGGCGCCGCAGGATGAAGCGCGGGTTCTCGCCGGCCTCCACCATCCGCGCCAGCCAGAACAGGGCCGCATCTGGATCGGAGCCCCGGATCGACTTGATGAAGGCGCTGATGGTGTCGAAGTGGGCATCCCCCTGCTTGTCGTAGAGCACCGCCCGCTGCTGGATCGACTCCTCGGCGATGGCCAGGTCGATGCGGATCACGCCGTCGGCATCGGCTTCGGTGGTCTCCACCGCCAGCTCGAGGGCGTTGAGCAGGCTGCGGGCATCGCCCCCCGCCACGTCCAGCAGGTGGGCGCCCGCCTCCTCGGAGAGCTCGACGCGGCGCTGGCCGTAGCCGTGTTCGGGATCGGCCAAGGCCCGATCCAGCAGCAGGCGCAGGTCTTCCGGCTCCAGGGGCTGGAGCCGGAACAGGCGCGAGCGGCTGACCAGGGCCTTGTTGACCTCAAAGTAGGGGTTTTCGGTGGTGGCGCCGATCAGGGTGACGGTGCCGTTCTCCACCCAGGGCAGCAGGGCGTCCTGCTGGGCGCTGTTGAAGCGGTGCACCTCATCGATGAACAGGATCGTGCGCAGGCCGTGGTGCTCCAGCCGCTGCTTGGCGGCGTCCACCTCGGCGCGCAGGTCCTTCACTCCCGCCAGCACGGCGTTGAGGCTGCTGAAGTGGGCCCTGGTGCTGCCGGCGATGATCCGCGCCAGCGTCGTCTTGCCGGTGCCGGGGGGGCCGTGCAGGATCAGGTTGCCGACCCGGTCGGCGGCGATGGCGCGGCGCAGCAGCCGCCCCGGACCCAGGATCGCCGCCTGGCCCACGAAATCGTCGAGGCTGCGCGGCCGCAGCCGATCCGCCAGCGGGGCGATCCTGCGCCTGGCCTGCTCGCCCTGATGCCAGAACAGATCACTCACCGCCCCATCATCTCGCCGGGAGAGCCTCCGGAGCGGTACGGTCTGGCGGAAGCCTTGTCCGTCGCTGAACCCGTGATCGGCCATCCGAGCAGGCCGCCTCTTCCCGGGGCATCCACGGGGCGCCTGCGACGCTCCCTCAACGCCTTGCCCGCTGCCGCCGCCCTTTTCGGCGCGGCCCTGCTGGGGGCCTGCCAGGCGGAGGCCCCCGCCGGCAGGCCACCGCTCTCGGTGCGGGCCGAGCCCGCCACCCTGGCCCCCTTCACCGACAACGTTGACACCGTCAGCACCCTCGAAGCCATCGAGGAGGTGCGACTGGCGGCCCAGGCCGGCGGACGGATCGAGAGGCTGCTGGTGGGCCAGGGCGACAAGGTGGCCGCTGGCCAGGTGCTTCTGGTGCTCGATCAGGCCCAGGCCCGCGCCGATGTGGCCCGCCTGGAGGCGGAGGTGCAGACCAACAAGCTCAACTACGAGCGCTACGAATACCTGGTGCGGCAGGGGGCCGCCAGCGCTTTCCAGCGGGACGAATTCCGCCAGCGCTACCTCTCCTCACGGCAGGACCTGGTGGCGCGCCGGGCCGACCTGGCCTTCCGCGATCTCAAGGCGCCCATCGCCGGGACCGTGGGGGATGTGCAGGTGAAGCTGGGTGATGTGATCGCCGCCGGCGATCCCTTCACCACGATCATCCGCAACGACCGGCTGATGGCCCGGGTGGATGTGCCGGCGGTGTTCTCCAGCCGGCTGCGGGTGGGGCAGACGGTGATCCTCATGGATCCGGCCACCAACAAGCCGATGGCCCAGGGGGTGGTGGGCTCCCTCGATCCGGGTGTGGTGGCCGGCACCCAGTCCCTGCTGGCCAAGGCCGAGTTCGCCAATCCGGGCGGGGTTCTGCGCACCGGGTTGCGCACCCGCACCCGCCTGGTGCTCGACAGCCGTCAGGAGCTCTCGGTTCCCTTCGCCGCCGTCACCCAGGTCTCCGGCCAGAGCTTCGTCTACGAGGTGGGCAGCCTGGCCGATCTGGAACGGCGCCCCGGCCGCACCGACCTTGCCGTGGCCCGCAAGCTCCCCGCCGGCACCAGCTTCGCCCTCCAGACCCCGGTGCAGCTGGGCCCCCTGCAGAACAACCGCTATCCGGTGCTCAGGGGACTCCAGCCCGGCACCCGCGTGATCACCACCAACCTGATCAACCTCCGCAACGGCGCGCCCGTCAAGGTCAACTGAGTCCAGCCTGATGTCTCCTTCGAACACGTTCATCCTCAGGCCGGTGCTCACCACGGTGTGCAGCCTGTTGATCGTGATCGCCGGCCTGATCGCGATTCCGCTGTTGCCGATCGAGAGCCTGCCGGACATCGCCCCGCCCACGGTGCGGGTTACCTCCCGCTACGTGGGGGCTGACGCGGTCAGCGTCGAGCAGGGCGTCACCAGCGTGCTCGAGCAGCAGATCAACGGGGTGCAGAACATGGAGTTCATCACCTCCACCAGTGCGGCCGATGGCTCCAGCTCCATCTCCGTCACTTTCGCCAGCGGCAGCGACGGTGACATCAACCAGGTGAACGTCCAGAACCGGGTGTCCCTGGCCCAGCCCAGCCTGCCGGAGGAGGTGCGCCAGTCCGGCATCACGGTCAACAAGGCCTCGAACTCGATCCTGCTCGTCTACAACTTCACCAGCGAAGATCCGAAAAACCAATATAGCCTCGAGACCATCAGCGGCCTGCTGGATCAGAACCTCACCGATGCGGTGCGGCGGGTGCCCGGTGTCGGTGAGCTCACCTATTTCGGCAACCGGCAGCTGGCCTTCCGCCTCTGGCTGGATCCGGACCGCCTGGCCGCCAACAAGCTCTCCGCCGCTGATGTGGTGGCGGCCCTGCGCAGCCAGAACCGGCTGGTGCCCGTGGGCCGCATCGGCGGTGCCCCCTCCCCCGAGGGCCAGCAGTTCACCCTCACCGTGCAGCTGCAGGGCCGGCTTCGGACCACCGAGGAATTCGGCTCGATGATCCTGCGCTCCACCGCCGACGGTGGCCTGGTGCGGCTGCGGGACGTGGGTCGGGTGACGCTCGGGGGTGAATCCTTCGACATCGAGGCCACCGACCTGCGCGGTGTCCCTTCGGTGGGCATGGCGATCTACCAGCTCACCGGCAGCAACGCCCTCGATGTCTCCAACGGGGTGGAGGAGGTGATCAAGGAGTTCGCCACCACCATGCCGGTGGGCATGACGATCCAGAAGATCTACGACAACACCGAATTCGTCGAGGCCTCGATCGAAGGGGTCACCACCGCCCTGCGGGAGGCGGTGGTGCTGGTGGTGCTGATCCTGTTCCTGTTCCTGCAGAACTGGAAGGCCACCCTGGTGCCGGCCATCGCCATTCCGGTGGCCCTGGTGGGCACCTTCCTGTTCGTGCAGGCCTTCGGCTTCACCCTCAACCAGCTCACCCTGTTCGGACTGGTGCTGGCGACGGGCCTGGTGGTGGATGACGCCATCACCGTGATCGAGGACACCTCCACCAAGAAGGGCTCCGGCCTCAGCGCCCTGGAGAGCGCCAAGGCCACCATGGACGAGCTGTTCGGCGCCGTGATCGCCACCTCCCTGGTGCTGTTCGCCGTGTTCGTGCCGGTGCTGTTCTTCCCCGGAGCCACCGGGACGATCTACAAGCAGTTCGCCGCCACGATCATCTTCTCGATCCTGATCTCCACCTTCAACGCCCTCACCTTCTCGCCGATGCTCTCGGCCCTGCTGCTGGCCCGGGAGAGTGAGCCGCCCAGCCGCCGCACCTATGCGATTTCCGGTGTGTTCATCGGTTTCGTCTACGGGCTGCTGGCCAGCGGCGGCGGCATCCTGGTGGCCCTCGGCGTTCTGGCCCTGGCCGCGGCGATCGGCTTCGGCCTGCACCTGCTCACCCGCCTGCCGCTGCGGCTGCCCTTCGCCATCGGCGGTGCCGTCGCGGCCGTGATGCTGGGGCAGCTGAACAGCCCGCTGGAGGTGCTGATCTACACGCTGATCGGCGGGCTCCTCGGCTGGGGTGCCCCGTTCATCTTCCGCCGCTTCAACGTCATCTATGCCGGCGTTGAGCGGCGGTACCACGCCGGTCTGGCCTGGGTGCTGGGCAAGCGCCGGCTGATCATGGCCCTGCTGGCCGGGGGCATCGTGCTCACCGGTTTCGCCTTCACCTCGATCCCGACGGGCTTCGTGCCCGTCGAAGACCAGGGCTACGCCATCGGCATCGTCCAGGGCCCTGACGGCGCCTCCCTGGAAACGACGCGCCGCATCAACCAGCGGGTGGCGGAAATCCTGCGCAGCGAGAAGGACATCACCACGGCGGCGGTGTTCAGCGGCGCCAGCCTCGATGGCAACGCCCCCAACCGGGGCCTGTTCTTCTTCGGCACCCGCAACTGGAACGATCGGACCTCCGATGAGCAGTCGGTGGCGGCGATCACCCAGCGGCTGAACCGCAAGCTGTCGGTGATCCAGGAGGCCCGCATCATCGTCGTCGAACCCCCCGCCATCCCCGGCTACGGCACCGGGGCGGGCTTCGAGATGCAGATGCTCAACCGCAGCGGGGGTGCGCTCTCCTCGGCCGATTTCTTCGCGGCGGCCACCCAGCTGGTGGGCAAGGCCAACCAGAGCGGACTGTTTGACCGGGTGTTCACCCAGTTCTCCCCGGAGGCCCCCCAGCTGCAGATCCTCGTCGACCGAGACCGCATGGCGGCCCTCGGGGTCGACTACGGCACGGCGATGCAGACGTTCAGCTTCAACATCGGCTCCTTCTATGTCAATGACACCTTCGATGCCGGCAGGGTTCGCCGCATCTTCGTCCAGGCCGATGAGCGCTACCGCGCCAATCCGGAGCAGCTGAAGTCCCTGTACGTGCCCAATGCCAGCGGTGAGCAGATCCCCCTGTCCGAGTTCATCACCGTCGAATCGACCACGGGCCCGTCGGTGATTCCCCGCTTCAACCTGTTCCGCTCCATCAAGGTGGAGGGGTCCGCCCTGCCGGGCCGCAGCTCCGGCCAGGCGATCAAGGACATCCAGGACCTCTTCAACAACCTCTCCACCACCGGCGTCGGTTACGACTGGACGGGCATCTCCCGGGAGGAGGTGGCGGCAGGGGCCCTGGCGATCGTGATCTTCGCCCTCGGCATCCTCACCGTCTACCTGGTGCTCTCGGCCCAGTACGAGAGCTACAGCGACCCGTTGATCATCCTGATGACCGTGCCGACGGCCATGCTCGGGGCCCTGGCGTTCCTGGCCCTGCGGGGTGAGGTGCTCAACATCTATGCCCAGGTGGGTCTGGTGATGCTGATCGGTCTGGCGGCCAAGAACGGCATCCTCATCGTCGATCTCGCCAACCAGCGCATGCAGGAGGGCGAATCCGCCCTGGAAGCTGCGCGGGCCTCGGCCCAGTCCCGCTTCCGGCCGATCCTGATGACCGCCATCTCCTCCCTGTTCGGCTTTCTGCCCCTGGTGTTTGCCAGCGGTGCCGGTGCCCGCAGTCAGGCTTCTCTGGGTACGGTGGTCTTCGGGGGCCTGGCCGTGGCCACCGTGCTCTCCCTGTTCGTGGTGCCCGTGTTCTACGTCGTCATGAAGCAGCTCACCGCCGGACCTGCGCCCGCCGAGGCCGAAGCCTCCCCCGGCATGGGCGCCTGATGCCGGCTCCCTGCCCACCGCTGAGCGGCCGCCGGGTGCTCTGCGCCGGCATGCTCACCGGTGTGGTGGGCCTGGCCATCGCCCTGTTCCTGCGTTCCATCGTCGAGCACACCCCCCTGCGGGTCACCCCCCAGGCCCTCTTCTGGAGCACCGTGGTGCTCGGTGGTTTCGGTGTGGTGGCCGGCATGGCGGTGGAGGCGGTGCGCCAGCTGCAGGAATCCAACCCGGAGCCCGACTACCACCGCCACCATGGCCGGGGCGGCGGGCGCGGCCCACGCCGCTGAGGGGCCGCATGGCGCTCCGGCCCAGTGGGGCAGTCGGACCTTTTCCGGTACCTTGCGGGGGTATGAACCCGGTCCGGTGCGCTGGCAGGCTCTCCCTTCTCTCCTTCCCCTGACGTGGCTGCTGGCCGCCTGCGGCTCCGCCGCCCCTGAGGCCAGGCCGCCCCTGGTGGTCCAGACGGTGACGGTGGGGGAGTTCCGCTTCACGCCGGGCATCGAGACGATCAGCACGATCGAGTCCACCTCCAACGTGGTCATGCGGCCCCAGTCGGATGGCCGGGTGGTGCGGATTCTGGCCAGGGAGGGGCAGCAGGTGAAGGCGGGCCAGCCGATCCTGGTGCTCGACAACGTGCAGGAATCGGCCACCCTCGATTCCGACCGGGCCGAGGCGATCAAGGATCGCGTCAACGCCGAGCGCTATGTCTTCCTCAACGAGCAGGGGGCCGTCTCGACCAAGGACCGGGACTTCTACATCACCCAGGCGATCCAGAGCCGCGACCAGGCCCGCTCCAGTGCCGCCACCCTCGGCTACAAGTTCGTCACCGCGCCCATCGACGGGGTGATCGGCAACCTCGATTCGGTCAAGCTGGGGGATTACGTGCGCCAGGGCCAGGCGATCACGGGAATCGTCAACAACTCCTCCCTCTGGACCCTGATGGATGTGCCGGCCACCCAGTCCAGCCAGGTGAAGATCGGTCAGCCGGTGCAGGTGGAGAGCCAGGGCAATCCTCCGGTGCGGGGCGAGGGCCGGGTGGTGTTCGTCTCCCCCTACTTCGCCAATGCCACCCAGTCCTCGGGCCAGCCGAACACGGTGCTGGTGAAGGCGGAATTCCCCAATCTCACGGGGGTGCTGAAGACCGGCCAGTACGTGCGCAACCGCATCATCACCGGCAGCAGCGACCAGCTGGCGGTGCCGGTGGAGGCGGTGATGATGCAGGCCCAGCAACCGTTCGTGTATCGGGTGTTGCCCCTCTCCACGGTCCTGCCCCAGATCAAGGCCTCCGATCAGCTGCTGCCCGCCCAGAAGCAGAAGCTGGAGAAGCTCCCCGGCACCACGCCGGTGGTGGTGCAGACGGCGGTGAAGCTGGGCAAGCTGCAGAACAACGCCTATCCGGTGCTCTCCGGCCTGACCAAGGGCGATGAGGTGGTGGTGAGCAACACGGCCCTGCTGCGCTCCGGCATGCCGGTGCGGCGGGCACCGGCTCCGGCTACGACCCCGGCACCGGCGGCGAGCTGAACTCCGATGTCGTTCTCCGATAACTTCATCAAGCGGCCGGTTCTCACCACCGTCTGCAGCATCCTGATCGTGCTGGTGGGCCTGATCGCCATCCCCACCCTTTCGATCGAGAACCTCCCGAACATTGCCCCACCCCTGATCCAGGTGACATCCAACTATGGAGGGGCCAATTCCCTGGTCACCGAGCAGGCGGTGACCAACCCGATCGAGCAGCAGATCAACGGCGTTCCTGGCGCTAATTATATCTCTTCCACCAGCAATATGTCTGGGACGAGCACGATTCAGGTCTTCTTCAACGAAGGCACTGATATCAATATCGACCAGGTGAACGTCCAGAACCGCGTTTCTCTGGCGATGCCCCAGCTGCCGCAGCAGGTGCAGGCCACCGGAGTGTCGGTGATGCAGAGCACCCCGTCGATCCTTCTGGCCTATCAGGTCACGTCGACGGAAGGCCAGTTCGACGCCTCCTATCTCAACGGCCTCATCTATCAGAACCTGTATTTCCAGCTGGAGCGGGTGCCCGGGGTGGCCACCGTCAACCTGCTGGGGGGCAGCAATCCGGCCTTCTGGCTGTTCGTCGATGCCAACAAGCTCTCCGCCAACAACCTCACCGCCGATCAGGTGGTCAATGCGGTGGCCAGCCAGAACACCGTGGCGATCGGTGGCCTGGTGGGCGGGCCACCGGCCGCCGGCAACCAGAAGTTCGCCTACCCGATTCTGGTGGAGAACAACGGCAACCTGGTGTCCGTCGAGGAGCTCAACAACCTGATCGTCGGCCGCACCTCCACCGGCAACCTGCTGCGCCTCAAGGATGTCGGCGAAGCCACCTACGGCACCAACACCTTCGCCCAGCAGGCGGTGAGCATCGAAGGCCACCCCTCGATCACCGTCGCCGTCTTCCAGACCCCCGAGAGCAACGCCCTCGATGTCTCGAACCAGGTGGTGCAGGTGATGAACCAGTTCACCCAGAGCGTCCCCCCGGGCGTCAAGGTGTTCGAGATCTACAACATCGGCCAGTTCATCGAGTCGGCCGTGGAGGGGGTGGTGGATGCCCTCGGCCTGGCCATCGTGCTGGTGCTGCTGATCCTGTTCCTGTTCCTGCAGGACTGGCGAGCCACGGTGGTGCCCAGCCTGGCGATTCCGATCTCCCTGATCGGCACCTTCGCCTTCGTCAAGATCTTCGGCTTCTCCATCAACCAGCTCACCCTGCTGGGCCTGGTGCTGGCGACGGGCCTGGTGGTGGATGACGCCATCGTGGTGATCGAGGCGGTGGAGAAGAACCTGGAGAAGGGGATGCGTCCCCGCCAGGCCGCCATGGAATGCATGGGGGAGCTGTTCGGCGCCCTGGTGGCCACCGCCCTGGTGCTGATGGCGGTGTTCGTGCCCGTGGCCTTCTATCCCGGCGGCATCGGCATCATCTACCGCCAGTTCGCCCTCACCATCGCCTTCTCGATCGCGATCTCCGCCTTCAACGCCCTCACCTTCTCCCCCATGCTCTCGGCCCTGCTGCTGAGGAGCCAGAAATCAGCACCCCCGGGGCGGCTGGTGGGGATCATCGGCGGGGTGGTGGTGGGCCTGGCCTTCGGCCGCTTCAGCGCCGCCTCCTTCGGCAGCATCACCTACGTGATCGGCGTGGTCGGCGGTGTGCTCGCCGGCGCCAATCTGGTCTGGATCTTCAGCCGCTTCAACGCCTTCTTCACGCGCCTGGAGCGTGGCTACGCCGCCATGGTGGAGGCCCTGATCGCCCGTCGCCGCTGGATTCTGGTGGGACTGGGCGCCGGCATCGCCCTCACCCTGTTCGCCTTCACCGCCCTCCCCTCCGCCTTCATCCCCGAGGAGGACCAGGGCTACGGCATGGGCATCTTCCAGCTCCAGAACGGCGCCTCCCTCAGCCAGACCCAGGGCACCGCCCAGGAAGTGGCCAAGGTGCTCAATGCCGAGGAGGAGATCATCGCCGGCTCTGTGGTGAGTGGCTATGGCTTCAACGGCGCCAGCCCCGATCAGGGGGTGTTCTTCTTCGGCTTCAAGCCCCTGGAGGAGCGCAGCGGCACCGACCAGAAGGCCCCGGCGATCATCAACCGGCTCAACGCCAAGCTGAGCCAGATCAGCTCCGGCATGGCGGTGGCGGCCCAGCCCCCGGCGATTCCGGGCTTCTCCGCCCAGGGGGGCTTCTACTTCCAGTTCAACGACCTCAGCAACGGGGCCTTCACCTTCAACCAGCTCGATGACCAGGCCAAGCAGCTGATCCAGGCCGGCACGGCCAGCGGCGGCTTCTCCACCCTCTACACCCAGTTCATCCCCAGTGCGCCGGCGTTCGGGCTGAAGATCGACCGTTCGATCGTGGGGGCCCTCAACATCGACTTCCAGCAGGCGATGCAGACCATCGCCGTGCTGGCTGGCAGCAACTACTCGGGCCTCACCTACGAGAGCGGCCAGGTCAGGAACATCTATGTTCAGGCGGCGGCCGCCAACCGCAAATCCCTGGAGGATGTCCTCAGTTTCTACGTGCGCAGCAGGGACGACAAGCTGGTCCAGGTGTCGGAATTCGCCACGGCGGAACTCACCAGCGCGCCGCCGGTGATCAGCCACTTCAACCTCTATCGCACCATCCTGATCCAGGGGGCCGAGGCGGTCGGCAAGAGTTCCGGGCAGGCCCTGACCCTGATCCAGGACCTGTTCCGCGCCCAGGACTTCAACAACATCGGCTATGCCTTCACCGGTCTGGCCGCCCTGCAACTGTCGGCGGGCAACGCCAGTGTGCTGGTGTTCGGCCTGGGGATCCTGGTGGTCTACCTGGTGCTCTCGGCCCAGTACGAGAGCTACGTGACGCCGGTGATCATCCTGATGACCGTGCCCCTGGCCATGCTCGGCGCCCTGGTGTTCCTGGCGCTGCGCTCGATCGACCTCAACATCTATGCCCAGGTGGGCCTGGTGACCCTGATCGGGCTGGCGGCCAAGAACGGCATCCTCATCGTCGAGGTGGCCGAGCAGCACATGAAGGAGGGCATGACCGCCGCCGAGGCCGCCATCGCCTCAGCCGAGTCCCGGCTGCGGCCGATCCTGATGACGGCCATCGCTGCCCTGGCCGGCTTCCTGCCCCTGGTGGTGGCCACCACGGCGGGGGCCAACAGCCAGCAGTCCCTGGGCACGGTGATCTTCGGCGGTCTGCTGGTGGCCACCGTGCTGTCGCTGGGGGTGGTGCCCCCCTTCTATGTGGTGGTCAAGGCCCTGGAGGCCCGCTGGTTCGGCGAGTCCGACGCTGAGGAGGCCGACCTGGCCGCCGCCCCGGACCAGCCCAGCGCCTAGTTGTGACGAAACATGGAGCGCCCCGCCGGCTTCATTGCGGCGGCCGGCACAGGCCGTGAGGATCGTTACAGGAGATTGAGGATCGATCCCATGCTGCCCACGCTCGCCGAACGGCTGCGGGAGCAGCATGCCAAGAGCAGGGGCCGGAGGCCCGCCCGCCCGCCCTGGCCGGTCCCCGGCGAGCCGCCCACGGCCCTGCTGTTTCAGGTCCGTCCTGAGCTGGAGCCCGCAGCTGTGCCCATGGGACCGGCTGTGCCCGCCGCGGCCCCGATGGCCGACCCGGACCCGCTGCCCCCGGTGAACTCGGTCGTCGTCACGGAGATCGCCAGGCCGGAGCTGGTGGCACCGTTGCCCACGGTGCCGCCGGCACCCGCGCCACCCCTCACGGTCCCGGAGCGGACAGCCCTGGCGGAGCTGCTGCTGCTGCTGGTCTGGGCCGTGCTGGTGCTGATCGATGGTGCCCTGGCCCTGGCCTCCCTGATCGATCGCGCCGCGGGCCGGCCAAGGCGGCCGCAGGCGGACGCGGCGAGCGCTCCGCCGTCGGCGGCGGCGCCCTTCCTGATGGCGGCTGCCGCGCCTTGAACCCCTGCGGCTGAGGGGCCACCGATCAGCCGGTCGTCGCCCGGCTTTTCTATCGCTGCTTGATGAAATGTTGCGACGTTTCTTTCAACGGTCGGGGCCACGATCTGCAGGGTCTGGAATGTGCTGACTCGGGGATGGTGTCCGCTTCTGGTAGCTTTCTTGTGCAGGAAGTGAGGGAATCATGGGTCGACAGGCATCGGCGACCGGGGCTGTTCTTGCCGCCCTTTTTCTCTCCTTCAGCGGGCTCGGCTTCAGCCCCGTGGCCTTCAGCCAGGGGGCCCCTCCCGCCCGCAGTGTGAAGGTTGTCCAAGGCGACACGCTGGAGGCCATCGCCGCCCGGTATGGGGTGAGCGTGCAGGAGTTGATGCGTCTGAACAGGATCACCAAGCCCGAGGAGCTGCAGATCGGCCAGCAGCTGAAACTGCCGCCATCGAAGGGGCTCGTTCAGGTGCGCGCCGGGGACACCCTGGCTCTGCTGGCGGCGCGCCATGGCACGACCGTGGCGGCCCTTCAAAAGGCCAATCCCGGCCTCAAGCCCGACCAGCTCAAGGTGGGCGCCTGGCTGAAGCTGCCGCCAGCCTCGGCGGCGGCCACGGCCAAGCCCACCGCAAAACCCTCGTCAGCGGCCAAGCCCTCGCCCACCGCGAAGCCCTCGTCAGCGGCCAAGCCAACCCCCGCCGCGAAGCCGGCATCCCCCGCCACGCCAACGCCCGCGGTCACCGCCTCCCCGGCCCCCACCACGCCCCCGGCCGTGACCGCTCCGGCCCCCACCGCACCCCCTTCGCCCCTGCCGCCGAAGCCGGGCGAGTCGGTGCGCTGGCGCTTCTACGGCAACACCCTCGTCGACTGGGGCGGCTGGAAGCTCCATCCCGGCGGCGTGCGGGTGACGCTGGTGCAACCCACCCAGGCGGATGTGGGGCCGATGCGGGCCCAGGCGACGGCGGTGGCGGTGCATTGCAGCAGCCTCCGCCAGGCCTGGTTGGTCAACGGCGCCTGGGAGCCCTGGACCGTGCCGCTGGGGCGGTCGCTGGGTCAGCAGATCGTCCTCGACGTCTGCGCCAACGTCACGGACCCGACCGGTCCGGCGGTGGCGCCCCCTTCCGCCCCCTTGGCCCCTTGAGCCGGGGCCCTCGGTTCCAGGGGCCCGGCGCGGAGCTGTCGGGTTCCGGTGTCTTCCCCACCCTCACTTAGGACCTGTGGGCTAGTCTCAGCGGCCTGCATCGGCGGCCAACCTGGGTGACGTACTGCATCGGCTACTGGCTGGAGAAGGGCCTGGTCATGGCCTCCGATTCCCGCACGAATGCAGGAGTTGATTATATTTCGAGCTACAGCAAGATGTACGTTTTTCAGCCGGCCTCCGACCGGCTGTTCGTGCTTCTCGCCGCCGGTAATCTGGCCACCACCCAGGCCGTGGTCAGCTGGATCCGGCGCGATCTCGACCGGGCCGCCGAGGACTCCGCCAGCGGAACCGGGGATCTGCGTTCCTGCGATTACCTGTTTGAGGCGGCGGCCTACATCGGCCGGGTGAGTGTGGCGGTTCAGGAGGAGAACGGTGAGGCCCTGCAGCAGGCCGGGGCCAGTGCCGGGGCCTCGTTCCTGCTGGGCGGCCAGATCGCCGGGGAGCCCCACGGCCTGTATCTGGTCTATCCCCAGGGCAACGCCATCATGGCCACCCGCGAAACGCCCTACCTGCAGATCGGCGAGACGAAATACGGCAAGCCACCCCTCGATAACGTCGGCCACACCAACCTCTCCCTGGAGGATGCGGCCCGGCTCTGCCTGATCTCGGAGGTGCTCACCCAGCGCTCCAACCTCACCGTGGGTCCACCGTTCGAGCTGGCCATCCTTCCCGCCGACGCCCTGGCGATCGCCCACCGGCTGACCTTCGCGGCCGACGCCCCGGAACTGGCCGCCATGGTCGAGACCTGGAGCGACGCCCAGCGGGAGGCGCTGCACCGCCTGCCGAGCTTCCCCTGGGAGCAGTCGTCGCCAACCTGAGCCCCCTTCCCGCCATGTGGTCCGTCTCCGAATGGGTGTCCAACGGCCACCTGCCCACCGCCGAGGTGGTGCAGGAGCTGGTGGCGGAGGCCCATGGCCGCTTCGCGCCGGTCGGCGAGGGCCAGGTGGCCGACTACATCCCGGCCCTGGCGGCGGCGGCCCCCGACCACTTCGGCCTCTGCGTCTCCAGCTGCGGCGGGGCGCTGTTCGAGGCGGGCGAGGCCCGGGTGGCCTTCAGCATCCAGAGCATCTCCAAGCCGTTCCTGTTCGCCCTGATCTGCCAGGCGATCGGCGAGGAGGAGGCCCGCGAGAAGCTCGGCGTCAACAGCACCGGCCTGCCCTTCAATTCCGTTCTGGCGGTGGAGCGCAGCGGCGACGGCCTCTCCAACCCGATGGTGAATGCCGGGGCGATCGCTGCCACCAGCCTGGCGCCGGGCTCCAGCAGCGAAGAGAAGTGGGCCTTCATCCAGGACGGCTTCTCCCGCTTCGCCGGCCGGCGGCTGGAGATCGATGCCGAGGTCTGCGCCTCGGAGCTGGCCACCAATCGACGCAACGCCGGCCTGGCGACGCTCCTCAGCGACCATGACCGCATCTGGTGGGATCCCGACGAGGCCACCGAGCTCTACACCCGCCAGTGTTCGCTCAGCGTCACCGCCGCCGACCTGGCGGTGATGGCCGCCACCCTGGCCAACGGCGGTCGCCAGCCCGTCACCGGGGAGCAGGTGATCGAGGCCATCCACTGCCAGCACGTGCTGGCGGTGATGGTGACGGCCGGGCTGTACGAAACCTCCGGAGACTGGCTCTACGCCACCGGCCTGCCCGGCAAGAGCGGCGTGGCCGGCGGCATGATCACGGTGGCGCCCGGGAAGGGGGGGCTGGCGACCTATTCACCGCCCCTGGATGAGGCGGGCAACAGTGTGCGCGGCCAGCTCACGGCCCGCTTTCTCTCGGAGAGGCTGGGCCTGAACCTGTTCGCCTCCAGGCCCGAGGGGAGCCCCTGAACCATCGCCCCGCAGGGGAGATGGGGGGCTCGCCTGTCTACGATCCAGCTTCAGCGTGGTGCCTTCTGCCGCAATGTTCAGCACCACCAACCTCGTGCGCTATCTCCTGCTGCTGGCCTGCATCGGGGTCACGGTGGTCATCTTCAATTACTTTTCCGGCACGATTGCGGTGTTCACGGCCGCCGCCATCGTCGCGGCCCTGCTGAACGTCCCGGTGAAGTGGCTGAGCCGCTATCTGCCGCGGGGATGGTCGATTGCCGCCGTGACCTTCGGCGCCCTGATCCTGCTGATCGGATTCGTCACCGGGATTGGCCTGCAGGTGCTGAACCAGGGCCAGGGTCTGTTGCTGGATCTGCAAGGCACCTTGAAACAGCAGGACCTCACGCCCCTGCATCAATACCTCAAAACCTATGGATTCGACAGGATCACAACCCTGCTTCAAGAGGGTCTGCTGACGGGACTGGGGCTGTTGCAAACCGTCTTTTCAGGGGTTTTCACGGGCATTTTCGGTGCGGTGATCAGTCTCTATATGCTGATCGACGGCGAGAAGCTATGGAAAGGATTTCTGGGGCTGATTCCGGAGCCTCACCGTGATCGTTTCGCCGTGATCTTTCTGCAGAGTGTTGTAGGATTCATCCGCGGACAGCTGCTGTTGATGGTGTTTCTGACCGTCTCAACGGCCGTGATCTTCCCGCTGCTGGGTGTGAAATACAGTCTGATTCTGGCGGTGATTGTGGGCGTCCTTGATGCGATCCCCGGGATCGGAGCCACCCTCGGCATCCTATTGATCTCCTTGATGGTCTTCGCCTCCCAGGGGGGAGACATTGGCTTGCGGGCCTTGATCGCTTCCGTGCTGCTCGGTCAGATTCAGGACAATATTGTCCGGCCCAAGGTGATGGGTCAGGCGATGGAGCTCAATCCGGTCCTCCTCTTTCTGGCCCTCTTCATCGGACAGCGGGTCGCTGGCCTGCTGGGGGTGTTCCTTTCGATCCCTCTGGCGGGCATGCTGGCGCTCTGGTTCCATTCCGAACGACAGCGGCGGGAATTCAGTCTCCTCACCCCGGCCGTCGGTGATGGCACAGGGGAGCAGGGCCCTTCCACCGCAGCACGCTGACATGGGGAAATTCCCATCGATTGCCAGTCCACCCGGCTGTCATGCTGCTCTTTGCTGATCTCCTTGGTACGCCCTTGACTGTGAACCGTGCGATCGTTGCCACCCTCACGGCCCTGGCCGCGACGGCGGCCAGCGGCGTTCCTGCCGCCCAGGCCAGCTGCCGCTTTCTGATGCCCCTGGGGGGCGGCGGCAACCCTGTGGTCTCGAAGCGGATCGGGCCGGACCGGCTGGTGGGTCGCACCAACTGGAACACCGACTTCATCGTCGATCGCGATTTCCGCAGTTATCGCTTCTTCTTCACATCGGCCTCCACCGAGCGCGCCACCTTCCCGGTGTCGGGCTTCATGGTCTTCACCGACGGCAGCAGCCTGCAGGTGGTCAACGAAACCCCGACATTTGAACCCGGTACGGGCCGGATGTTCGGTCCATTCCAGGCCGTTCCCGGCAAGCGCACCCGGTTGATGAATTTCCGGGTGGGCTCCTCCACCACACCGGCGGCCCTTGGATTCAGCTATCGGATCTCCGTTCAGGGTTGTCTCTGATCTCCCATGCAGTTCGAGAGCTTCGCGACCTTCAACATCGCCATCGTGGTGCTGGCGATCGGCCGCTGGCTGAACCGCAAGGTTGGCTTTCTGCGGGACTTCAACATTCCTGAGCCGGTCACCAGCGGGCTGCTGGTCTGCCTGCTGCTGGCCCTGATCCATGCCATCAACGGCACGGAGATCGGCTTCAATCTGCAGACGCGGGATTTTCTGCTGCTCTATTTCTTTGCGGCCATCGGCCTCAACGCCGACATCAAGACCCTGCTCTCGGGCGGCTGGCCCCTGCTGATCCTGGTGGGGACCACGGTGGGTTACATGCTCCTGCAGAACCTCACCGGGATCGGCATGGCGGCGCTGCTGGGGCTGAATCCCCTGGTGGGTCTGCTGGGGGGGTCGGTGTCCCTGCTGGGGGGCCACGGCACGGCGATCGCCTGGGCACCACGCTTCGCCGAGAGCCACGGCATCAGCAATGCCCTCGAGATCGGCATCGCCTGCGCCACCTTCGGGCTGGTGCTGGCCTCGCTGATGGGCGGGCCGATCGCCCGGATCCTCATCCGCCGCCACCGGCTCAAGACGCCGCAGGCCTCTGCCGCCGCCTCCGCCTCCTCTGCCGTGGAGGGCGCCACCCCGGACGGGGCCCTGGAGCCGGTGACTTACTTCAGCCTGCTGGGCACCCTCTTCTGGCTCAACGTCAGCCTGGGCCTCGGGGAGCTGCTGCATGAGCTGCTGAAGGCGGCCGGCAGCAACCTGCCCCTGTTCGTCTGCTGCCTGTTCGCGGCGATCTTCCTCACCAACACGGTGCCGCGGCTGCTGCCGATCCGCTGCCTGGCCGCCCCCCGCTCCCTGGCCATCGTCTCGGACATCGCCCTGGGCATCTTCCTGACGATGTCCCTGATGAGCCTGCAGCTCTGGACCATCGCCTCCCTGGCGGGCCCGATCCTGTCTATCCTCGCCGCCCAGTTCGTGGTGTCCTTCCTGTTCGCCCTGTTCGTGGTGTTCAAGGTGATGGGCCGCGATTACGAGGCCGCCGTGATCTGCGCCGGCTTCGGGGGCATCTCCCTGGGGGCCACGCCCACGGCGATGGCCAACATGTCGGCGGTGGCCCAGACCTACGGCCCCGCCCACCGGGCTTTCATCATCGTGCCGCTGGTGTCGGGCTTCTTCGTGGACATCAGCAACGCCGTGGTGATCCAGCGCTTCCTCAACTGGTTCGGTTGATCCGGGCACCCAGCCGGGCTGGGCTCAGAAGCGCAGCGTCGTGCGGATCAGCCCCGCCCACACCCCCAGGCTGGCCTCCCCCGAGGCCGGGGAAAACAGCAGGGCCTCGGAGAGCGTGGCGCTGCCAGTGAGGGCCCCGCGCGGCCGGCTCAGCCAGAACACCGCCGGGGTCACGGAGAGGTCATCGCTGATCTGGATCCGGTAGTAGAGCTCCATGGCCAGGCCCCGGTCGTCGAGGTTGCTCTGGGCTGGTGTCTGGATCGCGCTCACGTGGGCCGGCGAGCCGACGGCGAAGCCCAGGCTGTTGCCCACCCCCAGCACATCGCTCCAGACCAGCCCGGTGTACCAGGAGCGGCTGCGCACCCCCGAAAGGCCAGCCACCGGGTAGGAGCCGAAGCGGAAGGTGTCCTGCCCCCAGCCGGCGCTGATCGAGGGCAGCCAGCCGGAGCGGCGGGGCTGCCAGTAGCCCGCCAGCGACCAGGATCCCAGGCTTCCCTCGCCGGCGCCCGTCGCCAGCTGGCTGGCCAGGGGCGTCCCCCTGAGCCGCACCTGGGGCCCACTGAGGGTCCAGGCCCCGGTGATGTTCCACTGGGGCCGGCTCAGGGCCAGCTGCACGGTGCTTGTCTGGGAGGAGGTCCCGCCGAACAGGCCGCCCCCCTGGGGGGACCCCCCGGCCCGGCCAGCCACGTAGGCATAGCCCAGGCTCAGACCCCGCAGGTCGCCGCGGGGCTGCCACCAGATCCCGAAGCCGCCCCCGAGCCGCTTGCTGTAGGTGCCCGGTGAGCCGGCGTACTGGAACAGATCCAGGATGGGGGACTGGTTGTAGACGCTCGGCCAGACGGGGAGCATGTCGAGCTGCATGATCCGGGGGCCGACGCTGAGCCGGATCTCGGGGCTGAGGGGCAGCTGCAGGTAGGCCCGGTTGATGCTCACCAGCCGGCCGGAGCACCCCTCCTCCCCGGCGCCGCAGGCCGGCTCCTGGAAGGCCACATCCAGTCGGCTCAGGGGGGTGGGCGGGTTGGAGAAGAAGCCGGAGGGGGCGAAGTCGCCCGTGCGCAGGCGGATCCGGAACAGGTCCTGGCCCGTGAAGCTGGTGTCGATGGTGAGGCGGGCCTCGTGGTTGAAGCTGACCCCGTTCAGCAGCGGCGCCCCATCAGCGCTGTTGCCGGCCCGCTCCACCGCACTGCCGGCGTACTGAAGGGCTCCGAGAACGGCGTTGATCTGCAGGTCCACCGTGGTGGTGGGGGCGAAGCGGGTGGCCTCCTGGGCCGACAGGGGCCCGGCGGCAGCGCAGACCCAGGCCGCCGTCAGCCAGGGAAGGGTGGCGCCAGGGGGCTTCACGGGGCCGGGCTGTTCAGGTGATCACGGTGGGGCGATCCATGCCGGTGCGCACCCGGATCTCGGCCAGGGCGTCGATGGCGTCGATCAGATCCTTCAGGGCCAGCTGGGGGTCGAGGTCGAGGGCGCCGCTGGGGGGCACATAGCTCTCCAGGTACACCCGCAGGGTGGCGCCCTTGGTGCCGGTGCCCGAGAGCCGCAGCACCACCCGGCTGCCGTCGTCGAGCAGCACCCGCAGGCCCTGGCCCTTGCTGATCGAGCTGTCCACCGGGTCGGTGTAGCCGAAGTCGTCGGCGGCGCGGATCGTGCGGCCGGCGAAACCCTGGCCCGGCAGGGCGGTGAGCATCCCGGAGACCCGGTCGTAGAGGCCGTGGGCGGCGTCGCTGGCCACGGCCTCGTAGTCGTGGCGGGAGTAGTAGTGGCGGCCGAAGCGGCCCCAGTGGCCCGCCATCACCTCGGCCACCGAGCAGCCGCGCACCGCCAGGATCTGCAGCCAGAACAGCACCGCCCAGAGGCCGTCCTTCTCGCGGATGTGGTTGCTGCCGGTGCCGAAGCTCTCCTCGCCGCAGAGGGTGATCCGGCCGGCATCGAGCAGGTTGCCGAAGAACTTCCAGCCCGTGGGGGTCTCGAAGCAGGGGATGCCCAGCTCGGCGGCGACCACGTCGGCGGCGGCGCTGGTGGGCATCGACCGGGCCACGCCGGCCAGGCCGTCCGCGTAGCCGGGGGCCAGGGTGGCGTTGGCGGTGAGCACGGCCAGGCTGTCGCTGGGATTCACGAAGCAGTGCCGCCCCAGGATCATGTTGCGGTCGCCGTCGCCGTCGCAGGCGGCGCCGAAGTCGTAGGCACTGCCGGCCAGCAGCAGGTCGGCCAGCTCATGGGCGTAGGTGAGGTTGGGGTCGGGGTGGCCGCCGCCGAAGTCCGCCAGGGGCACGCCGTTGCGCACCGTGCCGGCCGGCGCCCCCAGCAGCCCCTCGAACAGGCGGCTGGCATAGGGGCCGGTGACCGCATGCATGGCGTCGAAGGCGACGCGGAAGTCGCCCCGCAGCAGGGCGGCGATGCGGTCGAAGTCGAACAGCTTCTGCATCAGCGCCACGTAGTCGTCGACGCCGTCGATCACCTCCACCGCCATGGCGCCGATGGTCGCCGTGCCGGGGACCTCCAGGTTCAGGGGGTCGGCGTCGAGGATGCGGTAGCCCTCCAGGCTGAGGGTGGCGGCATGGATGGCATCGGTGACCGATTCCGGTGCCGGACCGCCGTTGGCGCCGTTGATCTTGACGCCGAAGTCGCCGTCGAGGCCGCCGGGGTTGTGGCTGGCCGAGAGGATGATCCCGGCCACGGCGCCGTGGCTGCGGATCAGGTGGGAGGCGGCCGGCGTGGAGAGGATGCCGCCGGTGGTGGTGATCAGGCGGCTGACGCCATGGGCCGCGGCCATGCGGGCGATGACGCTGATCGCCGCGAGGTTGCCGTAGCGGCCGTCGCCGCCGACCACCAGGGTGCCGCCGGCGATGCCGGGCACCACCCGCAGGGAGGCCTCGATGAAGCTTTCCAGGTAGTGGGGGGTCTGGAACTGACGGGTGCTCTTGCGCAGGCCGGAGGTGCCGGGCTTCTGGTCGTCGAAGGGTCGCTCCAGCGCCACCTGACGCAGCTCGGTCGTCATCGCCATGGCCGGCGTCCTGGTGCTTTGGGAGCCCCAAGCTACCTCCGCCGATTCGGGCGGTCCTGCGGTTGCTGGCTCTCCAGTCGTTGCTGGCCGACCTGGCGTTGCTGGTGGCTGCGGCAGCTCTGGCTAGCGTGAGCGGAATTGCCTCCCCACCCATGGCGTTTCGGTCGCTTCCCACCGCCCTGCGCATGGCCACCGCCCTGCGCATCGCCGTGGCTGGCTCTGCGGTCGTCGCCGCCATGGCCGGTGCGGTGGTGCTCCATCCGACTTCGGTGCGGGGGGCGGTCATGGGCGCCCCGAAGGCCCTCCCCTATCCCGAAGCGGTGAGCCGCACCCACACCGCCGCCGAGGCGGTGCTGGCCGGAGCCGGGGCCGAAACCTGTCTGCGGGGCAAGCTCACCAATGCCCTGCTGGGGCTCTCGAGCAGCTGTGAGGCCAAAGGAGAGCGCAACCCCCTCTGCCAGCTCGCCGACAAGGCCGCCGTCGTCACCCCCATGAGCCTGGCCTTCATGCGGGACACGGCGACCCAGCTGCTGGCGCTGATCGATGGCGCTGCCACCCAGACGTCAGCCTCCGGCAGCCCCGAGCCGGCCCTGACCCAGCCCTGACCCCGCACCACCATGGAAGTTCAGCACCCCTTGGATGACGGTCCCCTCTCTCCTGAGCAGGCCCGGCTGCTGGAGCAGTTCCGCCAGCGCGTGGACGCGCGGATCAGCAGCCACGGCCTCACCAGCACCGACGTGGCGGATCTGGTGAAGGAGCTGCGCGACCATCCCGATGTGAGCCGCCAGATGATGGCGGAGCTGACCCAGGAGCTGCAGCGGCTGCTGCCCGGTCAGCGCTTCAGTTTTGATTGGGATTGATCAGGTTGATGCCCCCCTGCCTTGGGGCGGCATTCTCCGCCGGCTTGGCCACCGGCAGCTGCAGGCGGCAGACGGCCGTGAGGCTGCGGGCGGCGCGGTCGATCGGTTCGCGCCGCTCGAAGCTGTTGCTGGCCGCCACCACCGAGCGCTGACGGATCGTCCAGAGCACGTCCTTGCAGCTGGCGGGCAGACGCGGATGGTCGAGCAGGGGGTTGGCCAGGCTGCGGGCCTGGTCGCAGGATTCGGCGGTGTTCTCGCGGCTGCAGGCCAGGGTGATCAGCTGCAGGGAGCGGAACTCGGAGGAGGGGGGAAAGGGGGGCGGCTCCGGGGCGGCCCGCAGCGGTGAGGCCCCCGCCAGGGGCAGGCTCGCCAGCAGGGCCAGGTGCGGCAGGGCCGCTCCGAGGCGGCGCGGGGCCGGGGAGGTGGCGCGAGGGGACCGGTCCATGGGGGGCGGGGAGGTCACCCAATCATGGCCGCCGCCCCGGGATCCTTGGCGATCGGCGCGATGCCGTCGCGCAGCGGCCGCTGGGAGGCCAGCCAGCGGCGGGCCAGCAACGGGCCGCTCCAGCGGGCGGTGCGGGCCAGCAGGCCCCGCAGGCGGTGCCGGCGCCGCAGCAGCTCGGCCCGGCGGGCCTCCTGCTCCTGCAGCGCCTGGATCCGCCGGATCTCCGGTTGCCGTTCGGCGACCACCGCCGCCGCGGCCGCGTCGATGGCCCCGGGGTCCCCGTCCAGCAGGGCGGGCCCCAGGTGCCGGGCGGCCACCAGGGCATCGCGCAGGGCCATGTTGATCCCCTGGGCCCGCAGGGGGCTCATCGGGTGGGCGGCATCACCGAGCAGCAGCAGGCCGGGCCGCTGCCAGCGGGGGCAGAGCCCCACCCGCACCGGCAGCCGCACCGGTCCCTGGACGGCCGCCGCCGGCAGCTCCCGCAGCCGCCGGGCCAGGGCCTCGGGAGCATCGCCGGCCCAGAGTTCCGCCCAGGCGCCGGGGCCGGCCGGGATGGGCACCGGCGGCGGCTCCGGTGCGATCGCCCAGCCCAGCTGGACACCACCGCGGGCGGAGGGGAACAGGGCATAGCTGCCCGAGGAGCCCACCACCGTCACGAAGCGGCCGGCCAGCCACTCCAGCACCGCATCGGCTCCTGGGGGCTCCAGCCGGAACCAGAGC
Organism: Synechococcus sp. CCAP 1479/10; assembly: GCF_019038515.1. Taxonomy (NCBI): domain Bacteria; kingdom Bacillati; phylum Cyanobacteriota; class Cyanophyceae; order Synechococcales; family Synechococcaceae; genus Synechococcus; species Synechococcus sp. CCAP 1479/10. The sequence continues at coordinate 2,861 of NZ_JAFKRJ010000030.1, read as the reverse complement.
ACGTCGAGGGGGCTGGGGGCACGCTCCAGCTCCAGGCCGCCCTTGCGGCGCAGCAGTGAATCCCTGCCGTCGCAGGCCACCACCAGCGCCGCCTCCAGGGACGTGCCATCCGCCAGGCGCACGCCGGCGACGCGGCCGTCGTGCAGCAGCAGATCGCTGACGGCCTGGCCAGGGTGGAAGCGGAAGCCCGGCTGGCGGCCCGCCTGCTCCAGCAGCTCGCTCAGCAGGGTGTCCTGGTCGATCAGGGTGCAGGGGGCGGCGCTGCCCATGGGCTCGGCCGTCTCGAACAGGGCCTGGCCGTCGAGGAAGAAGCTCCAGGCCGTCAGGGGCCGCTGGCGCACCGCCGCAGGCAGCGGCTCCAGGCCCATGGCCGCCAGGGCCGCCAGGCCACTGGGCATCAGCCCTTCGCCGCGGAACGGCCGACCACCGGGCCCGGTGGCATCGATCAGGTCGACCGCCAGGCCGCGGCGGGCCAGGAGCAGGGCCAGGCTGGCTCCGGCGGGGCCGGCCCCCACCACCAGCACCCGGGCGCCAGGGGCTCCGGAGGGGGCGTTCAGGTGAAGGAGTTGTAGTTGAGGCCTTCCTCGGGGCTGCCGTTCTCCGCCCCCTGCAGGGCGTTCTTCTTGCTGAGCAGATAGTCGACCAGTTCCTGCTGCAGGGTCAGCAGCTCACTGGTGCAGCCCCGGAAGGCGGCCCGGTGACGGATCTCGTCGTGGCGGGTGTGCAGGTCCCGCAGCATCAGGTTGATGGCGTCCAGGCGCGGGGTGACCTCGCGGGAGCTGGCGGTGGACACAGGGCTGGGGGTGGTGACGGAGCTGGACGCCGGGTCCATGAATCGATTTCTACGCGTCAACGGATCGTAGACGGCGCCGCCATCGCCGCCCCACCGGCGGCAGAGGGCCGTTCACGGCCGCTGCCGCAGCTGCGCCGGCGCTGCTCCATGCGGCGGGCCAGCCGGCCGCTGACGCCCAGTTCGGCCCCACGCCAGAGGCGGTCGATCTCCGCCTCGAAGTGGCGCGCCAGCAGGGGGGAGCGGATCAGCAGCAGGGTCTCGTCGTTCTGGAAGGCGGCACTTGGGCTCCAGTTGAAGCTGCCGGTGATCACGGCGCGGCCGTCGATCACGGCGAACTTGTGGTGCAGCTTGTCGCCGGAGGCCAGCCGCGGCGTGCCCACCCCTTCCAGGGGCGCGCTCCAGGCCCGGTTGTCCGCTTCGATGCGGCAGTCCTGGTCGGGCAGGGTCACGCCGAGCAGGTCGAGGGTCTCGCTGAAGGCCCGGTTGGCGAAGCCGGGATCCGCCAGCAGGCGGAGCTTCACGCCGCGGCCATGCAGCTCCTGGAGCCGGTCGGCCAGGTTCTGGCCCGAGAAGACGAACAGGGCCAGATCGAGGCGCCGGCCGGCACCGGCCAGCTGGGTTTCGAGCCAGGCCAGGCCGTGGTTGGGGTCGCGGCGGCGGTGGGGTGAGAACAGCACCTCCACCGGCGTGCCGGCCACATCGACCACCTGGGCGCCGCCGCCCTGCTTGGCGATGCCGAAGCGGCTGTCGGGCAACCCGCCGGGGCCATCGCCCCAGAGCCGGGCGAATTCGGCGGCGAACACACCGGCCAGGGCGGGGCTGTCGAAGCGCAGCAGGTGGTTGACGTTGCCGCGGGTGCTGGGTGCGCCCGCATCGCCATGGATGCAGGAGGGGCTGAAGTTGGCCGAGCCGGTCACCACCGCCCGGCCGTCGACCACGAGGAACTTGTGGTGCATCAGGCCGCTGCCGCGGCTGCCGTCGGCGGTGTCATCGAGCAGGGGCACCCCCGCCCGCTGCAGCACGGCGACGGCGTCCCCCTGGCCGAGGGCGGCCAGCTGCTGCTGGCGATGGCGCTGGTGGGGCGGCAGATCGACGGGATGCTGCTGGCTCCAGGGGGTGCTGTAGAGGTTCTCCAGCACCACCCGCACCCGCACCCCGCGGCGGTGGCGTTCCACCAGAGCCTCCGCCACCGCCGGCAGGGAGAGCTCCTGCACCGCCACCAGGATCTCCACGCGGGCCTCGCGGATGCTCTCCAGCAGCAGGGCCTCCAGGTCATCCCCCTGGCGCCACTGGCCGCTGATCGGGCTGCGGTAGCGGCTGTCGCCGCGGTGGTTGAAGGCCACCCGGATGCCCGGCGGCAGGGGCAGGGCCCGGTGGTCGCCGCCGCTCAGGGCGGCCGGTGCCGGGCCGCAGCCCCCGAGGAGGCCGGCCATGGCCAGGGCGAGCAGGGGCCGCTGGGCCGGCCGGAGGCGGGAAGGAAGCGCGAGAGGGACCACGGGCTGGAGGGGGCGGCGGGTTCCGCTCCTTCAGCCTTCCCGGCGGGGGACAGCGCTCTGACGGCTTGCCAGGGGCGCGCCCCTGGCGCAGCGGGGCCTCAGTGGTGGCCGGGCATCTCCGAGGTGCGCAGCATGACGGCGAACCAGAGGCTGCCGATCACCACCGCGGCGATCACACCGGCCGAGATGCTGACCCGCAGCATCAGGATCGGCACCACCAGCGGGAACAGGATCGAGCCGGCCAGGGGGGTGAAGGCCACGACCGCCTTGAGCAGGCCGCGGTTGGAGCCGGTGGCGGTGTTCTCCATCAGAACCACTCGGCGACGGCCTGGCTGGCGGGGTTGCTGTTGTCTTCCGGCGTGGAGCGGCGGAACTCCATGGTGATGCTGCGCTTCTGCTCCCCATCGGCCGCAAGGGCCTCGATCGGGTAGAGCTGCTGGCCGTCGCGGAAGGGCACCTGCACCCGGAAGGTGCCGTCGGCCGAGAGGGGCACCTCCTCACCGCCGATGCTGAGGCGGGCCGCCGGATCGGTGGCGCCGTAGACGATCAGCTCGGCATCGGCCACCAGCCAG
>NZ_JAFKRJ010000029.1:0-119333 GCF_019038515.1 Synechococcus sp. CCAP 1479/10 | reverse complement strand
CCCCTGGAGGCAGCTCAACAGGGAGCTGCCGCATGATCACAACCAACCACTCTCATAAGGCCTGGACCGATAAAGGGGGTCACGTCATAGGCACTGCTGGACACGTGATAGCCCCTGGAGACGATGCTGATTTCACCACGCACCAGTGCATGGCAGAGGAGGAAGACGAACCCGCCCGACATCGCCAGGAGCGGTACGAGCAGGACGCCGCCTAGCCAACGGCGCCATCGCTCGATCGGTATGCGCGAGTGATCCTCAGGGACCATCACAGCGGCTGTGCTTCGAAGGTCGGCATTGAAGGCCAGGCCTCCTGGCACAGCGCATAGTGACACTGAACGAAACCGAACGGAAAGGCTCTGGATGACAACAGACGCAGGTTCGTGTCGGCTGGCAGATCACCAAACAGCTTGATCCCTGAGCCCAGCAGCAGCGGGATGAGCGTGATCGTCAGCTCGGTGATCAGCCCAGCTTTCAGGAAGCCCTGGATGGTGCGTCCGCCATCGATGTAGAGATGGCGGTGGCCCGCTGCAGCGGCCCGTTCCACGACCTCGTGGGGCGAGGCAGAAAGCACCTGGACCGAGTCCGGCACTCCGGCAGGACGGCTTCGCAAGGTGGTGCTGAGCACATAAACCGGCAGGCTGCCATAGGGCCATTCAGGAAAGCTGAGAACCTTCTCGAAGGTGGCCCGTCCCATGACGATCGCATCGACCGTCTGGATGAAGTCGGCGTAGCCGCAGTCTTCACCGGCGGGTACGGCGGCGTTGGCGCGCTCCAGCCAATCGATGGAGCCGTCGCTGCGGGCGATACAGCCATCGAGACTGGTGGCGATATAGACGGAGCACCGGGTGGATGCATACGCTTCAGGATGGCAGAATTCCCGCTTCTTCCCCTCAAAGGATTCATACAGGGCCCGGTGCCTGGCGAGTCCGTATTCGTCGGATCGGGTTTCGTAGGAGCCAACCCACTGCAGGAGGTTGTCGAGATTCGCGTCCTGTTCATCGCGGGAGCTGAATTTCTCGGGCTCCCAGGGCCTGGAGCGGCAGTGGGCCAGACAGGCCTCGACGCCGGGATTCAGAAAGATCAGTTCATCGGCACTGGCCAGGACGGGCTCCAGGATGTCTGCGTAACAGCCTTCGATGATCCAGCTGTCCTGCTCGGTGATCCAGCGCCTGACGTCCTCGACACTCTCGTGAAGGGGACGCCGTTCGGTGCCGCCCTGGAACGCGACCTCATCCAGCGATAACCGGGCGGCCGGCTGCCTGGCGATCAGCTTCCTGGCCAGGGTGCTCTTGCCGGCCCCGGCATTGCCAAGAATGATGACCTTCATCGATCAACTGACGCAGGGAACAAAGAGTTAAACAGGCTATCTCATCCGTCGGTAAGCCCAAGAGGCAACCAAAGTCCTGATCGACAGCTCTGAGTTACAACCCAGATCTACTGCCCTCTTTGCAGGAACCAGGCCATCGCCTTCCCCTGATGCTCACGGATGAAATCTGCCTTGAAGCTGTTGTAGTCAAGTGGGTCCACGAAATCCATTTTCGCAATCCTGAGTTTCAAGCTCTCATACGCAAGTCTCACCTCAGAATGCGCCCGTAGGTAGTCACGGAAGGCGATGTGTCGCCTCCAGTGATCAGTCCCGCGCTCCATCACATGAATGTTCGCGATGGAGTCGTAATCACGGCCGAAGGCCAGCGCATCTGCTGGACCGATGACGCGAGGCAGGGGCCCGGCCGACAGGGCCTGGAGACGGACGAAGAAGCGCCTGTACGGCATTGCGCCCGTGAACGCTTCCACATAGGTGTAGCCGGCGGCCAGCAGGGGATCGATCACCGCATCCAGTGGGGATGGATCCGGCAGGCCGACAAGGATGTCGATGATCGGCTTGGCGCTGATGTCGCCCAGGGAGGTACTGCCGATGTGATCGACGAAAAGCCCCGCTATCGGCAGGGCTTCCAGGAGGCGCTCCCTGTGCCGTTCGAAGGCCTCCGTCCAGGCCGGGTTGGGGGGTTCGAGTCTGATCTTCATGGTCGTGTCGGGCGCTTTCGCTCAGCGGCAAGGTGAGCCCTGCTGGGCTGCCACGGCATGGGCGGCCGGCGCCTGAAGATCACGACGCAACAGCCAGACGGGGCTTTCCAGCTTGCCGGCTGTGGCCATCATCTCCCTCTCCACGGTGAATCCCTGCCGCTCCCAGAACCGACGAGCCCGGGGATTCTGTTGTTGGACGATGAGTCGCACCGTGGTGGCCCCCTCCTGGGTCATCTGTTGCCGCAGGTGTTCCCAGAGGGCCGTTCCGGCTCCCTCACCGAGCCGCTCGGGATGAAGCAGCAGCAGACCGACGTACCACTCCTGCGGCCCAGGGAAACCAGCCAACAGCTCCACCACCCCGACCAGTTCACAGCCGAACTCCACGCCAACGAGGCTTTTCTCTCCGCTGCCCACGTCCGGCGCGAGGGGACCAAGCAGCTCGGCTGCCGTTTCATGGCCACCGGGCTGAGCTTCGATGCACTCGAAGAAGTCGCTGCAGGCGATGCACAGGCTCTCGAGGCGCTGGCGATCGGCCTGCGTGAGGGGCCTGAAGGAGAGTGCTGAAGCCATGGTGCTGCGGAGGCTTCAGTCGCCGCCGTCCAGGGCCAGGAGCTGGCGGCGCAGCAGCCCGGCCAGGAGCTCACGCTCCTCGGAGGTGGTGCAGTGCTCCAGCCGTTCCCGCTCGCTGCCAACGACCACAGGCAGCACCGTCTCCACCAGCTGGGCGCCCCTGGCCGTGAGCCGTACCAGGACGCTGCGCCGGTCGGTCGTTTCACGGTGTCTCTCCACCAGGCCGTCGGCCTCGAGGCGATCGATCCGGTTGGTCATGGCGCCGGAGGACAGCATCAAGGCGCCGTAGAGCTCGGTGGGGGTGAGCTGGTGCGGTGGGGGCTGGCGCCGGAGGGTGGCCAGCACATCGAAGGACCAGAGGCTGAGCCCATGGGGGGCCAGCAGGGCTTCGCGCTGACGCTCCAGCAGCCGGGCGATGCGCAGGATCCGCCCCACCACGGCCAGGGCGGAGACATCCAGGTCCGGGGAGGCCTGCTGCCACTGGCCCTGGATCAGGTCGATGCGGTCGGAGGCCATGGCCCGAGGATAGCTTGACGTCAAGACAACTCACCCCTAGCTTCGGATCAAGTCTCTTGATATCGAGATGTCTTGCCTGTCCCTCCCCCGCTCGCCGGCGCCCGTCGTCCCCGTCTCCTCGGCCATGGCGATCGCCCTGGCCCTGCTGGCCGGTGCCCTGCTGCCGGTGCAGGCGGCCATGAACGCCCGGCTGGCCCAGTCGCTCCAGTCCGTTCCCCTCGCCGCCCTCCACTCCTACCTGCTGGGTTCGCTCACCCTGATCGGGCTGCTGCTCAGCGGCCTGCTGCCGGCCCCCGACTGGCGGGCGATCGGCACGGCGCCGCGCTGGACCCTGCTGGCCGGGGTGCTCGGCGCCTGGTACGTGAGCTCCAGCACCCTGGTGATCCCCCGTCTCGGCGCCACCCTCACCCTCGGGCTGGTGGTGGCCGGCCAGGCGGTCGCCGGCCTCGTGATGGATCACCACGGCTGGCTGGGGGTGCGGCGCCAGCGCCTCGGCGCCCGGGGCTGGGCGGCCATGGCGCTGTTCCTGGCGGCCATGGTCCTGCTCACCCAGTCGGGGGGTGGGCGATGAACCCCCTCTCCGCCGTGCTCTGTGCCTTCTCGGCGGGCAGCCTGCTGTCGCTGGGCGGGGCCGCCAATGCGCGCCTGGGCGGCACGCTGCGCTCCGCCGTGGCCGCCGCCACGGTCAACTTCCTGGTGGGTGCCGCCGCCCTCGGGCTGCTGCTGGCCCTGGGGGGTTTCCGTGCCGGGCCCATCGAGCGGCTCGCCGCTGTCCCGCCCTGGGCCCTGGGCGGCGGCATGCTCGGCGCCCTCTACGTCACCCTCTCCACCCTGGTGATTCCCCGGCTCGGGCTCACTGCCACCACCATGACGGTGGTCTGCAGCCAGCTGATCGGCTCGCTGCTGATCGACCACTGGGGCTGGCTGGGGGTCCCCCAGCAGCCGAACGGGCCCGCCCGCTGGCTGGCGGTGCTGCTGCTGCTGGTCGCCGTCGCCCTGCGCCGCCGTGATGGCTGACGCAGCGAGCGACCTGCGGATGGGGGTGGCCTGCGCCGCCTTTGTGGTGATCGGCGCGGTGGAGGCGGCCCTCGGCGTGCTGGTGCCCTCCCTGCTGGACACCTTCACGCTCAGCACCGGATCGGTGACGCTGCTGCTGGTCAGCCAGATCGTTGGCTATCTGCTGGCGGCCCTGCTGAACGGCATGGTGAGCAGCCGGCTGGGGCTGGACCGGCTGCTGCTGATGGCCTTCACGCTGCTGGCCTCGGCCCTGCTGCTCTACGCCCTCACCCCCCGCTGGGACCTGATGGTGGCCACGGGGGTGGCGGTGGGCCTGGGCATCGGCCTGGTCGACGCCGGCCTGAACACGGCCGTGGCGCAGCACGCGGCCGGCGCCCGGCTGATCGGCCCGCTGCATGGCTTCTACGGCGTCGGCGCCGTCACGGGGCCGACGATCGCCACCACGGTGCTGGCCCTGGGGGGCGGCTGGCGCCAGGTGTATCTGGTGCTGGCCGGCCTGGGCGGCCTGGTGCTGCTATGGCTCTGGCAGCAACGGCGGGCCGGCCCGGGGCCGCGTCCCGCCGGGGCCGCCGGTGGCGACTGGCGGGTGCTGGGGCAGGCCCTGCGGCGGCCGGCCGTGGGGCTGAGCGGGCTGGTGCTGCTGGCGGCGGTGGGCCTCGAGGCCTCGATCGGCACCTGGGCCTTCAGCGTTCAGCACCTGGGCCGCTCCCAGGCCGCAGTGGCAGCCGGCATCGGCGTCAGCCTCTACTGGCTGGGGCTGACGGCGGGCCGCTTCGGTTTCGGCGGGCTGGTGGGGCGGCTGGGGGTGATCCGGTGGATCAGCGGCTCGCTGGCCCTGCTGCTGGCGGCCCTGATCGGCTGGTCCGGTGGGGCCGCGCCCTGGCTCGCCCTGCCGCTGGCGGGGTTCGGCCTGGCCGGGATCTTTCCCGCCACGATCCTGCTGATCCCGCGGCGCCTGCCCGTCGCCCTGGTGCCGGCCGCCGTCGGCCTGGCCACCAGTGCCGCCAGCGCCGGTGCGGTGGCCGTGCCCACCTCGCTGGGCTGGATCGCCGCTGACCTGGGGCTGGCCGCCGTGCCCGCCCTGCTGATCCCCGTGGGGCTGGCCCTGGCCGGCCTCCATGTCCTTCTCCTGCTTCGCCATGGTTGACATCGGACTGACCCATGTGGCCCTGCCCGTCACGGATCTGGAGCGGAGCCTGGCCTTCTATGCCACCTACACCGGCCTGCGTCCCGTCCACCGGCGGGACGGCGGGACGGGGCTGCGCGTCGCCTGGATCAGCGACGGCACCCGGCCCTTCGTCGTGGTGCTGATCGAGAGCGGCGTGGTGGAGGCGCCGTTGCGGCCTCTGGGCCATCTCGGGGTGGGCTGCGCCAGTCCGGAGCGACTGCTGGAGCTCTGCGAACGGGCCCGCAGCGAGGGGGTGCTGATCGCAGAGCCGCAGGACGATGGCCCGCCCGTGGGGCTCTGGGCCTTCCTGAGGGATCCCGACGGCCACACCCTGGAGCTCTCCTACGGCCAGGAGATCGGCCTCGCCTCCACCCCCACCCCTGAGACACCATGAACCTCGACAACGACCTGCAGTGGCTGAACGAACCGCCGCGATGGGAGCGGGAGGCCGCCACCGGCCGCCTGCGGCTCTGGCCGGCGGGCCGCACCGACTTCTGGCAGCGCACCCACTACGGCTTCGAGGCCGACAACGGCCATGCCCTGCTGCGGGAGATGGACGGTGATGGGGTGCTCTCCTGCCGGGTGACGGCCCATCCGCGCCACCGCTACGACCAGGCCGGACTGCTGCTGCGGCTGTCGCCGGCCTGCTGGATCAAGACCTCGGTGGAATTCGAACCGGACGGCCCCAACCGGCTCGGCGCAGTGGTGACCAACGCCCAGGCCTCCGACTGGTCGACCCAGCCCCTGGCGCGGGAGATCAGCACGGTGTGGTTCCGGCTGCGCCGCGAGGGCCGCGATGTGATCGCCGACGCCAGCCTGGATGGGGAGGACTGGCAGCAACTGCGGATGGCCCGGCTGCAGGAGCTGGGCGAGACGGGACCGGCACAGGTGGGGCTGTATGCCTGCAGCCCCACGGCGGCGGGATTCCAGGCGGAATTCGATCACGTCGCCTACGCGCCGGGAAGAATGTCGTAGTGCATGACGTCTTCCCGGGTGCCGAGCTTGGTGTAGAGCGCGACCGCTGGGTCATCGCCGTAGTCGGCCTGGACGTAGATCACATGGATGCCGCGCTCCTCGGCGATGCGCCTGATGGTGTTGATGAGTGCGGTGGCGATGCCCTGGCGCCTGAACTCCTCCGCGACGGCCAGGTCGTAGATGTAGAACTCGCTGCGCTCCTGCTCGAACTTGGGAAGGACGTAACCGGCCAGGCCGCCGACCATCTGGTCTGCCGCGAAGGCGGCGACGGCGATGAAGGTGTCGCTGGCCAGGAGCCTGGTGAGGTAGGCGTCACTGGGTTGATGGTGGAGGTAGGACTCGGGGTCGTCGAAGGCGTCGCTGAAGAGGCCCAGCATCTGGTGAAGCACCGGGGCGTCCGTGGGGCCGAGGACCCGGATCGAAGCGGGGCGGTGGCTCATCGCAGGGCCAGATAGACAGCGAGGACCAGGAAGCCGACACCAAACGAGAACCAATAGAGCCAATCCGACGGTGCGGTGTTGTCGAGGACGGCGGATGCCGGATGGCGTGGGTTGTAGTAGACCCTGACCCTGCTTCCCTGGGGGTAGGGCTTGATGACCGACTCCATCGCCGCACGGCTGACGCCGTAGCCGGAGAACGAAGCACGGAAGCCAACGTAGGATTGGCCGCCAACTTCATAGTGATAGCGAAGAATGGGCTTGGTCGTTTCCAGGCGTGCGTCGTCCACGCGAGATTCGGTGACGCGACCCATGACGCTGGGCCACTGCCGGCACTGCTGGGAGCGGAGCTTCAACCACACAGACAACCACACCAGGGCCGCACCAGCGAGGAGCGATAACGCTGCGAACACCATGCGTAAAGATGCGAAGCCAGCTCTTGAGGTTACGCAGTAGCGGGTTACGCCGTACTGCCTGGAGCAGACGGGATGCAGCTGGCTGCCTCGGCCAGAGCGTCGCAGAGACCATCGAGCGGCACCGTTCTCGGGCAGAGCATCTGAAGCAAGGCGAGAACGTGATTGACGTTGAGCGGATCCATCGACCCCCAGCGCATGGGCGACCAGAAACTCAGCAAGAATCCCGCGCGGCGCGTTGCTGATGAGATCCGAGCCTGACCATGTCCAGAGCTCCTGCAAGGCGACACCTAGGGGGGTGCCATTCGCGTATAGGGCTATGAACTGCTCTTGCGCTGAGTTTCGAGTCGCTCGTGGTTCATCGTCAATCGCTTTTGATCTGCCTAACGTTTGCTTCTGCGGCAGCAGCAAGCGGCGTCATACCGCACCCGAGTCGGCGCGCCCGCTGAGCGGCCGGGCGTACACGAGGAACTCTCGGGTTCCGTCGCGGAAGTCGCGGCTCGGCACCCGCTCGAACTGGAGCCGGTGGTAGAGGCGCTGGGCGCTGGTCATCGCGGCTTGCGTCCACAGCCAGGCAACGGTGGCGCGCTGCGCCTCAGGGGCGTCGAGGAGGGCGGTGACCAACGCTTCGCCGACGCCACGACCGCGGGCGTCGGCTCGCACGGCCAAGAGATGCACCTCGAGCTCATGTGCGGCGGCGATCCGGCACGCGGGCCCGCCACCGGGGACGAGGGTGACGGTGCCGAGCAGCGTGCCCGACGCATCGTGTGCGCCGAACGTGAACCCACGCGCATGGACCGCGTCCGCTCGGAAGAGCGCGGTGGCGCGGGCCGCTTCCGTGAAGCCCGCGGGGACGTAGGCGTCGTGGAGCAGTTGCTCAAGCGCCGCGTCGTGGCGCGGGCTGCAAACAAGCGGCTGAATAATGAACTCGTCGATCACGCGCGTCGGTATAACGTTCGAGTCAACCGGCCCGCCGTATCTGGTCCGGTGGTTCAACGAGGGGTTAGGAGGCGCTGTATCCGGCAAGGCGTGCACCTGGCCTTATATGACTTGGCCAATGCGCAGGAGATTGCCGTCAGGATCGACGATGGCAAACTCTCGGAGACCCCACGGCTTGTCTTCGAGTCTGTCCATGCGTGGGATACCTGTGCGTGGCAACCCAAGAGCTGAGCACGCTTTGTAGAAAGTATCTACGTCTTGGACTCTGATATAGCAGCCAGATGAGGACTCTGCAGGTTGGAGATCCATGTGCGTGAAGAAATGCAGTTCGACTGCACCACGCCTGAAGATAGCGTAATCGCTATTGAAGGGGTGCGCTCCGCCTTCGAAGCCGAGTCGTCGATAGAACTCTGTAGTCGAGGCGACCGAGCGAGATGGCAGCGTAGGGATGGCGAGATCGTCGTTCTGCATCGTGGTGGGACTCTCTTTGTTTGCGCCGCCTAACGCCCAAGATCAGTGGCGGGGAGATGCAAAATGATTACATAGAGCATTTCTCGGCCCGCCCGCTGGATCTTGATGTTAGGCAATGCGAGAGTGAACCCTTAACCACAGCGAGATAGCTTCCAAAAAAACACCAAAACTATCTCGACATAACGAAATCGAACTTCCAGAATACTTCCATGAAACTGGAATGCTCACAACTCTGATTCCTTTGGAATAGGCTTTTGTGAGAATCTCAAGATCATATCCAAGCCCCTGAGTCTGCAGCTCAGCGAAAAGGACTTTAGCCGCTTTAGAAGAGAACACTTTAACACCGCACTGAGGGTCTATATCCTGGGGAAATCCGAAAAGCAAGCCGACAAAGCGACGAAAAGCGTAACTTGTAAAGCGGCGTATAATCGGTGCTTGAAGTTTAGGATCTGCATTGCTGTACAAGCGATATCCTATTGACATCCCCTGCGCAGGCAAAGCATTAACTAATCTATCCAAGTCTGAAAACTCGACTGGGATGTCAGCGTCGCAGACAAGCACAATTACACCATGACTTGCAAGGATACCAGTACGAACACAAGTTCCCTTATCTGCTGGCACGACATCAATACATCTCAAACCAGAACACGCTTGGCCTGCAGTCAACTCACCACATACGATAACTTCTAAGCTATCGCCGATCAAGTGCTGCCATTTCTTCAGCTTCCGAACTGCCGACTCTGCACGGATGTCACGCTTTACTGGTATCACTACTGATATCATGCTGGCCTCCATCTCCAAATCTTGCGAATGAGCCAGCCTAGGAACGCAACGTCAAAGAGGATAAGAAGTTTGATAAGAAATACGGATGGAGAATCCTGATGTAGATATGCAGCGAATTTCCCAAAAAGTGACGCGTCACTAATCAAGTCTGTCCATTCGTTGAGCAAAAGCAAGAATGTGGCTAGGACTGGAGACTGAAGGAAGACGAATGAGGAAACGTGAAGTGCTGTTGCGCGTTGTGGTTCAATCCATGTCTCCCAGTTCAATGGTCGTTGTGATTTGGTGAGCCTTGCTCCCAATCGTGACTCTATGTGCGTGCGAATATAGCCACCTACTCGTTTGTACTTGTATAGCTCAGACAAGTACATGGTGCTAATCGCCACCGACTGAAACACTAGCAGCACAGTTGTTGCTTGCACCACTTTGGGACGCGCTATCCCAGCACTAGAAAGTGTGCCTGCTGCTGCGATCGAAAGAGCAAAGCCAGTGAGACCAACCCAGATAGCAGTTGCAAGAAACTGTGAGATCCGATCACTTTCGGATCTTAGGGTCTGGTATTCTGCCAAGCGTATGTGTATTTCTAGATGTCTTGCATCTTGGTCGAGAGGCATGGCTTTGCTTTGCGTTCGTAATGTGAACTCAGCCTAACGCTCCAAATCAGAAGCGGGTAGGACTTTTGGCGATGGCATTTCATTTCAGCGCACGCCTTCTTAACCTGGACGTTAGGCAAGCATTACCACGCTGGAAGGACGCCTTGTATTTTTTGCCAAGAGCATCTTCAACAAAGATCTGGTACCTATAAGGGCTACTAGTTTCCCAGCAATACACTGGATCCCCCGGCACGATATCTGTAGTTGCACGTTCACCCACTTCAATCCTGGCCGAATCACCGTTGACTAGGAAGTTTCTCGATACTCCCGGCATGCCGGGCCGACAAACTGTTAAGTGTGTTACTGAGATTGCCCGCTTGCCGCTGTTCATTACGGTTACAGATAGGTTAAAATTAGAGGCCGAACTCTCAAAAGCCACAGCTCTAACACGTACTACGTGCCTATCGCGAATAAGCGCTGTGAAAGAAACAACCAGCGATGTAATGGAAGTCAGTAGCGCGAGTTCAGCGGTAGCCATTGGGTCCTAGAGCGCGGACTAATCAGAGATACTACACGGTTAACATGGATGAACTGCTTTTCCATGGCTGGCAATGACTCCAGCAGGCATGAACAGGCAAATAGCCTAACGCTCAATATCAGCGGCGGGCAGTTGCCCTTTGTAATCAAAAGCCATACATGCTCCCGACCGCTGAATCTTGATGTTAGGCTGTTAACAATACTATGTTCCAAAGTTCGAAATCTTCTGGGCAATGTGAAAAGTTGATAGATATGAAAGGCGAACCTCGCCGCCTCCTTTCTCTAAGAAGCATTGCCTTAGGCCAGCAAACAAGGCATTCCTCGTGTGTTGATCAAGCCTTAGGTATGAGGAGTACGTAGTGAGAAGAGATATGTATTGATCAGGCGTATAGGTCAAAGAGGTTTCAACAGTTGCTGTAACTAGGTTTCGGAACCTGCCAGAGTCAAGCATCATTTGCCCAAGACCAGCGAGAATGTCTTCCTGTGTTCTCCTGTCTTCGTATCGGTCAAGAGATGGCGCATGCATTTGGTATACATCCGAGAGCGCATTCTGCATGGACTTGCAGGGCTGCAGCTCTTTGTTCCACAAGAGGATTAAATAGCCATCCTCCTTCAGTGCACTGCTAGTCTTGGTATAGCCAATCTCGGAAGGGATCCAATGCATGGAGCTTGCCGCGAGAACTGCATCAAATGCTTCAGTCTCTAGATCCCATTCCTCAAAGGATTTGTTGATCACTTCTACCGATGAATACAATTTGCACTTCTTTTTTGCTATCTTGCAAAAGTCTGGATTGGGCTCAATGCAGACCATGTGGCAGCCGAGTTCTGCAAAAGAGGTAGTTGCTGTTCCCGGGCCACTCCCAATTTCAAGAATTCTTGAGGACGAAGAAAGCTTGGCTGCGCTGAACGCCTTCCCAACTAGCTCGCTGGGGTATTTCGGCCTTGTGGAGTTGTAGGCCTCTGCGGCGGACGAGTACCAATTCTTTCTCTCTTCAAGACCTTTGCTTGCGATACCCTTAACTGCCTGCTTAAGTTCCTTGTAATCCATTCTCCGTTTGTGTTTGGCTTAGGAGTAAATTGATGCTTGCATGTCTTCCAAGTATAACCAGCCTAACGCTCCAGATCAGAAGCGGGCAAGGTACCTTCGCATATTGGCCTCCCTTAGGCCCCGACTTCTGCATCTCGATGTTAGGAGGGCCAAGCCTCTAATCTGGTCCTCACCTTGTATGGGACATCTGGAGGGCGGCCAAGGTGAAAAGTCGCGCCATGAATGTAAACCGCTCCTCCTTGGATTCTCTCCCCAGTAGACGTATAGAGTTGGATTCCGTCTATTCTTAGTTCGCTGATGCCTTGCCTTTCTGAGAAAAGGCATTCGCCTCTTACTTGCACGAAGCCCTCTTCAACTAGTTCGCCATGCATGTCAAGACCATGTAGAGCTTTAAACTTCAGCTCAAAAACCACAGCAATCGTGCTGAGCCGTTCTGTTAAATACATCTCAAGCTCTGCGCCAACCCTCGGCCCTAGAGTCCATGATTGGCTAGAAGAGCAGTCTTCCAGAACTGGCTGCGTTTCTCTGGCGATTAAGGTCGCAATATGCTCAGTATCGACTTGAGGCAGCTGAGGCTCAATTGCCCTTAGCAGATCGGCAACAGTAGCGAAGACCTGGATTCGCCCCTTCGATTCATTGTCAAGCTCTGACGCCAACACATGCCGACCTGAGGACTTGTCCAAAAAATCCTCGTCCGAAGTAACCAGAAGGCAATCTTCATCCTGATCAATAATGCATTCCCATAGCACGCAGTCACGGAACTGCTCACTGGTTCGCGCGGGGGCCCGATGGGTTGTCACTCTATCAAGTGCAGCAGCTAGATGTTTATGTGCAACTTCGATCGGGAGAAGCAAGTCTGAAAGCTCGTCAAGCCTTTCTTCCGCCCCTCTCCTAAACATCTCTGTAGACGGAATTTCAATCGCTGGGCGAGCGCCAGTAAGCTCTTGAACTATTCTCAGGCCTCGCTCGATTTTTGCCACTGCCCCTGCGCCATCACGCTCAACCCCAAAATAAATCTCACGACGCGTTGAGTCAGGCAACAGTATCCGAGCATCAATCCGATGAATGGCATAAAGCAAGGCGACCCCAGCCGCCGACCTCAGAAGCCTTTCCTTCAGCCAAACGTTGGTATCAAGAATCACAATCACGTATCGATCCTCCTAACGGGCCGGGTGAGCTGCCCGCCTTTGGCGGGTCAGCTCGACCCGGGGGTTAGGCCTAGTTCCGAAGCGTGAACAACTTGGAGAGCAAAGACATGGACGAACTGGACAAGATTTTTGCAGCCAGCAAAGCCCAAGCGGCGGCGGGCACCGAGCGCATTGCCTTTGACCCGATGGCGCTGGCATACGCCATTGAGCAGGGCATTGCAGCGCGAGTAGCCGCCGAGCGCGAGCGGATGCGTGCCCTGGTAGCGGATGACGCCAGTGCGGCCACGTATCAGAGCCTGGGGCAGTACCGCACGGCGTTGCTGCGGGCTTTGCGGGCCTAACGCTCAAGATCAGCGGCGGGAAGTGCTCTAATGCGCCTATCAGGCATCTTTACACCGGCCGCTGAATCTTGATGTTAGCCTGGCGGGATTACGTTCTCAAGGCTACCAAGGTCTGGATAAACCGAATAGAATCGCTCTGCCTTCATTATGAACCGGGTTCGAACAAGGCTGTCGTGATCACAGCTGCCCATAAACTCAACTGCAGCTTCCTTGGTTTCGTTCGCAAGTGTTTTGAGATTGATTACTACAAACTCGCCAGGCGATATGTGGTGCTCCTTAAGCAAGCTGCTTGGGTCAACACCTACATAGTCGTAAATAACTCTTCGCGCACGCCCCTTCTCGCTAAGGTTAGAATCTGATGTCATTCTATGTAGCAATCCGTTTCTTGCTCCGTACAAATCTATTGAGCTGCAGTTAAGGTTTCCTCTGCTTAGCAGCCATTTGTCAACCCAAGCCTGAAAGCGTACTGAAACTTGAATGCTATCATCAGTAGCTTCAAGCCAGGCCAGTGAATCAATATACGAGTAGATCAATACAAGAGCAGGGAGCCACAGTTTGTCCTCAATGCATTTCTCGGTGGCTCTTCGATATTGGTCGAATGCTCCAAGGATTGGCAATAGCGCAGTGTATTCGTCTCTGTCCATTGATCTTGTTCATGGCTCTTTGTGCTCAGGCTAACGCTCAAGATCAGCGGCGGAACGCTCCACGAAGTAATGGCAAGACATTTGGGCTCCGCCCGCTGCATCTTGATGTTAGCCTGCCTGAATAACAGCAGTCTCTTTACTTCTGGCAGTAAAGATTCTGTAGTCAATAAGGCTCATTTTGACGCCGTAGCGCCTCAATCAACTGATTCCAAAGCTCTGTTTTAGCAGCGCGGCGAGGATCTGAGACAAGACCCCAACGGTAACTGCTCCACCTTTATCTTTGACCATTGTCATGGCTGTATCCCATCTCTGATCGTCGCGCGCACTCGACAAAAAGTCATGTCCAGCCATCGTAAGCCTATCAATTGCAACTCCTGCAGGACCCTCTTGCGTCCTGCCAAGCTCTCGGACTTGCGCCAGACCAGCATCACCTAGAAGAAGCATATGTTCACAGACTTCGCCGAAGTCATGGTCTGGAAGATCGAGGCTAAAGTGCGCACCTGAAAAGACTGCCCCATTAGTCGCGACCACTGGATAGCCGCCATCACACTCCTCCACTATTTCCAGGATCTTTCTGAATAAGTCCCAATTTCTCCGCATAGCTGAAATCCGATGTGCTTCATGTCAGGCTAACGCTCGCCATCACCAGGCCGCAAGGAGTGAAGAATAGAGATTGCAACCATTCGGTGGCGGCTCTGGTGAATGGCGGTGTTAGGCATGAACTCGAGATTCAGGGATTGAAAGTATTCACAGTGTCAAGGGAGGGTGCATTTGGACGACCTTGAGAAAGCTCTGTACGCGCTGAAACAAGGAAGGAGTTTAGACTCTCTCTAAGCAACCTGCGCTTTTGCCCGCTTGTTTGTGCAGGGGTTTCGCCAGGATCTGTAATCTCTAACATTATATCGAATAGCAATGAGCAGATCTCCTGGGCTTGCCTGTCAAGGTCATCCGTGAGATACAAAGCATTCCTAAAATATGCCTCTCTTGACTTGTTCACAGCACGTAATACTCGAACATCCATTGACTCTTTCAGGTCTTCCCGCTCAACATAGACCATCTTTGCATAGCCTCCCGCCAGCAGCTCAGCCTCCAAAAGTTCTGAAAAAAGAAGAGCAATGGCTTGATGTCTCTTCTCGGCATAAATTGCATAATCAGTACCGCTCTTCGAAAACTTTGAGCGAAGGGCTTCGGCAACGCTTGCAAGTTCTGCCTTGTACTCTTCAAGCCCTTTATCAAGCTCAAGCTGGAAACCTCTGACTCTTCTGGTGGATGCTTCTTGAACCTCGGTTCTAATCTTTTCCTTCAACCAGAATCTAGCTAGTACATAAAGCGCCCCACCAGTGGTGATTAGGCTGATTAACGCCTGACCAAGAAGATTCATGAGAAGATGTCTGGTCTTGTCTCTGGGAACAGCCTACGTGTGGCCTTGGGGTAGGGCTATGCCTAACGCTCGCCATCACCTGGCCGCAAGCAGTATCGTCGAAACCGGATTAGCTTGCGGTGGCGGCTCAGGTGCATGGCGATGTTATACGTGGTCACTACATGATAAAAACCTTCTTCGAGACTCGCCCACATGCGTTAACGAAGAAGCTATCGAAACCTGCTCCCACAACACCGCCCACCAAAGGAACCATTTTCGCCACGTTTACGACTCCCTTGGCTCCGGCCTTAGTGACTAATCGAAAGCCAATGCGCTTGTTAATTTCAATTAGCACTTTGCCAGGAATCTGTTGAATAAGATTCTTAGTCAACTTGGTGCCAATCGCGATCCCAGCATTCTTAAGGATCTGCTCTCCGCTCTCACCAATTAGACAAAGCAGAATCATCGTGCGTGCTTGCTCTGAATGGATATCGTAACCACGCAAGTACGCTATAGCAGCGGCGGTATTAGCAGCCAACGCATAAGACGCAAGAAGTGCAGCTGGAATTGTTACGGGCATTACAGCAATCCCGCCCACGCCCGAAACGAATCCAGTGCCCGCCGCGTATGTCGTTCTCCACATAATGATTGAGTCTATTGCTGATTCAGGGTCTCCGGTATTGCGAAGGTGGTCGTCCGCAACCTTCTTTGCTGAAGGCAGCACCCCTAATCCATTGATTCCCGCCTCTGCTATCCAATCAAGAGTTTTCTTGACAAGACTGCTGTCGTCTCCGTTGGGGCTGGCGTCAGCCATGGCTCAATCTGAAAACACTAGATCGGACAGACCCTACAGCAACCGAGCAGATTCGGCTGATCAGCTTGATTGGTTGCCTACGCATAACGCTGCCCCTGAGTGGCAGGCAAATAGCCTAGGATGGCGGAGCATATAGTTGAAGGCGGCCTGTCCACTCGAGGGGCTTGTTCGAAGTGTCGCCTCCTGACAGACAACCGACGCGGACAGGCGCCGCCAAAGGGTTTGCCTTTGCGTTAACTAAGAGGGAGTTAAGCATGGCAAGATGGTTGAAAAACAAGGAGTACGAATGAATAAAGTAAGCCATAGAAACATGATTCATTGAATTCCCGCGTTGAGTGCTGACGCTAGAAGTGGCATCACGTCGATGGGTCATCGGAAGCAGGCTCAATAAGCAGGGACAGCTCCTGGACTATGTCGCGAATCCTTACCGCAGCACCTGCTATTTCCTGATAGATAAGGGGATCGAGCTGATTCCTTCCATTTGGAGTCATTCTCTTCAAGTCGACCACACTTAAGATGAGCTGACCCGTCGCCGCGTGCTGGCCGACAGCCAATGGGTTGTGTGCTATCCGATTGCGGATCTTCGACAGCGATGCTATTTCTGACCACAAGTACAATGCACGCTCTTTGAGTTGGGCAGGCATCTCTGATCCTTCGATCGCCCTCTTTGCTGAGCTGATCCGCATTGAAAGCCGCTTGTTTCTGATGCTCATCGCTTCCTGTTCCCCAGAAAGCAACTCAACACAACGAAGAGTTAGAAACTCAGCCATCCCAAAGTTTATAATCAACCCGCCAATGCTCTGTGACCAAAGCGACATCTCGGGGATTTCTACAAACCGAGGGGGCATGGCTTTGTTGAGCTTTAGTTAGCCATGAGAAGTTTATCAGAATGCCATTCGTGGGCGAAACTTTCCCCCTCCCGGCAGGGTTTCACGATCTTTCGAACGCTAAATGGGCGGACCCGGTTAAAGCGTCCATGCTTCAACCCCCAGCAGCCTAAACCAGTTAAGGCATGTGTGTAGAAGTCCTTGATCCACAGCCTGACGGCAAACGATGCCGGGCTCATCCAGCCACAGCTCCCAAGCCTTAGGCGGACCCGCAGAAGACCGTTCAGTGGGCTACAGCAAGTCGGCCGGACTGCTGACACCCAGGGGCCCGCGGTTCAGCACATGGGTGTAGATCATGGTGGTCTGCACATCCTGATGCCCCAACAGTTCCTGGATCGTGCGGATGTCCTGGCCCCGTTCCAGCAGGTGGGTGGCAAACGAATGGCGAAAGGTGTGAGGTGTCGCCGGCTTGATGATCCCCGCCGCCAGCACCGCCCGCCGCACAGCCTTCTGGATCAGGCTGGGATCGAGATGGTGCCGGCCCTGCTTTCCGCTGGCTGGATCGCGCCAGCGTTGCCGCTGCGGAAACACCCACTGCCAGCCCCATTCCGCGGCAGCGTTGGGGTACTTCCTTGCCAGCGCATGGGGCAGCGACACACGGCCGCAGCCCTCGGCAAGATCCTGACGATGCACCTCCCGCACGGCAACCAGATGTGCCTGTAGCTGCTGGCCCACACTGTTGGGAAGCAGGGTGCGGCGATCCTTGCCGCCCTTGCCGTCGCGCACCGTTAGCTCATGCCGGTGGAAGTCGAGATCGTGCACCCTCAGCCGGAGGGCTTCCATCAGCCGCAGGCCACTCCCATAGAGCAACCCGGCCACCAGTCCCTCCACGCCGGCCAGCCGCTCCAGCACCGCCCTCACCTCCTGGGGCGTCAGCACCACCGGCAGCCGCCGCCTTGTCCGCGCCCGCACCAGATCTTCCAGCACCAGGTCGTGCCCCAGCAGGTCCCTGTACAGAAACAGCAGCGCCGCCAGCGCCTGGTTCTGGGTGGAGGCGCTCACCTTCCGCTCCACGGCCAGGTAACTCAGAAAGGCATTCACTTCGGTGCTTCCCATCGTCCGAGGGTGTCGCAGGCGGTGAAACCGCAGGAACCGCCGCAGCCACTGCTCATAGGTGTTCACGGTGCGGCGGGCGTAATGGCGCACCTGCAGCTCCTCGCGATAGCGCTGGATCAGGCCGGGGGCGCGGCTGGCGTCAGCCATGGGCTCAAGCGTGTGGGTGGTCTCTTGAGGGTTCCCCAGCCGGGCCCACACCCCATCCACACGCGCTCTAATCTGTACAGACCCCATGTACAGACGCCCTCCATGGCGCGCGTCTCCGTGACCCACCTGCGCCAGAACCTGCCGGCCTGGCTCAAGCGGGTTCAGGCCGGGGAAGCCATTCAGGTCACCTCCCACGGCCGGGTGATTGCCCGTATCGAGCCGGAACAGGACCCGGCCGAGGAGGCCCGCCGCTGGCTGGAGGGGCTGGGCGGCAGCGTCACCCTGGGGGATGTCATCGCCTCGATCGCCGATGGCGACGCCGATCTCGAAGGCGCCGGTGATGCTGACCATCTGTGACACCCATGTGCTGCTGTTCTGGGCCCATGAACCGGCCCGGCTCTCCCGCAGCGCCGCGGCGGCCCTGGCGCAGGGCCGCGCCCAGGGCCAGCTGGCCATCGCCGACATCAGCCTCTGGGAGCTGGCCCTGCTCCACGAACGCGGACGCCTGAGCCTGCCGGACGCCGTGCCCCCGGCCCTCTACCTGCGCCGTCTGCTCGAAGCCCTGCGACTGGAGGTGCTGCCGATCACCGCTGAGATCGCCCTGCTCTCCCGTGGCCCCCAGTTCCGCCATGGCGATCCGGCCGACCGTCTCATCGGCGCCACGGCCCTGCAGGGCCGGCGGCCCCTGATCAGCGCCGACGAGAAACTCCGCGCCATTCCCGAACTGGAGACAATCTGGTGAGCAACCCCCTCACCATCCGCCCCCTGCAGAGCGCCGACATCGCCACCGTGACCGGCTGGGCGCGGCGGGAGGGCTTTGCGCCGGGGGTGGGCGATGTGGCCATCTACCGCCAGACCGACCGCCAGGGCCTCTGGGTGGGCTGGCTCGGCGACGATCCGGTGGGGTGCATCGCCGGGGTCCGCTACAACGCCGCCTACGGATTCATCGGCCTGTTCCTGGTGGTGCCCGCCCAGCGGGGCCGGGGCTACGGGGTGCAGCTGTGGCGCCACGCCCTCCAGCACCTGGCCGACGTGCCCTGCATCGGCCTGGAGGCCGCCCCCGACCGGATCGACGACTACGCCGGCTGGGGTTTCGCGCCCGCCTCCACCACCACCCGCTGGCAGCGGCTCGCCGCCCGCGACAACCCAGCCCAGCCGCCCGCAGCCCCGGAGCCCCCCTGGTGCCTGTTGGAGGGCGGCGCCATCCCTTCGACGGCTGTGCAGCGTTTCGATGCCGAGCGGGAACCATCGCCCCGCCCCCACTTCCTGCGCCAGTGGCTCCGCCATCCGGCCGGCACGGTGCTGGCTCTGGTGGATCGGGTCGGCACCTGCCACGGCTTCGGCCGGGTGCGGCCCTGTCTGCTGGCCGATGGCGAGGGCTGGCGCGTCGGGCCCCTGGTGGCCGATGGCCCCACTGCCGCCCGGGCCCTGCTCGAGGGCCTGTTGCAGCGCCATCCCGGCACGGTGCTGATCGATGCCCCCGGCGCCAATGCCGCCGCCGCCCCGCTGCTGGCCTCGCTGGGGTTCGCCCCCGTCTCCAGCACCCTGCGCATGTACCGGGGCGTGCCGCCGACGGTGTCGCTGGCGGACGTCTACGGCCTGGCCTGCCTGGAGCTCGGCTGACCGCTACCCACAAGTGGTACCGTAAAGCAGTACCATACTGGAATGAAGCGGAAGAACCAGCGCACTCTTGAGCTGATCTTTTCCCGACCTGTGAGCGGCAATGTGCCGTGGAGGGACGTGGAAGCGCTGTTTCAGGAGTTGGGTGGGGATGTCACCGAGAGAGCAGGCATCCGCGTCGCAGTCGTTCTGTTTGGTGAAGTCAGGGTCTTTCACAGACCCCACCCATCGCTTGAAGAACACGGAGTGACGCCATGAATCTCATGACACTGGATGGCTACCAGGCCAAAATTGAATACGACGCGGACACGGATCAATTTCGTGGGGAAATTCTTGGTCTATCTGGAGGAGCCGACTTCTATGGCTCCACTCCTGATGAGCTTCGCCGTGAGTTCAAGAAGTCTTTGGAGGTTTTCCTTGAGGTCTGCAAGGAGCAGGGAATTGAACCCCGTAAACACTTTTCAGGCAGGTTCAATCTAAGAATCTCGCCTGAACTTCACAAGAAACTGGCGATGACTGCGGAGGTACAAGGAAAGAGTCTCAATAGGCTCGCCCAGGAAGCTCTTCAGAAAAGTGTGACGACATAGACGAGCGGACAGCACGGCATTGGAGTGCACGATCCATCACCGGTTCCCTGCCTGGAGCTCGGCTGACCCCCAGCCCAGCGATGGCTCCCCTACCTTCGATCCCATGCCATCGCGCTTGACCATCCCGTTCCCCGGCCTGGTGCTGCTGTCACTGGCCCTGGCGGCGCCGCTGCAGGCCGCGCCGATCCCCCTGATGGAGCCGGCGGGCATGGAGCTGCTGGTGGCCAACGGCGCCGCCAGGGCCGACTACGGCCCCCTGGCCGAGCAGTTCCTCACCCAGGCCAACCTCGCCTACTGCGGCGTGGCCAGTGCCGCCATGGTGCTCAACAGCCTGGCCGTGCCCGCCCCGGCCGTGCCGGGCTACGGCCGTTACCGCTTCTGGACCCAGGAGAACGTCTTCGAGGTGCCGTCCGGCAGCCAGGTGGTGAGCGCCGAGGTGGTGCGGCGCCAAGGCATGACCCTGGCCGAGCTGGCCGGCCTGCTGGGGGCCCACGGCGTGAAGGCCGAAGCGATCCACGGCGACCAGCTCAGCCTGGAGCAGTTCCGTGCCCTTCTGCGCACCAACCTCAGCCAGCCCGGCGACCGCCTGCTGGCCAACTACCTGCGCCCGACCCTCGGCCAGGCCGGCGGCGGCCACATCGCCCCGTTGGCCGCCTTCCACGCCGCCAGCGACCGGGTGCTGATCCTCGATGTGGCCCGCTACCGCTACCCCTCGGTGTGGGTGCCGGTCGCCGACCTCTGGGCCGCGATCCGCACCCTTGATTCCACATCGGGCCGCAGCCGCGGCCTGGTCACGATCCGGCGGCTGCCCGGGGCGGCACCGCCTCCAGGAAGCGTTCCGCCACCCGGTCCCAGCTGAACGGTCCCACGTGAGCGCGGCCGTAGGCGCGCTGCTGGGCCTGCAGCACGGGATCGGTGAGCAACGTCACAAGAGCCTCGGCCAGGGCCGCCGGATCCCGCGGCGGTACCAGCAGCCCGGCCCGGCCGTGGGGCACCACCTCGGGGATCGCCGTGGCCGTGGTGCTCACCACCGGCAGCCCGCTGGCCATCGCCTCGAGGAACACGATCCCGAAGCCCTCCTGGATCGACGGCAGGCAGAACACCGCACTGCGCCGGTACCACTCCCGCACGGCGCCGTCGTCGGGCAGGGCCCCCAGCAGTTGCACCACCTCCCCCAGCCCCAGCCGCTCCACCAGCTCCCGAAGCGCCCCGTGCTCCGGCCCGTCGCCGATCACCACCAGCCGGGCGCTGGGCAGCCGCTGCTGCACGCTCTGGAACGCGGTGATCAGATCCCCCACCCGCTTGCGCGGGTACTGGCGCGCCACGCACAGCACCGTGTGGGGCTCACGGGCGTCGTCGAGGGCGGCGGCGTCCCCGCCCGCCGGGTTCCACAGCGCAACAGCGATCCCCTCCGGCACCAGCCGCAGCCGGCCGGCCGGCACCCCGTAGTGCTCTTCGATGCGCTCGCAGCAGTAGCGGCTGGTGGAGAGCACCAGGGGCGCCCGGCGGGAGTTGAGGCGCTCGAGCCGCGACAGACCCCAGAGCATCAGCCGCGGCCAGCCGCTCTCGCAGCGCGACTCCTCCGCCAGCACCCCCTTGATGCAGCACACGTAGGGCACCGGGCAGCGGTGCGCCACCCGGAAGCCGTCGATGTCGAAGCCCACCACCAGGTCGTAGCGGCCCTCGGCGGCCGCCAGGCGCCGGGGCAGGGTGAGGTTGAACCAGAGGCGGCGCAGCAGCAGATTCCGCGGCCAGGACCCCTCGGGCACAACCCGCTCCACCGTGTGGCCCCGGGCGATCAGGGCGCCGGCCAGGCCGCCGATGGCCGCCGCCGTGCCGCTGCCCTCGGCCACGTCCTGCAGCCAGGAATCGAGAAAGGCGATGCGCATGGTGCGGCCGGCCGCCGGGCCTACACCCGCGCCGCCAGGCCGGTGGGCTCGAGCATCAGCTTGCTGTTGCGCACCTCCTCATCCATCTCGATCGGGTACTGGCCGTCGAAGCAGGCGGTGCAGAAATGGCTGGAGTTGGCCTGGGCCGCCTCCACCATGCCGCCCTTGGTGAGGTAAGCGAGCGAATCCACCCCCAGGTGCCGCTCGATCTCCTCCAGCGTCAGCCGCGCCGCGATCAGGTGGTCCTGGGTGTCGGTGTCGATGCCGTAGAAGCAGGGGTGGGTGACGGGCGGCGAGCTGATCCGCATGTGCACCTCGGTGGCGCCCGCATCGCGCAGGGCCGCCACCAGCTTGCGGCTGGTGGTGCCGCGCACGATCGAGTCGTCGATCACCACCACCCGCTTGCCGGCGAGCACATCGGGCAGGGGGTTGAGCTTCACCCGGATCCCCGCCTCCCGCATCGCCTGGGTGGGCTGGATGAAGGTGCGGCCCACGTAGCGGTTCTTGATCAGGCCGTCGGCAAAGGGGATGCCACTCACGTGCGAATAACCGATCGCCGCCGGGATGCCGGAATCGGGCACCCCGATGACGATGTCGGCCTCGACGGGCGTTTCCCGGGCCAGCACCTCACCGATCCGCACCCGGTAGCTGTAGAGCGACTCGCCGAAGAAGCGGCTGTCGGGCCGGGCGAAGTAGATCATCTCGAAGACGCACAGCTTGCTGGGCTCCTCGCACCAGCGCTGCCGCTCGGGGATCGGATCGGCCTGGCGGAAGTGGATCAGCTCGCCGGGCTGCACGTCATCCACAAAGCTGGCGCCGATGATGTCGAGGCCGCAGCTCTCACTGCTGGCCACCCACTGGCCCTGCTCCGGTTCCCCCAGCAGGCCGAACACCAGGGGCCGGATGCCGTGGCCGTCGCGCAGGGCGAACAGACCGTCGGGGGTGCCGATCACCAGGCTGAAGGCGCCGCGGCAGCGGCCGGCGGCTTGGCGGATCGCCGCGTTCCAGCCCAGGCCGGAATCCACCGCCTCCTGCAGCGCGAAGGCGATCAGCTCCGAGTCGGTGGTGGAGGTGAACTCCCCGGCCAGGTGCGCGAGCGAGTCCCGCAGCTCCGCCGCATTCACCAGATTGCCGTTGTGGGCCAGGGCCAGGGGCCCCAGGCGCGTCATCAGCACCACCGGCTGGGCGTTGCAGACCTTGCTGCTGCCGGTGGTGGAATAGCGGTTGTGGCCGATCGCCAGCTGGCCCGGCATCCGCTCCAGCACCTCCTGGTCGAACACCTGGCTCACCAGGCCCATGTCCTTGTGCAGCCGCACCTTGACGTCGTCGAAGACGGCGATGCCGGCCGACTCCTGGCCCCGGTGCTGCAGGGCGTAGAGGCCGAAATAGGTGAGGTTGGCCACCGCCTCTTCGGCGGCCAGCACGGCGAACACGCCGCAGGCCTCCTCCGGCTTGTCGGGGCGGTCGCTGGCGAGGCCGTCCTGGTCTTCGGCGGTGCTGGTCAGGGAAGCGTGCGCATCGCGGTGATCGGCGAAGGGCACGGCAGGCTCAGACCAAGGACCGGCTTCATCTTGGCCCATTACCTGTCGGGTGGGGGGCCGGCCTTGCCCAGGCGGGCGGGGATCGCCTGCTCGTAGGTGTGGCGCAGCTGCTCCACCGCCAGCGCCAGCAGGGGCTCGCCGCCCCGCGCCAGCACCAGGCGGGAATCCGCCGTGACCATGCCCAGGCGCTCGGCCGGCACGGCCTCACCCGCCTCGGCCAGGGCCGCTTGCCAGGCCGCCTCCTGCTCCGGCGCCACGCTCACCAGCACCCGGGCGCCGCCCTCGGCGAACAGCAGCCGGTCGGGGCGCCCCCCGCCGGCGGGCAGATCCAGCGCCGCCCCCAGGCCGGAGGCGATGCAGGCCTCCGCCAGCGCCACCGCTAGGCCGCCATCGGAGAGGTCGTGGGCGGAGCGCACCAGGCCGGCGGCGATGGCCTGGCGCAGGAAGCCCTGCACCCGGCCCTCCAGGGCCAGATCCGTCAGGGGCGGGCGGCCCGTGAACCGGCCGTGCACCACCTCCAGGTAGCTGCTGGCCCCCAGCCCCAGTCGTTCGTCGCCGCTCTCCTGCAGCGGCACCCCCAGCAGCCAGATGGCATCGCCGGCCTGGCCCCAGGCCAGCCCCGTCACGTGGGCCAGGTCGTGGACCAGCCCCACCATGCCCACCACCGGGGTGGGGTGGATCGGCTGCATCCGCCCATCGGGCAGGCGGGTCTCGTTGTACAGGGAGACGTTGCCGCCGGTGACCGGCGTGGCCAGGGCACTGCAGGCCGCCGAGAGGCCCCGGCAGGCCATCGCCAGCTGCCAGTAGCCGATGGCGGTGTCGGGGGAGGGGAAGTTGAGGTTGTCGGTGACCGCCAGGGGTTCGGCGCCGCTGCAGGAGAGGTTGCGGGCCGCCTCGGCCACCGCCGCCATGGCGCCCCGCTCCGGATCGAGGGCCACCCAGCGGTTGGGGCAGTCGACCGTGGCTGCCACGCCGCGGGTCGCCGGCGCCATCGCCCCCTGCCCCTGCTGGGGCCGCAGCCTCACCACCGCCGCGTCGGCCCCACCGGGCAGCACCACCGTGTTGGCCTGCACCTGGTGGTCGTACTGGCGGTACACCCAGCGCTTGCTGGCGATGGTGGGGTCATCCAGCAGGCGCAGCAGGGCATCACCCCAGCCCAGCGCTCCAGCGGCCATCTCCAGGCCGCCGGCATTCGAAGCGGGTGGCAGCTCGGCTTCGCTCCAGGTCCAGTGGGCCTGGATCTCGGCCGGGGGTTCGGCCAGCAGCTCGTGGTGGTTGATCGGCGTGTCGTCCGCCAGGGCGCTGGCGGGCACTTCGGCCGCCACCGCGCCGTGCTGCAGCACCCGCACCACGTTCTCCTGGAGCACTCGGCCCACCACCGCCGCCTGCAGGCCCCAGCGCCGGAACCGCTCCATCAGCGGCTCCTCCCGGCCCGCTGCCACCACGAACAGCATCCGCTCCTGGGACTCGCTCAGCAGGAATTCGTAGGCCGTCATGCCCGACTCCCGCGCCGGCACCCGGTCCAGATCCAGTTCGATGCCCAGGCCCCCCTTGGCGGCCATCTCCGAGCAGCTGCAGGTGAGGCCGGCGGCGCCCATGTCCTGGGCCGCCACCACATCGCCGCTCTTGAAGGCCTCCAGGCAGGCCTCGATCAGCCCCTTCTCCAGGAACGGATCGCCCACCTGCACGGCGGGCCGGTCGTCGAGAGAGGCCTCGGTGAGCTCGGCGGACGCGAAGCTGGCGCCGCCCATGCCGTCGCGGCCGGTGGTGCTGCCCACGTAGACCACCGGATTGCCCACGCCCACCGCGCCGGAGCAGACGATGTCGTCGGTCTCCATCAGGCCCAGGGCCATGGCATTCACCAGGGGGTTGCCGCCGTAGCTGGGGTCGAAGGCCACCTCACCGCCCACGGTCGGCACGCCGACGCAATTGCCGTAGTGGGCGATGCCGGCCACCACCCCCTCCATCAGACCCACGTTGCGCTCGTCCTCCAGCGGCCCGAAGCGCAGGGCGTTGAGCAGGGCGATCGGGCGCGCCCCCATGGTGAAGATGTCCCGCAGGATGCCCCCCACCCCGGTGGCCGCGCCCTGGAAGGGCTCCACCGCCGAGGGGTGGTTGTGGCTCTCGATCTTGAAGGCCAGCCGCTGGCCCTCGCCCAGGTCCACCACGCCGGCGTTCTCGCCCGGTCCCACCAGGATGCGGGGGCCGGTGGTGGGGAACTGGCCCAGCAGGGGGCGGGAGTTGCGGTAGCAGCAGTGCTCCGACCACATCACCCCGAACATGCCCAGCTCGGCCCGGTTGGGGGCGCGCCCCAGGCGGCGCACGATCTCGTCGTAGTCGCCCTGGCTCAGGCCCTCCTTGCGCAGGGCCTCGGGCACCGAGAAGGACGGGGTCGAGGCAGAAACCACCGGGGGGCGCGGCAACGGCCCTCCAGTATCAGATCCAGGGGTCGTCGTCCCCATGGGGCTCCCGGCCCCGGTAGCGATCGCGGCGCGGTGGCGGCTCCTCTGGGGGCGCCGGGCGGGGCTCCCGGAAGTCCCGGGGCTCTTCCAGCGGCTCCTCCTCCTCGGGCCAGTCCTCGAGGGGGTCGGGTTCGTCCGGCTCGCCGGCGTAGCGCTCCTCTGGATAGGGGTCGCCCCCATCGCGGTCATCGTCGTAGGGGTCGCGGGGCTCCCGGTCCCGGTCGGGCCAGGGCATCTCCTCGCGGAAGGCCTCCGGCCAGGGAGGCTCCTCCAGCCAGCCCTCCAGCCGCTCCTCGACGCGGCCGCCCACCTCCTGCACCTGCTCCTTCCAGCGCCGTGAGCGGCGCAGCAGCTGCTGGCGCACGCTGGCGCGGGCCACCGGCAGATCGTCCAGGCCCCGCAGGGCGGTGAACACCCGGCCGGGCTGCTGGTCGACGATGCGGTCGGGGCTGAGGCGCCAGCGGCTGGTGCCCGGCAGCCGCGGATCGCTGCGGGCCACCAGGTAGTGGAGGATGCGGCCGCTGCGCAGTTCCACGGCGGCGTCGGCCACCAGGCCCAGGGGCACGTCATCGGCGCCGGTGAGGGCCGCATCGATCAGGGTCGGCAGCCGTTCCAGGGTGGCCGCGTCGGTTTCCGCCGGCTCCCCCTTCACGAACACCTCCTGCTCCCCCAGCCCCCGCAGCTGGTCCAGCCGCCACACCAGCCGTTTCTGGGCGAAGGCCGAAGGCCGGCTGGCCCAGCCCAGCAGCCGGTGCACCGGCGGGTGCATCCAGGCCAGCACGCCGGCGCCGCGCTCGAGGCCCTGATCGCACCGCACCTGTCGCCGCAGCAGATCGCTCAGCAGCAGCTGGTCGGGAAGGCCCACGGGCTCAGCTGGTGCGGATCTGGACGGGCATCACCAGGTAGGTGAACGCCTCATCGGCCCCCACCGGCGCCAGCACGGCCGGGGTGGTGGCGGCGTTGCACTGCAGCACCACCTGGTCGGAGCCCATGGCCTTGAGGCCATCGAGCAGGTAGCGGACGTTGAAGGCGATCTCGATCGCCTCCCCCTCGATCGTGGCCGCCAGCGATTCCGAGCCGCTGCCCACGTCCTGGGCGTCGGCCCGGATCGTCGCCGTGCCGGCGGCCGGGTCGGCGCTGATCTTGACCACGTTGTTGTGCTGGTCGGCCAGCACCGCCATCCGCTCGAGGGCGGCGATGAAGGCGCGGCGATCGAGCACCATCCGGCGCTGGAACGACGGCGGGATCAGCTGGCGGTAGTTGGGGTAGGTGCCGTCGAGGCTGCGGCTGGTGAGCACCTGGTCGGCGGAGAGCACCACCACCTGGCCCCGCTCGCAGAACAGGCTCAGGGGCTCCTGGGAGCCGCGGCCCGAGAGGATCCGCTCCAGCTCCCGCAGGGAACGGGCCGGCACGGTGACGGCGAAGTCCTCGCCATCGGCGGCGGGCTGCTCGCCACCGGCGGCCTCCACGGCGTGGGAGAGGCGCTGGACCGCCAGGCGGTGGCCGTCGGTGGCGGCGCACTCCAGGCCTTCGCCGTCCAGACGCAGGTGCACACCCGTCAGCAGCTGCTTGTTCTCATCGGGGCTGCTGGCGAACAGGGTGGCCCGCAGGCCCTTCACCAGGGCCTCGGCGTGGAAGCGGATCGGCGTGCCGCTCTGGGCCAGGGGCAGGTCCGGGTAGTCGTCGGCGGGCATCCCCCGCATCTTGTAGCTGCCCGAGAGGTTGGTCAGCTCCAGCTGCTCTTCGCCCTCGGGGCAGCTGAGGCTGATGGGGCTGTCGGTGGCCAGGCGGGCGACGATCTCGCCGAACATCTTCGCCGGCAGGGTGATGGCACCGCTGGTCTCGACGGCGGCGGGGAGGCTCGTCTGGATGCCGAGGCTGAGGTCGAAGCCCGTGAGGCTGAGGCGCCCGGTGCCCGCATCGGCGGTGAGCAGCACGTTGGCCAGCACCGGATGGGTGGGGCGGGTCGCCACCGCCCGGCTGACCAGCTGGAGGCTGGCGCTGAGTTCAGCCTGGGAGCAGACCAGCTTCATGGCGGGGGCCGGCGAGGGCGGCACGGCGTTCGTGAGGCCCCACGGTTTCACAGGGCGCGCCAAAGCGCAACGGGTGGCTCCCCGACTGTTCAGAGGATCAATCAAGGATTGAGAAGAAGAAAAACAGCCCGTCGCAGTAGGGGCGGGGGAAAACGGGTAAAGCGGTTCACTCCCCTTTCCACCACTGGGTTTTCTGGGCTCGACAGCTGGGGAATCGGCGCCGCAACGGGGCCGTTTCCAGGGGTTTTCCACCGATTCCCGGGCCTGGGGAATCCGCGGTCCGCCCACGGGGGTTTTCCCTCCCCCGGCTCTCCCGGGGTGCGGTGGGGAATGTCCCAGGATTTCCCCAGACGGTTGGGGCTCTGTCAGCCGATCAGAAGCCCATCACCTTGGCGACGGTCTCGGTTTCGGGGGCGATGCCGGTGTGGAAGGTGGCGTCGTTGTTCTCGATCGCCGTCGTCGGGTCCTTGAGGCCGTTGCCGGTGAGCACGCACACCACGGTGGCGCCGGCCGGCACCTCTTCCCGCCGCTTGATCAGGCCCGCCACCGAGGCGGCGCTGGCCGGCTCGCAGAACACCCCTTCCCCCTGGCCCAGCAGCTTGTAGGCCTCGATGATCTCGGCGTCGGTGACGGCCATGAAGTCGCCGTTGCTCTCGGTTCGAGCCTTGATGGCGTTCTCCTTGTTCACCGGATTGCCGATGCGGATCGCCGTGGCGATGGTGTCCGGTTGCTCCACCGTGTGCCCCAGCACCATCGGGGCGGCCCCGGCGGCCTGGAAGCCCATCATCCGCGGCAGGACCGTGCTGTGGCCCGCCTGGCGGTACTCCTTGAAGCCCATCCAGTAGGCGCTGATGTTGCCGGCGTTGCCCACCGGGATGCAGAGCCAGTCGGGGGCCTCGCCGAGGGCATCCACCACCTCGAAGGCGGCCGTCTTCTGCCCCTGCAGCCGGTAGGGGTTGAGGGAGTTGACCAGGGTGACGGGGTAGCGGTCGGCCACGTCCCGCACGATCGCCAAGGCCCGGTCGAAGTTGCCCTGCACCGCCAGCACCTCGGCGCCGTAGAGCAGGGCCTGGGCCAGCTTCCCCTGGGCCACGTAGCCGTCGGGGATCAGCACGAAGGCCCGCATCCCGCCCCGGCGCGCGTAGGCCGCCGCCGCCGCCGAGGTGTTGCCGGTGCTGGCGCAGATCACCGCCTCCGAGCCCGCCTCCTTGGCCTTGCTGATGGCCATCGTCATGCCCCGGTCCTTGAAGGAGCCGGTGGGGTTGAGGCCGTCGTACTTGAGGAACACCTTGACGCCGCGGCCCACCCGTTCGGCGATCACCGGTGCCGGAATCAGGGGGGTGGCCCCCTCCCGCAGGGTCACCACCGGCGTCGCGTCACTGACGGGCAGCCAGCTGCGGTAGGCCTCGATCAGCCCCGGCCAGTCCTGCATGGTGGGCTGCCGGCCCATACGTCGCAGGGCTCGAAGCAGGGGCACGGGGGACAGCGGCGAGGCTGACGTCAATGTAGGGCTCCGGTCTGGGGCGTCAGGGGGCGGGGGCGGTGGGGGCCGGCGTGGCGGCTGACGGCGCCGGGGCCGGGGCCGGGGCCGCCTGGGGCTCGTTGCCCCGCAGCCCGTCGAGGGGGGACTCGGAGAAGAAGCGCACCAGCTCGCTGATCGAGGAGGCCTTCGAGGCCAGCCCCATCAGGGCCGGGATGCTCACCTCCAGCTCCCGGGTCGGGTAGGCCCGCAGGAAGGTGATGGCCGACAGCGACCCCTTGCCTTCGTAGGTGCCCAGCACCATGGCGGCGCGCAGGGCGGGCACGCCGGCTTCCGGGGCCCGCAGGGGGAACAGGATCCGGGCCAGGCGGGCCAGGATCGCCTCACCGATGCGGGTGTTGAGCAGGCGGCTCATCAGCACGATCGGCAGCTTCACCGATTCGTTCAGCAGCTTGCTGACCTGCTTGGGGTCCTGGCGGCCCAGCCGCAGCACATCGGCCAGCAGGCCCCGGGCCTCGCCGGTGGTGGCCAGGTGCTCCAGGTCAGCCACCGGAATCGAGCGCCGGAAGGCCCCGCTGGTGAACACCAGGTTCTCGGTGGCCATGGCCGCGGGAGTCGAGCAGCACAGCCCCAGACCCAGGACAGCGGCCACGAGCCTTCGCCGCTTGTTCACGCTTGTCTCCCTATGGGTTCGATCGACTCTACGGATCTCAGGCACCGCTGACACCGGCGGCCTGGCGCACCGCCGGCGTCACCAGCACATCGCGCAACAGGTGCACCACGCCCCTCTCCGCCAGACCTTTCGCCACCTGCAGCCCCATGCGGCGCAGATCCGGCTCCCCCAGCACCCGCGGCAGGCGCTTGAGCAGCAGCGACGGCTCGAAGCCGGGCAGGTCGCGCAGGATGGCCAGCAGCTCCTGGATCGGCTCCAGGTCCAGCAGCGGCGGGGTCGCGGCGCTGGGGGGCAGGGCCCGCAGCCCCGGCGGCAGCAGGCGGGGCGGAAGCCGGCGGCCGAGGCGCAGGGTGGTGTTCCAGGCCAGGGCATCCATCTGCTGCACCAGCGCATCGACGAGCTGCTGGCGCAGCAGGCCGCCGTTCGGGGAGAAGAGGAAATCGAGCACCTGGTCGAGCAGGCCATCGAGGTCCAGCTGGTCCTGGAGGGAGGCGCTGGCCACCAGGCTCTCCAGCCGCTGCCAGCGGAACTCCTCGCCGTCGTAGAGCATCTCCCGCAGGCTGCGGCGCAGCTCCGGATCGGGATCCTCCATCAGCCGGCGGGCGAAGTAGGGGTAGGCGGCGCCGAGGATCTTGAAGTCCGGGTCGACGCTCAGGGCGATGCCCTCGAGGGTCACCAGGGAGCGGATGATCAGGGCGTAGTACGGCGGCACCTGGAAGGGGAAGCGGTACATCACCCCGGAGAGGTCGTCGGTGACCGCCTTGAAGTCCATGCGGCTCACGCCCATCTCCAGGGCCTGGCCGAACACCGTCTCGAAGGCCGGCACGATCGGCTCCAGGTCCACCGCTTCCCCCAGGAAGCCCAGCTGCACGAAGTCCTTGGAGAGGGCGCCGAAATTGCGGTTCACCAGGTGCACCACCGCCTGGATCAGCCCGGTGCGCGCCTCCCGCGACACCTCGCTCATCATGCCGAAATCCAGGTAGGCCAGGCGCCCGTCGGGCAGGGCCAGCAGGTTGCCGGGGTGGGGATCGGCGTGGAAGAAGCCGTGCTCCAGCAGCTGCTGCAGGCTGCAGTTCACCCCCACCTCCACCATCTGGTCGGGGTCGACCCCCAGGGCGCGCACGGCCTCCAGGTTGGTGAGCTTGACGCCGTCGATCCATTCCATCGTCAGCACCCGGCGGCTGGTGGCCTGGCGGTAGATGGCGGGGACGGCGATGCGGGGGTTGTGGCTGTGGAGGCGGGCGAAGGTCTCGGCGTTGGTGGCCTCGTTGATGTAGTCCATCTCCTCGAAGACCCGCTTGCCGAGTTCATCGATCAGACCGACCAGATCACTCTTGATCAGGCCCACGTTCTTGTTCAGCCAGCCGGCGATGTTGCGGACGATGTAGAGGTCGAGGGTGATCTGCTCCCGCAGGCCCGGCCGCTGCACCTTCACCGCCACCCGTTCGCCGCTCATCAGCACCCCCCGGTGCACCTGGCCGAGGGAGGCGGCGGAGATCGGCTCCTTCTCCAGCGAGGCGAAGATCGTCTCCACCGGAGCGCCGAGGTCCTCCTCGATGCAGGCCATGGCCAGGGCGCTGTCGAAGCCCGGCAGCTGGTCCTGCAGCTGGGCCAGCTCCTCGAGCAGGATCGGCGGAATGATGTCGGGCCGGGTGGAGAGGGCCTGGCCCGCCTTGATGAAGGCGGGGCCAAGGGCCACCAGCAGTTCGGCGCACTCCCGCGCCCGTTCCCGTGCCCGGGCGGGGTTGGCCAGCTGGCCGGTGAACCAGTCGAAGCCCACCCCCAGCAGATAGAGGCCGATCGGTACCAGGGTCTGCCAGACCCGCCGGGCCAGGCGCATCGGGTGGCCGGCGTAGATGCGGGTGATGGCGGCAGGGTCGTAGCTGAGCAGGCCCGCAGCCTCCAGGAAGTCCCCCATCTCGACGCCCATCTCGACGGTGGCGCCCGGGCGCTCGGGGGTCGCGGCGGGGGCGGGGGGGGAGGAAACCATGGCTGGGAGGTACCGCCGCGGCGCCGGCAGGCGAAACCCCCTTCTAAACGAAAGTCACAGCCGCTACGGTCGGGCCACGTACCGATCGCTCGCCGGAGGCCTGGGTGCTCACGGGTCTGCGCCTCGAGAACATCGCCCTGATCGAGCGCCTGGAGCTGGTGTTCTCGGCCGGGTTCACGGTGCTCACCGGCGAGACCGGCGCCGGCAAGTCGATCCTGCTGGATGCCCTCGATGCCCTGCTCGGCGGTGCCCAGGGCAGCCAGGGGGCACGCCTGCTGCGCCGCGGCGCCGAGCGGGGCCGCATCGAGGCCAGCTTCAGCCTGGCTCCCCCCGTGCGCGACTGGCTGGAGCGCCAGGAACTCGACGCCGAGGACGACGAACTGCTGCTCAGCCGCGACTGGCGTCTCCAGGACGACCGGCTCACCAGCCGTCACCGCCTCAACGGGGTGGTGGTGAGCCGCAGCCAGGTGTTGGAGCTGCGCCCCCTGTTGCTGGATCTCACCGTCCAGGGCCAGACCCAGCAGCTGGGCCGCCCCGGCCAGCAGCGCCGCTGGCTGGATCGCTTCGCCGGCGAGGAACTGGCCGCGCTTCTGGAGGCCACCCGCGCCGCCTGGCAGGGCTGGAAGGCGGAGGCCGATGCCCTGGCGCGGGCCCGCGCCGACCGGGAGCGCTTCACCCGGGATCGGGAGCGGCAGGAGGAGCTGCTGGCGGAGCTGGAGGCCGCGGCGCTGGAGGATCCCGCCGAGCGCCAGCGGCTCCAGGGCGAACAGGACCGGCTGGCCCACGCGGTGCGCCTCCAGGAGGGGGTGATGGCCCTGATCGGCCGGCTGGTGGAGGGGGCCGAGGCCGCCCCGTCGGTGCTGGATCACCTGGCGGCGTGCGACCAGGAGCTGCAGACCATGGCCGGCCTCGACGCCGAAGTGGTGGCCCTGCACGGGGCCTGCGCCGACGCCCTCGCCGGGCTGCAGGATCTGGCCCGCGACCTCGATCGCTACGGCTCCCTGCTGGAGAGCGACCCCGACAGCCTGGCCCTGCTGCAGGAGCGCATGGCCCTGCTCAAGGCCCTGGAGCGCCGCCATGGCCAGTCCCTGCCCGAACTGATTGCCCGGCGCGACGAGCTGCGCGAGCAGCTGGACGGCGCGGATGCCGAGGCCGCCCTGGCGGGCCTGGAGGCCGCCGAAGCCGCCGCCCGCCAGCGGCGCGATCGGGCCAATGCCGTGCTCACCCAGGCCCGCACCGCCGCCGCCCGGCGCCTTGAGGAGCAGCTGATGGCGGCCCTGCGGCCCATGGGCCTGGCCAACGTGCGCTTCGCCGTGGCCCTCAGCCCCGCCGAGGCCGGCGAGGAGGGGGCCGATGCGGTGCAGTTCCTGTTCTCCGCCAACCCGGGCCAGCCGCCGGCGCCCCTGGTGGAGGTGGCCTCGGGCGGGGAGATGAGCCGCTTCCTGCTGGCGCTGAAAACCTGCCTGGCCGCGGCCGACCCCCACGTCACCCTGCTCTTCGATGAGATCGATGCGGGGGTGAGCGGCCGTGTCAGCGGCGCCATGGCCCAGCTGCTGCGGCGCCTCGCCGAGCGGCGCCAGGTCTTCTGCATCACCCACCAGCCCCTGGTGGCCGCCGCCGCCCAGCACCACTTCCGGGTCAGCAAGAGCGTTGAGGCCGGCCTCACCCACACGCGGGTGTCCCACCTGCGGGACACTCGCGAGCGCCAGGCGGAGCTGGCGGAACTGGCCGGCGGCGATTCCGGCGAGGCCCACAGCTATGCCGCCAGCCTGCTGGGCGTTGAGGGCACGAGCGAACCCGAGAAGGGGAGACGGGCGGCTTGAGCTCCACTTCTGACTCCGCGACAGAACATCCGGCCGTTCAGTTGGCTACGGGGATGGGCCGATGGCGAGCCAGCTCCTGTTCATGGCCATAGGCGGCTAATTGGGTTTCGATCTGCAGCCGCACGATGTCTCGATACTCCATGAAATGCTCGTTGTGGGCGCAGACAGCGAGGTATTGCTCCGCCACCTTGGGGTTGGCCCAGAGAATGTGGAACAGGTGATGCCAGAAGGCCCAACGGGTGGAGCGTTTGAGACCCTGGCGCCAGCAGACGATCAGCAGTGCCCGGAGCACCGCCAGCTCGGGAAGCTTGAAGGTGCTCGTCACCCTGGGGGGGCCGAGTTTCAGGAAGTAGCGATGGACCCGATCGAGATACCTGTGGGGTTCGTAAAGCTGGCAGAACGCCTCCACATACTCCTGGGCAATGCCTTCCACCGGCCGGGTCGGCACGAAGTTCATCAGGGTGGTCTGGTTGATGTTGCCGACCTTGTCGATCAGGCGCCCTTCCTTCTCCAGCCTGTGCCAAAGGGCCGTATGGGGAAGCGCCTGCAGCATGGCGAAAGTGGTCGTGGGGATCCCCGCGGCTTCCGAGAAGGCGACGATCCGCTGGCCAGCGCCCTCCTTTTCACCATCAAAGCCGATGATGAATCCCGCGATCACCCGCAGGCCTGATCGCGTCACCTTGTCGACGGATTCGAGCAGGGGTGAGCGCGTGTTCTGGAACTTCATCGTGGCGGCCAGGCTGTCCGTGTCCGGTGTCTCGATGCCCATGAAGACGGCCGCAAAGTTGCAGGCCAGCATCTGATCAATGAGCTCCTGGTCATCAGCCAGATCAAGGGAGGCCTCCGTATCGAAGCGGAACGGATAACCTCGCTCCCTTTGCCACTGCTCAAGCGCAGTGAGCATCATCTTGACGTTGCGCTTGTTGCCGATGAAGTTGTCATCCACCATGAACACGCCTCCACGCCAGCCGATGGCGTAGAGGCGGTCGAGTTCGCTGATCAGTTGTTCCGGCGTCTTGGTGCGGGGCTTACGGCCATAGAGCACGATGATGTCGCAGAATTCGCATTGGAAGGGACAACCGCGCGAAAACTGCACGCTCATCGAGTCGTAGGCACTGAGCTCGAGCAGGTCGTAGCGGGGGATGGGTGTGGCGGTGACATCCGGTTTCACGCCCTCGGAGCTGAAACGGCCGCCTGTTTCGCCACGGTTCCAGGCCTCGACGAACAGCGGCAGGGTGATCTCGCCTTCATCCAGAATCAGGAAGTCGGCCCCGGCGGCAACGAGTTCCTCGGGAGTTGAGCTTGGGTAGGGCCCCCCAACAGCCACCGGCTTGCCGTGGTGTCTAGCCAGATTGATCTGGCGAATGATGTCGTCTTTCTGGACGATCATCGCTGACATGATCACCAGATCAGCCCATTGCCATTCTTGCTCTGAAACGGGCCTGATATTGACATCTACCAGCTTGAAATCCCAATCCTGGGGCAGAATGGCGGCGACAGTGATCAGGCCGAGTGGTGGCAGCAGAACCTTTCGGTTCACCAATTCAAGGATCTTCTCGTAGCTCCAAAATGTTTTCGGAAATTCAGGGTAGACGAGCAGAATGTTCAAGCTTGGGTATCCATGGCTGGCGCTGAGTTTCAGCAGAATCTAACCAGATAAAATCTGTCCTAGCACGGAAAGCGCGCTTTTCCATTCCAGCTGAGGTCCTGGCATCCTTCCAGGGCCAGGAGCTGCCGACGGGAGCCACTCGATGGCGGGATCTCAGCTGCTGTCGATTGCGAAGTGCTTTGAAGATGGCCAAGATGAAGTGATTGATATTTTTGGATCATTCTTTTGGTTCCTTCAACGGTTTTCAAAATGATTCGCTGGCTTGGAGATTGGCGGCCTCAACCTGCAGCGATCCGCCACCGCCGCCAGCAGAAGGGCCACTGCGGTAGTGATCAGTAGCGTGACGATCTGGGAAGCCTGCAGGGACGCCAGGCTCAGCAGCCGTTGCAACCGGGGAGTGGCCATCAGCAGCAGCCACAACCCCAGGCCGATGCCGGCACCGGCGGCGGTGATGCGGCTGCGGGGATCCCCGTTCAGCCACACCAGTCCGCCACCGGCCAGCAGGAGCAGCGAGAACACCAGGCTGCGGCGTGATTCGGTGTCCGTGTCGGGCCAGAAGGCCAGCACCAGGGCCGCCACCATCACCACAGCTCCCTGGGTGAGGGAGTGGCGCCAGGTGTCGGGGCCGAACAGGGGGGCCTCCGGCGGGCGGGGCGCCTGCCGCATCAGCCCCGGCGTGGCCGGCAGCGCCTCGAACACCACCGTGCAGGCCGGATCGATCACCAGGTGCAGCAGGGCGATGTGCACCGGCAGCAGGATCAGGGCCTGGCCCGGCAGCAGCAGCGGCACCAGGCCGAGGGCGGCGATCGGCAGGTGGATCGCCAGGGTGTAGCCGAGCGCCCGGTGCAGGTTGGCATCGACGCGCCGTCCCAGTTCCAGGGCCAGCACCAGATCGCTGAAGGTGTCCCTGAGCAGCACCAGGTCGGCGGATTCCCGCGCCACGGCGGTGCCCCGCTGGCCCATCGCCACGCCGATGTCGGCGGCCTTGAGGGCGGGGGCGTCGTTGACCCCATCCCCGGTCATGGCCACCACCTCACCGGCGGCCTGCAGGGCGCGCACCAGCTGGAGCTTCTGCTGGGGCATCACCCGGGCGAACACCGACACCGCGCCGATGGCCTCGGCCAGCTCCCGGGGGGCGAGCGTCCGGAGGTCCTGGCCGGTGAGCACCGGCCCCGGCGGCAGGCCCGCCTGGTCGGCAATCGAGCGGGCCGTCACCGGGCTGTCGCCCGTGATCATCACGACGCGCACCCCTGCGCCCCGGGCCGTGGCGATCGCCGCCGGCACCCCCGCCCGCAGCGGGTCCGCCAGGGCCAGGAAGCCCACCGGCTCGAAGGGGTAGTCGTGGGCGGCGGCGGCCGGCTCCGTGGCGGCCGACGGCGGCGGTGGGTCGTGCTGGGGGGCGCCATCGAGGCCGCGGGCCACCGCCAGCACCCGCAGCCCCTGGCGGGCCAGCCCATCGGCGGCGGCCAGCAGGCGGGTGGTGCCGTCGGCATCGAGATGACACAGATCGGCGATCGCCTCGGGGGCCCCCTTGGCCGCCAGCTGCTGCTGCCCATCGCCGTCCCGCCAGAGG
Source organism: Synechococcus sp. CCAP 1479/10 (assembly GCF_019038515.1). Classification (NCBI taxonomy): domain Bacteria; kingdom Bacillati; phylum Cyanobacteriota; class Cyanophyceae; order Synechococcales; family Synechococcaceae; genus Synechococcus; species Synechococcus sp. CCAP 1479/10. Next base: position 82,167 of record NZ_JAFKRJ010000029.1, on the reverse strand, counting down.
CGGGAGAACACCAGCAGATCGCTCTGCAGCGGGTACTCCCGTTCCAGCGGCCAGTCGGGATGCAGGTGTTCGGTGTCATCCAGCTGGTCGGCGGCCAGGCGCTGGATCGCCTGTTCCATCGCATCCACCGGATCGCCACGGCTGGCCAGCACCGCCAGCTCCATCAGGTGGTGGTGAGGCTCCTCCAGGGGCGTGCCGGCCCGCCAGGTCTTCAGATCCGGCCAGGTGAGCAGCTGCTGCACCCCCATGCGGTTCTCGGTGAGGGTGCCGGTCTTGTCGACGGCGAGCACCGTGGCGCTGCCCAGGCTCTCCACCGCCGCCGGCCAGCGGGCCAGCACCCCGATCCGGGCCAGGCGCAGGGCGCCGAGGGCCAGGAACAGGGCCAGCACCACGGGGATCTCGTTGGGCAGCACCGCCAGGGCCAGGGCCAGGGCCGCCAGCAGGGCCCGGGGCCAGTCGCCGCTCGACGCTCCCTGGATCACGGCCAGGGCGGCGCAGAGGGCCAGGGCCATCACGGTGAGGCGGGAGGTGAGCCGGCGGGTCTGGCGCTGCAGGCGCGTCAGCGGCGGCTGCACCGTGGCCAGGCTCTTGCCGAGCCGGCCCAGTTCCGTGGCCTCCGCCACCGCCACCACCGTCGCCCAGCCCCGTCCCCCCGCCACCAGCGACCCCGCCAGCACCCGCTCCCCCGGTTCGGTGCGGGCCACCGGCAGGGATTCCCCCGTCAGCAGGGACTCATCCAGCCACAGCCCCACCGCCTCGGTGAGCGCCGCATCGGCGGCCACCCGATCCCCCTCCTCCAGGCGCAGCTGGTCCCCCAGGCGCACCTGGTCGGTCGCGAGCTCCAGCTCCTGACCATCGCGGCGCACATGGGCGCGGGGCGCCGAGAGGCGCGCCAGTTCCGCCAGGGCATGGCTGCTGCGTTGCTGCTGGACGGCATCGAGCAGGCCGATGCCCAGCACGAAGGCCAGCAGGATCGCCCCATCGACCCACTCCCCCATCAGGCCGTAGAGGAGGCCGCAGGCCAGCAGCAGCAGCGTGGTGGGCTCGAGCCAGTTCATCGGGATCCGTCAGCGACACCACTCCCCAACCTGGGCAGGGCGCCGCGGCCGAGGCGGCGATGACACCAACCTCAACGCTGGTCCGGCTCAGTGGTGGAAGCCCGAAGCGGTCGCCTCACTGAGGGCGGAGTGGCCGGGGTGGCTGGCGAAGAAGTCGAGCGACTGGCGGATGTTCTCCAGCAGCAGATCGGCCAGATCCCGGCTGACGCCGTGGCGCACCAGGATCCGCTGCACGGTGATCCCCTCGCAGTGGGCCGGCAGGCTGTAGGCCGGCACCTGCCAGCCGCGCACCCGCAGGCGGTCGGCGAGGGCGTAGAGGTTGAAGGTCACCTCGCTGCCCTCCCGGATCTTCCAGCAGAGGGCGGGGATGCCCGCCTGATCCTCGCCGCCGTAGATGATCTCGAACGGGCCCATCTTGCCGATCTCCCTCGCCAGGTACTGGGCCGTGGCGTAACAGGCGGCATGCACCTTGCGGTAGCCCTCCCGGCCCAGGCGCAGGAAGTTGTAGTACTGGCAGACCACCTGGCCCCCCGGCCTGGAGAAGTTGAGGGTGAGATCGCGCATGTTGCCGCCCAGGTAGTTCACCCAGAACACCATCTCCTCGGGCAGATCCACGGATTGCCGCCACAGCACCCAGCCCACGCCCAGGGGTGCCAGGCCGAACTTGTGGCCGGAGGCATTGATCGAGCGCACCCGCGGCAGGCGGAAGTCCCAGACCAGGTCGGGGGCGCAGAAGGGGGCCAGGAAGCCGCCACTGGCGGCATCCACGTGGATGGGGATGTCAAGGCCCGTGCGGGCCTGCAGGTCATCGAGGGCGGCCGCCAGCTCCTGCACCGGTTCGTACTGGCCGGTGAAGGTGACCCCCAGGGTGGGCACCACGCCGATGGTGTTCTCGTCGCAGTAACGCAGGGCCGCCTCGGGGCTGAGGATCAGCTGGCCGGGCTCCATCGGGATCTCGCGGTGCTCGATGTCCCAGTAGCGGCAGAACTTGTGCCAGCAGATCTGCACCGGCCCGGTCACCAGGTTGGGCCTGTCGCTGGGTTGTCCCTGCCGCTTGCGCTCGGCTTCCCAGCGGCGCTTCATCGCCAGGCCGCCGAGCATGGCGGCCTCGCTGGAGCCGGTGGTGGAGCAGCCGATGGCGTCATCGACGGCGGGGGCGTGCCAGAGATCGGCCACCATGCGGGCGCAGCGGGCTTCGATCTCGGCGGTCTGGGGGTATTCGTCCTTGTCCTCGATGTTCTTGTCGATGCACAGATCCATCAGGGCATGGACTTCGTCCTCCACCCAGGTCTGGCAGAAGGTGGCCAGGTTCTGGCGGGAATTGCCATCCAGCATCAGCTCGTCGCGGATCGCGGCGAACACGGCGCGGGGGTTGTGTTCCTTGCTGGGAAAATGGCTCTTCGGCAGGGTGACCGAGAGATCGGAGGAGGAGTAGATGTCGTCCTCCAGGGAGTATCGGGCCGCCGCTCTGTCGTGGAGGGTCATCAATCGCACCGGCGCTCACCTGGCCGGTTCAGGCTAGGAGCGCGCTGGGCCCGTGCCGCCGACTTCACCCTTCAAGGGGAAGCGGCGGTGTCCCCGCCCCCGGGAGCCCCCCGAACCGCCACCGCAGCCCACCGCCCCAGGAGATCCCGTTGCCATTGCTCCAGAAGGAGCCGCCCACATCCAAGGCACTGGCGACGCGGTTCTGGCCCAGAAGCGTCAGTGATCCGGGTTCAGCACCCAATCGACTTCAGAGCTCAAGGCCAGGTTGAGGCCATGGCCAGACCATCGCGCCTGGGCGGTGCGATCCATCGTCCCGAACTGAAGGGGCGATTGGATCGGTATCGATGGACACGTTGCTGAACTGGTCAGTGGACAGTCCACTGGTTCCGTAGCCGAAGACGCCGCCCATCTTCCAGTCGTTGGAGAGCCGAGACTCCAACCCCTCGGACGCCTGGGTGTTGGAGGCATCCAGCAACAGGGCCCAGCGGCGGCTGACGCCCCCGGAGCGGAAGGATGCTCAGCAGGCCACGAACAATCCATGGGAAAAACCCCCTGCATCTTGTCGAGCAGGACATCCGTACCCACCGCGTGAAACTCAATCCAGAAGACAATGCATTTTCATGGGCACATGTGGATGCCGATGTGAGAGAAAGGCAAGTCTCTTGATTGGCGAGCGGGACGCCCTGTGCTGGTCGCTGTAGAACAGAGACACACGCACCAGCGCCTTGGCCGGTCTGCAACCGCGGCAGCTGCTGGACGCACCGGGCCTGCGCACGGTTCTGCACACCAGGGCGTTCGGCCAGTGGGACAGCCTGGTGGCCAGCACCCTCGGCCATCACCGCAGCCGGTTGTTGCCGGGCTCGCCGCCGTTCGAGGCCCAGATCCGCTGCGGCGCCGTGGAGGAGTTCCAGGTGCTGCTGCTCAGCGGTCGCGGCCGGCTGGAACTGCAGCGGGAGCAATGCGGCCACGGGGTGCTCTGGATACCGCTCCGGGGGCTGACCCAGGAGTGGATCAACGGTGTCGAGCGGGTGGCGGAACCGGGCATGGCCCTGCTGTTCCGCCCGGGCGATGCCATGCGGGGGCGCACCAGCGATGCCATCACCGGTCTCTCGATCCTGATTCCCCAGCCTTGTCTCCGGGGTGCGGCGCCGCCGTCTCCGCTGCTCGACCAGGGGCACGCCAGCCGGCAGCTGATCGCGGCCGGGCTGCAGCTGGCCCGGGCCGCCGCCTGGGAGCCGGGGGGCTCGCAACATGCCGCCGCGGCCCTGGAGGAGGCCCTGCACCAGTGGTGCCACCCCCCCGACAGCGACCAGGGCCCTGAACGCATCACCGCCCGGCGTCGGCGCCAGGCCGTGGCCGATGCCCGCGACTGGATCCAGGAGCACCTGACCCACCGTTTCCGCATCGAGGAGCTGAGCCGGGCCATGGACCTCTCCGTCCGCAACCTGCAGTACGGCTTCCAGGAGGAACTGGGGCGCTCGCCGATGGCGGAGGCCAAGCGGCTGCGCCTCTGCCGCCTGCGACAGCTCCTGCTGGAGGCCGACCAGGACCACCGCAGCATCGCCGAGTTGATGCAGGCTGCCGGACTCCTGGCCTGCGGCGGCACCGCTGCCGACTACCGCCGCCGCTGGGGGGAATCCCCGCGCGGCACCCGTCGGCGCCGGACAATGGAGACCTGACGCCGGAACCCGGCATGGGTTCGCCCCCCGCCACCAGCAGCACCAGCACCACCAGCAGCACGGAGGCGGCCTTCGCCCGCTTCGATGCCCTCCCTCCGGTGGAGGTCGCGTTCATGCTCGGAGCCTGGACGGGGGAGAGCGTCCCCACCGGCCACCCGCTCGACGGCGCCCTGGAGGCCTTCCACTGGCATGGCAAGCGCTTCGACAGCGCCGAGGAGGTCCATCCGCTGGTGTTCCACACGCTCGGCGGCGGCCTCACCTGCCTGGAGCCGAGGGCCATGGGGCCGGGGCTGCGCCTGAGCGGGCGTGTGCCGATCCCCACCGCGCCGCTGGCCGGCCGCCTGTTCCAGCTGCTGCTGCCCCTGTTCAGCACCCGCCGCTCCGGGGCCCGGCTGCGGATGACCCGCTACCGCGGCGTGGAGAGCGCCACGATGCAGTACGACCATCTGCCCATCAACGATGTCTTCCGCAAGGTGGACGACGACACCGTGCTGGGGGTGATGGACCTCAAGGGCATGGAGACCCCCTTCTTCTTCCTGCTGCGCCGCGAAGGACCGGGTCCGTCACATTCCGTTACGATTTCAGCGAAGGAGGACGGCTCCGGCTGACGGCTCTCCCACAAACGCTTTTCGCTTCCCGATCGCCATGCGCTGGACCGCCGCCGACATCCCTGACCAGTCCGGCCGGATTGCCCTGGTCACCGGTGCCAACAGTGGCCTGGGTCTGGAAACGGCCCGGGCCCTGGCGGCCCGCGGCGCCACCGTGCTGCTGGCCTGCCGTTCCCTGGCCAAGGCGGAACAGGCCCGCGAGGAGCTGCTCACGGCCGCGGCCTCCACCGGCGCCCTCGACGTGCTGCCCCTGGATCTGGCCGACCTGGCCAGCGTGGCCGCCGCCGCCGGGACCGTCGCGGAGCGCTACGGCCGCCTCGATCTGCTGATCAACAACGCCGGCGTCATGGCGCCGCCACGCCGCCTCACCCGCCAGGGTTTCGAGCTCCAGTTCGGCACCAACCATCTGGGCCACTTCGCCCTCAGCATCGCCCTGCTGCCCCTGCTGCGTGACCGGCCCGGTGCCCGGGTGGTCACCGTCACCTCCGGGGCCCAGTACTTCGGCCGCATCGCCTTCGACGACCTCCAGGGCGAGCACCGCTACGACCGCTGGCGGGCCTACGGCCAGAGCAAGCTGGCCAATGTGATGTTCGCCCTTGAGCTGCAGCGGCGCCTCGCCGACCAGGGCAGCCCCGTTCTCTCCCTGGCCGCCCACCCCGGCATCGCCCGCACCAATCTCCAGCCCGCCTCGATCGCCGCCACCGGCTCCCGCCTCGAGCCCCTCGCCTACCGGCTGATGGATCCCCTCTTCCAGAGCGCCGCCATGGGGGCCCTGCCCCAGCTGTTCGCCGCCACCGCGCCCGAGGCCAAGCCCGGTGGCCACTACGGCCCCGACCAGGTCGGCGGCATGCGGGGCTGGCCCACCGAGGTGCGCATCGCCCCGGCCGCCCTCGATGCCGACCAGTGCCGGCGCCTCTGGGACGCGAGCCTGGAGCTCTGCGCCGCCGCCGCCCCCCTGCCGGCCCTGGCCTGAGCCTGTCCCAGGGCCATCCCCCGTAGACTCATCGGCTGCCGACCGCCCCCCATGCCCCGTGCCCGCGTCGGATCCTCCAGCAAGAGCGCGGCTCCCGGCAACGGCACCTCCGGCAAGCTGCCGGAGGATGCCGTCCCCTCTCCCGACCAGGCCCTGCGCACCCTCACCGGCGGCAGCCTCGAGGATGTGATCCGGGTCCGTGGGGCCCGCCAGCACAACCTGCGCAACGTCGATCTCACCATCCCGCGCAACCGCATGGTGGTGTTCACCGGGGTGAGCGGCAGCGGCAAGAGCTCCCTCGCCTTCGACACGATCTTCGCCGAGGGCCAGCGGCGCTACGTGGAGAGCCTCTCCGCCTACGCCCGCCAGTTCCTCGGCCAGGTGGACAAGCCGGACGTGGATGCGATCGAGGGGCTCTCGCCCGCCATCTCGATCGACCAGAAGTCCACCAGCCACAACCCCCGCTCCACCGTCGGCACGGTGACGGAGATCCAGGACTATCTGCGCCTGCTCTACGGCCGCGCCGGCGAACCCCACTGCCCCCAGTGCGACCGCTCGATCAAGCCCCAGTCCATCGACGAGATGGTGGACCAGATCCTCACCCTGCCGGAGGGCACCCGCTACCAGCTGCTGGCCCCCGTGGTGCGGGGCAAGAAGGGCACCCACGTGAAGCTGCTGGCCGGCCTGGTGGCGGAGGGCTTCGCCCGGGTGCGGATCAACGGCGAGGTGCGCGAGCTGGCCGACAACATCGAGCTCGACAAGAACCACGCCCACCACATCGAGGTGGTGGTCGACCGGCTGGTGGCCCGCGAGGGCATCAACGAGCGCCTCACCGATTCCCTGCGCACCGCCCTCAAGCGCGGCGAGGGACTGGCCCTGGTGGAGGTGGTGCCCAAGGCCGACGAACCCCTGCCCGAGGGCGTGGAGCGGGAGCGGCTCTACTCCGAGAACTTCGCCTGCCCCGTGCACGGCGCCGTGATGGAGGAGCTCTCGCCGCGCCTGTTCTCCTTCAACAGCCCCTACGGCGCCTGCCCCGACTGCCACGGCATCGGCCACCTGCGCAGGTTCACCGTGGAGCGGGTGGTGCCCGACCCCTCCCTGCCGGTGTACGCCGCCATCGCCCCCTGGAGCGACAAGGAGAACAGCTACTACTTCTCCCTGCTGTTCAGCGTCGGCGAGGCCTTCGGCTTCGAGCTCAAGACCCCCTGGGACCAGCTCACCGACGCCCAGCGCACGGTGCTGCTGCAGGGCAGCCAGGAGCCGATCGCCATCAAGGCCGACAGCCGCTACCGCAAGAGCGAGGGCTACGTGCGGCCCTTCGAGGGGATCCTGCCGATCCTGGAGCGCCAGCTGCGCGATGCCAGCGGCGAATCCATGCGCCAGAAGCTCGAGAAGTACCTGGAGCTGGTGCCCTGCGAGAGCTGCCACGGCCTGCGGCTGCGGCCCGAAGCCCTGGCGGTGCGGGTGGGCCCCTACGCCATCCACGAGCTCACCTCCGTGAGCGTGGCCGTCACCCTGGAGCGCATCGAGGCCCTGATGGGCGTGGGGGCCAGCGAAGGGGCCGAGCCCCTGCTCAGCAGCCGCCAGATCCAGATCGGCGACCTGGTGCTGCGGGAGATCCGCATGCGCCTGCGCTTCCTGCTCGATGTCGGCCTCGACTACCTGAGCCTGGACCGGCCCGCCATGACCCTCTCCGGCGGGGAGGCCCAGCGGATCCGCCTGGCCACCCAGATCGGCGCCGGCCTCACCGGCGTCCTGTACGTGCTCGACGAACCCAGCATCGGCCTGCACCAGCGCGACAACGACCGCCTGCTGGCCACCCTCACCAAGCTGCGCGACCTGGGCAACACCCTGATCGTGGTGGAGCACGACGAGGACACGATCCGCGCCGCCGACTACCTCGTCGACATCGGCCCCGGTGCCGGCGTCCATGGCGGCCACATCGTCGCCGAGGGCTCCCTCGACGACCTGCTCAACGCCGAGGCCTCCCTCACCGGCGCCTACCTGAGCGGTCGCCGCTCCATCCCCACCCCCGCCGAGCGCCGCGATGCCGGCAGCCGCCGGCTCACCCTGGCCAACTGCACCCGCAACAACCTCCAGGGCATCGACGTGGAGATCCCCCTCGGCCGGCTGGTGTGCGTCACCGGGGTGAGCGGCAGCGGCAAGAGCACCCTGGTGAACGAGCTGCTGCACCCGGCCCTGGAGAACCGCCTCGGCATGAAGGTGCCCTTCCCCTCCGGCCTTGAGGAGCTGCGGGGCATCAAGGCGATCGACAAGGTGATCGTCATCGACCAGTCGCCGATCGGCCGCACCCCCCGCTCCAACCCCGCCACCTACACCGGCGCCTTCGATCCGATCCGCCAGGTGTTCGCCGCCACGGTGGAGGCCAAGGCCCGCGGCTACCAGGTGGGTCAGTTCAGCTTCAACGTCAAGGGCGGCCGCTGCGAGGCCTGCAGCGGCCAGGGGGTGAACGTGATCGAGATGAACTTCCTCCCCGATGTCTATGTCCAGTGCGACGTCTGCAAGGGGGCCCGCTACAACCGCGAGACCCTGCAGGTGACGTTCCGGGGCCACACCATCGCCGATGTGCTGGAGATGACGGTGGAGCAGGCCGCCGAGGTGTTCGCCGCCATCCCCCAGGCCGGCGAGCGTCTCAGCACCCTGGTGGACGTGGGTCTCGGCTACATCAAGCTGGGCCAGCCCGCCCCCACCCTCTCCGGCGGTGAGGCCCAGCGGGTGAAGCTGGCCACCGAGCTCTCCCGCCGCGCCACCGGCAAGACCCTCTACCTGATCGACGAGCCCACCACGGGCCTGAGCTTCTACGACGTCCACAAGCTGATGGACGTGATGCAGCGTCTGGTGGACAAGGGCAATTCGATCCTGGTGATCGAGCACAACCTCGATGTGATCCGCTGTGCCGACTGGCTGGTCGACCTCGGACCCGAGGGCGGTGACAAGGGGGGCCAGATCGTGGCCGTCGGCACCCCCGAGACCGTGGCCCAGAACGCCGCCAGCCACACCGGCCGCTACCTGCGGCACGTGCTGGAGCAGCATCCCCCCATCCCCCTCGCGGCCTGACCCATGGCTGAACTCACCCCCACCCAGGCGGCCCTGCTGCGCATCGTCTGCACCGTCGCCTGGGCCGACGGCGAATGCTCCACCGCCGAGCGGGAGCTGTTGGCCGAGCAGGTGGCCACCCAGTTGCAGGGCGACAGCCCCAATGGCCTCGGCGACGCGCAGCTGGAGGCCTTTCTGGCCGAGCGGCTGCCGGTGGCGGGCCTGGACGATCTGGTGACCCAGCTGCCCGGCTCCGACGACCGCCAGCTGGCCCTGAAGCTCAGCTACATGATGGTGCGGGTGGGGCGGCGCTCACCGGCGGAGTCCACCATCAACGCCCAGGAGCGGGTGGCCTACCGCCATCTGGTGGAGCTGCTGGGCCTCGCCGATGCCCGCATCCAGGAGATCGAGTGGGCGGCGGAGGCTGACCTGCCGAAGAAGGAGGGGCTGGCCCAGCTGCTGGCCGAGCTCACCGCGGGCTGGCGCACTCCCGACGACGGCCGGGGACCCGCCGCCTGAGGCCTCAGGGCAGCGGCTCCTCGCCGCTGCCGCTGGGGTAGGCCTGGTTGCTGTCCGGCATCCAGTAGCTGAGGTCGTTGTGCCAGTAGAGCCGGCCGGGCACCCGCTGGGTGCTCAGCTTCGTCTTGCCGAGGGCGGACATCAGCTGGGTCATCTCGATCGGCGACAGGTCGGTGACCATGTCGTTGCCGGCGATCTCCAGCAGGGCCGGCAGCTTGGCGATCGTGGCCGGCTGGGCCAGCTTGCTGAACACCTGGGCCATCACCTGGCGCTGGCGTTCCATCCGGCCCAGGTCGCCCCGCTCGTCGTGACGGAAGCGCAGGAAACCCTCCAGTTCCTTGCCCTTCAGCAGCTGTTTACCGGGGTAGAGGTCGATGTAGAGGCCCTGGGCGTTGTCGACGTAGTACATGCGCTTGGGCACATCCACCTCGACGCCCCCGAGGGCTTCGGCCAGCTTGTTGACCGCGTCGAGGTTCACCTTCAGGTAGCGCTCCACCGGGGTGGCGAGCAGGGTGCCCACTTCCGCCTTGGCGGTCTGGATGCCGCCGAGGGCGAACAGGGAGTTGGCCTTCACCACCCCCAGCTGGGGCGATTCGATGAAGGTGTCCCGCGGCACCTGGGTGATGTGGGTGATGTCGCCATCGAGCCGCACCGTGAACATCACGTCGGTGTTCTCGCCCACGGCATCACGGCCGAGCACGAGGATCGGGCGGTTCTCGATCGTGAGCGGATTCAGCACCGCGCCGATGCCCCGCGAGCTGGGGATCAGACCCGCCAGGAACGGGGCGATCCGGGCCGGCAGGGGGCCCGCCATCAAGGCTCCTACGGCGACGCCGACGCCGAAGGTGAGCAGGGGCCGGCGGCGGGACCGGTGCGGCGCCGGGGGCCGCTGCTTCGGATCGGGCCTGGTGCTGGTCTTCTCAGGCAGGGCCACCGCCCCAAGTTCCCTCTTCTGCCGGGTCTTCCGGGAGCGAGGGAGCCTCGAGGGGGAATGGGCCTGAGTCATTGTGCTACCCGCAGGGGCGCACCATAGGGCTCAAAGCGGCGAAAAACCAGTGGTGGTGGCGGTTTATCGGCTGGTCTGCACCTGCACGCAGGCCGCGGCCGCATCGGCGCGCCCGCGGGCGTCCGCCTCATCGTCGCCGCGGGCCAGGGCCACCCCCAGGCGCCGCCAGGGCCGGACCTCGGGTTTGCCGAAGATCAGCACCTGGGTGTCCGGCACCGCCAGGGCCTGTTCCAGCCCCACGTAGCTGGGGCTTCCGGCTCCCTGGGGGACGTCCGGACCGGCCAGGATCACCCGGGAGGCCGCCGCGCCGAGGCTGCGGATCTCCGGGATCGGCAGCCCCAGCACCGCCCGCAGGTGCAGCTCGAATTCGCTCAGGTTCTGGCCCACCAGCGTCACCAGGCCGGTGTCGTGGGGCCGGGGCGAGAGCTCGGAGAACACCACCTCCTCGTGGCCGGGCTCACCGCAGAGGAAGAACTCCACCCCGAACAGACCGGCGCCGCCCAGGTCGTCGGTGACGGCCTGGGCCATCGCCTGGGCCGCCGCCAGCTGCTCCTCCCCCAGCCGGGCCGGTTGCCAGCTGCACTGGTAGTCGCCCCGTTCCTGGATGTGGCCGATCGGCGGGCAGAACAGGGTGGGACCCTGCCACTGGCGCACCGTCAGCAGGGTGATCTCGAGGCTGAAGCGCAGGAACTCCTCGACGATCACCCGCGCCCCCTCCCCCCGGGCACCGGCCATGGCCGCCTCCCAGGCGGCTTCGATCGCCTCGGGGCCGTGCACCACGCTCTGCCCCTTGCCCGAGGAACTCATCACCGGCTTCACCACCACGGGCCAGCCCAGGGGCGCCGCCGCCGCCGCCAGTTCGGCGGCGCTTTCGGCATAGGCGAAGCGGGCGGTGCGCAGCCCCAGCCCGGCGGCAGCCAGGTCACGGATGCGGTCGCGGTTCATGGTCACCGCCGTGGCCCGGGCGGTGGGGATCACGGTGAGGCCCTCCGCCTCCAGCTCGGCCAGGGCATCCACCGCCAGGGCCTCGATCTCCGGAATCACCACATCGGGCCGGTGGCGCCGCACCACCGCCTTGAGGGCGTCGGGGTCGGCCATGGCCACCACCTCGCTCACCTGCGCCACCGCCATGGCGGGGGCGCAGGCGTAGCGGTCGACGGCGATGACGCGGCAGCCGAGCCGCTGGGCGGCGATGGCCACCTCCTTGCCCAGCTCGCCGCTGCCCAGCAGCATCACCGTCCGCGGGAAGGGGGAAGGGCCTGGTGCCATGGCTGGGGTGGGGTGCGGATCAGGCGATCCTGACGCGGCGCGCGCCCCTTCCCCTAACGTGCCGCGATGCCTGCGGCTCTCCCCGTGATCTCCCAGGGCTTCGGCCCCCTGGCCTCCCGAATTCTCGCCTTCAGCACCGCCGGTGACGCGGCCAATGGGCTGCTGCCCTTCGGCTGGAGCGTCTCGGACTTCCAGACCTGGACGCTGGTCTACCTGGGCGTGTCTTCCCTGGCCTTCGTGGTGGTGTGGCTGGTGGGCTACCTGCGCCGCTGAGCGCCCGGGCCCCCCACGCATCTGGCCCCCCTCAGGCGCCCGGCTCCTCCAGCAGGGTGAGCTGGCTCTCTGCCGATTCCTCGCTCACGAAGCCGTAGGCCCCGAACACCGCCGGATCGGGGTGGGTGATGCGCTGGCCCTCCGGGTGGCGCTCCACCTTGAAGCCCTCCTCGGCCATGCGGCGCATCAGGGCCGCCGCCTCCTCGAACCGTGACGCCATCGCCTCGAGGCTGGCGCAGTCGGCGGTGAGGCCCGTTTCCTTCCAGGTGAAAAACGCCATGGCCGGGGGTGCGACGGATCGGTGAGCGGGGCTGCTCAGGGCAGCAGCACCAGTCCCACCAGCACCAGTATCAGGCTGGCGCCCCAGAGACCGAGCACCACACTCTGCTCCGGCAGTCCACCGAGTTCGAAGTGGTGGTGCAGCGGCGCCATGCGGAACAGGCGCCGCCCCTGGCCGTCGGGGCCCTTGGTGGCCTTGAACACCCCCACCTGCAGGATCACCGAGAGGGATTCGGCCAAGAACACCCCGCCCATCAGCAGCAGGGGCCAGAGGCTGTCGGTGAGCAGGGCCACCGAGGAGAGGGCGGCCCCCATGGCCAGGGAGCCCGTGTCCCCCATGAACACCCGGGCCGGATGGCGGTTCTGGCTGAGGAAGCCGAGCCAGCAGCCGGCCATGGCGGTGCAGAAGGCGGCCAGCACCGGATCGCCCCCATGCCCCCGCAGCATCAGCTGCAGCCCCATGCCCGTGAACACGATGGCGCCGCAGCCGGCGGCCAGGCCGTCGAGCCCGTCGGTGAGGTTGGTGGCGTTGCTCTCGGCCAGGAACACGAACAGGGCCAGCGGCCAGATCAGCAGTCCGAGGGTCAGCACCCGGCCGAAGGGCAGCCCCAGATCGCCGGGCACCCCGCCCCCCAGCCAGCCGCCCTGGTGGGCCCAGACCAGGAAGCCGACGGCGGCCAGGGCCTGCAGCAGCAGCTTGCCCCGGGGGCTCAGGCCGGTGTTGGTGCGCCGGGTGAGGCTGCGCCAGTCGTCGACGGCGCCGATCGCCATGTAGGCCAGGGTGACCGCCGCCACCGCCAGCGGGCGGGGATCCTCCGGGCTGATCAGCCCCCCCACCAGCACCCCCACGGGCACCACCAGCAGGCCACCCATGGTGGGGGTGCCCGCCTTGCTGTGGTGGGCCTGAGGCCCTTCTTCCCGGATCACCTGGCCGAGCTTCAGGGCCCGCAGACGGGGCACCCCCAGGGCCGCCACCCCGGCGCTGACCAGGGCCGCCACCACCAGCGGCAGGGTCAGCATGGAATTGGCCACCAGGGCATCACTGGCCAGGCAGGCGGCCAGCAGGATCAGGGCGAGCAGGGCCGCAGGGAAGCGGCCGTCGCGGGAGGCCATCGGAAATGCTGCAGGGTGGAGCCGGAGCGGACCGTCAGTCCTCCCAGTCTTCCTCCGAGGGCTCGTCGGCCGGGTTGTAATCCTCCTTCTCGCCCATCAGCGCCGACAGCTCCTCCTCCTCCACCGTGCTCACATCGGTGCTGGCGGTCTCCTCGTCGGCGACCAGGCGGCCGCTGGCCTCCAGCAGGCTCAGCAGATCGGGCTCATCCCGCAGCGGCAGCACCGGCGCCGGCTCGTTGCGCCGGTAGCGGGTCAGGGAGGGGTTGATGGTGTCGAGAATGCTCATGCCGTCAGGCTGGGTCGTCAAGGACCGACTCACCACTCTATCGCGCCGCCCCCATGACCCCAGCCAAGTTCCTGGAGGTGGGCCGTCTCTGGTCGGCGGCCCTCCTGCTCAGCACCCTGCTGGCCGCCGCCGGCCTGCGCTGGCCCCAGCCCCTGCCTGTCCAGCCGGCGGTGGTGGCCGCCCTGGTGCTGGGGCCGCCGCTGCTGCTGGCCCTGGTGGTGCTGCTGCGCTGGCGGCTGCCGCCGGCGGACCAGGGGGGAGAATGACCCCCAGGCGCCAGAATCGGTCGCCACAGCGCAGGAGCGGCACGGATGGCGACGTTGGGGCAGCAGGGGGCGGGCGCTGAATCGCCCATGGGCACACCGCGTGCCGAGCGGGTGGTGCTCGCCTATTCCGGTGGTGTCGACACCAGCGTCTGCATCCCGTACCTGATGCGCGAGTGGGGGGTGAAGGAGGTGATCACCTTCGCCGCCGACCTCGGCCAGGGGGACGAGCTGGAGCCGATCCGTCTCAAGGCCCTGGCGGCCGGCGCCAGCCAGTCGCGGGTGGACGACCTGATCGAACCCTTCATCCGCGAGTTCGCCTTCCCGGCGATCCGCGCCAATGCCCTCTATGAAGGGCGCTACCCCCTCTCCACGGCCCTGGCCCGCCCCCTGATCGCCCGCCGCCTCGTCGAGGTGGCCCGGGAGGTGGGGGCCGACGCGGTGGCCCACGGCTGCACCGGCAAGGGCAACGACCAGGTGCGCTTCGACGTCGCCATCGGCGCCCTGGCCCCCGACCTCAAGGTGCTGGCCCCGGCCCGGGAGTGGGGCATGAGCCGGGAGGAGACGATCGCCTACGGCGAGCGCTGCGACATCCCGGCGCCGGTGAGCAAGAAGTCCCCCTATTCCATCGATCTCAACCTGCTGGGCCGCAGCATCGAGGCCGGCCCCCTGGAGGATCCGATGGTGGAGCCGCCGGAGGAGGTCTACGCCATGACCCGTTCGGTGGCGGACGCCCCGGCCGAGGGCCAGGTGGTGGAGATCGCCTTCGAGCAGGGCAATCCGGTGGCCATCGACGGCGAGCGCCTCGATCCGGTGGCCCTGATCCGCCGGGCCAATGCCCTGGCGGGGGCCCATGGCTTCGGCCGTCTCGACATGATCGAGAACCGGGTGGTGGGCATCAAGAGCCGGGAGATCTACGAGACCCCGGGCCTGCTGCTGCTGATCCGCGCCCACCAGGAGCTGGAGAGCCTCACCCTGGCCGCCGACGTGCTCCGCTACAAGCGCCAGATCGAGATGAGCTGGGCGGATCTGGTGTATCAGGGCCTCTGGTTCGGTCCCCTCAAGGACGCCCTCGACGGCTTCCTCGATCGCACCCAGGCCACGGTCAACGGCCTGGTGCGGATCCGGCTCCAGAAGGGCAGCGCCACCGTGGTGGGGCGCTCCAGCGCCAGCGACAGCCTCTATGTGCCCGACATGGCCACCTACGGCGCCGAGGACCTCTTCGACCACAGGGCCGCCGAGGGCTTCATCTACGTGTGGGGGATGCCTACGCGGTTATGGGCCGCCCGTCGTCGTGGCGACTGATCTTCTGGGGCGCCCCTTCGCCGCCCAGCCGCAGGGCCCGCTTCAGGGCCTGGCCCCAGCCCTGCTTCCTGGCCACCGTGGGCAGCAGCAGGGGCTGGGGGCGGCCTGACCCCGGGGGCGGCCCATCGGCCGCGGCGGGGTTGAGGCTGTAGAGCCGGTCCCGCAGGGCCTGGTTGTCGGCGAGCAGGTGCTTCTGGTGCTCCATCACCGTGGCCAGGCGCTGCTGGAACTTGCGCTCGAAGATCTCAGGAAGGTCCTCCAGCATCTCGTGCAGGGCCTTCAGCTCATCCCGGGCGGCGGCCAGCTCCATCTCGAGCTGCTGGGCGTCGGGACCGGTGGTGGTGATCGCCAGGCTGGTGGGCTTGGCCGTGGCCACCGCCGGTGCTGCCGCCGGCATCGCTGATGTCGGGGGGACGGGCTCCACGGCAGGCCCCAGGTCGTCAACAACGGGCTCGACGGCCATGGGGGCCGGATCCGGGGCGGACGGAACTTCGCCGAAACTGAAGCTGGCCGGCGGTGGCACCGGAACGGAGGCCACCGGCTGGCCGGGCGTCAGGACACTCGCCGCAGGCGGCGCCGGGCTGGCCGGCCAGCTGGTGGGCGGAAAGGCCGGCTGGGCCGGCAGGCCACGGGACACTGGTCTGCCTTCCGGGCCGACCTCCTCGCCAGCTTCCTCGCCGGCTTTGGACTTGTCCGTCGCAGTCATCGCCTAGCACCCATTGGGGGGAATGTAGGCCCAGTGATCAGCGGAGAACAAGCCGGATCAGGCCGTCGCCGCTTCGGTGGGGGCCACTTCGACCGCTGCGCCGGGGACGCTGCGGGGCGGGGGCATGGGGCCGTCCTGGATCACGGTCAGGTAGCGGATCACGTCCTCGGAGAGACGCATGGCCCGCTCGAGCAGGGCCACCTGCTGGCCGTTGCCGCTGTGGTTGAGCTGCACGTAGATGCCTTCCCGATGCTTGGCGATCGGGTAGGCCAGGCGGCGCTTGCCGCGCATCTGGGTGTCGAGCACTTCGGCGCCGGCCTCGACGACGATGTCGCGGTACTTGGCGACGTGGGTCTCGACTTCCTCCTCCGGGATGTCCGGCCGGAGGATGTACATCGTTTCGTAGTAGGGCTGCGTCATGGTCGCCTGTGGAGGGGCTGAAGGGCACCGGGGCCCGTCAGCGACGGATTCAAGACCCTATCGCAGCGCCGTGGCCCCCTTCAGAAGAGCTGCATCCGCACCGCCTCGGAGACGGTGGGGATGTCGGCCTCCTTGCCCCGCAGGCTCTGGATCACCGAGAACAGCACCAGCAGCACCGTGCCCAGGAAGATCGTGTTGGAGAGGGTGCGGATGGCGAAGCCGGCGCCCAGGGGCGCCAGCACCGTGTCGAAGGCCAGGCTGAGCAGCACCAGCACGATGTCGATCAGGATCGCCTGCAGCACGTTGAAGCGGATCGGGTAGGGCACCTTGGGGTTGCGCACCACCAGCAGGAACAGCAGCAGGAACAGCACCAGGCCGCCGAAGGGGATGGCCTGCTCCAGGACCACCAGGGGCAGGGCCGGCAGCGCCAGCCACCCCAGCAGCGGGAACATGTCGAACAGGGCCTGGCCGAAGCGCAGGGCGTCGCTCAGGGGCAGCAGGTAGGCCAGGGCTCCCAGCAGCCGCTGCCAGATCGGAGGACCTTCCATGGGGGCGCTGGCTCGGGTGTGGACGGTCCCCGCAGGCTAGGGGGCCCCCAGCCTGGCCAGGGCGGCGTCCCGCATGGCGATCACCGGCACGTCCGGCCGGCCGCTCCAGAGCCGCAGGGAGGCGGCCCCCTGCTGCACCAGCATCTCCAGGCCGTCGATGGTGCGGCAGCCCCGTTCAGCGGCCAGGCGCAGCAGGGTGGTGGGCCGGGGGATGTAGATGAGGTCGTAGACCGTGGCGGCCGGCCGCAGCAGGGCCACCTGGGCGGGATCCAGGGGCGAGCGCGCCGCCGCCGCCGGATCCCCGCCGGAGGCCATGCCCAGGGGCGTGGTGTTCACCACCAGATCGGCGCCCGCCAGCGCTTCGGCCAGGGGGTCCGGCTGACCGTCCGCCGTGGGCGCCCAGGCCAGGGGCTCCAGGCCGGGGGCCCAGTCGGCGCAGGAGGCGAGGAAACGGCCCAGGCGGGTGCTGTCGCGGCCCGCCACCCGGATCCGGCCCAGCCCGAGCTCCACCAGGCCCGCCACCACCGCCCGGGCACTGCCGCCGCAGCCCAGCACCAGGGCCTCGCGGGCGGCCAGGCCTCGCAGCGGCGCCAGGAACCCCTCCACATCGGTGTTGGTGCCCAGCCAGCCGCCGCCGTCCCGTCGCACCAGGGTGTTCACGGCCCCCAGCCGCTGTGCCAGCGGCGTCAGCTCCCGCGCCAGGGCGGCCGCGGCCTGCTTGTGGGGCAGGGTGACGTTGAGGCCGCGGCAGTCGATCGCCTCCAGCCCCTGCAGCACCACGGCCAGGTCCGCGGCCGCCACCGGCAGGGCCAGGTAGGCCCAGTCGAGGCCCAGCTCGGCGATGGCGGCGTTGTGCATCGCCGGTGAAAGGGAGTGGCGCACCGGATCCCCCAGCACCCCCGCCAGGGCGGTGCCACCACCGATCACCGGTGCTGCCTGTGGGGTTGGCATGGGCTCGCATGGGCAGCTGCCGCCCGACCGTAGGTCCGCCGGATCCCAGGCTCCGACAGGCCCAGACCCCCTTCCCGGTACGGCACCGGTTCGGGAACCACCCCTCGCCTGGGTGAACCCTGGATGCGGAAGATGGCTCCAGTCAGAACTTCATCCACACCAGGAGGTGGTCATCCATGGGCAAGGTCGTCGGTATTGACCTCGGCACCACGAACAGCTGCGTCGCCGTGATGGAGGGCGGCAAGCCCACGGTGATCGCCAACGCCGAGGGCTTCCGCACGACGCCGTCGGTGGTGGCCTACACGAAGAACCAGGACAAGTTGGTCGGACAGATCGCCAAGCGCCAGGCGGTCATGAACCCGGAGAACACCTTCTATTCGGTCAAGCGCTTCATCGGCCGCCGGGTCGATGAGGTCAACGAGGAGTCCAAGGAAGTCAGCTACGGCGTCGAGAAGGCCGGCTCCAACGTCAAGATCAAGTGCCCGGTGCTCAGCAAGCAGTTCGCCCCCGAGGAGATCTCGGCCGAAGTGCTGCGCAAGCTGGCCGAGGACGCCGGCAAGTACCTGGGTGAAACCGTCACCCAGGCGGTGATCACGGTCCCCGCCTACTTCAACGACTCCCAGCGCCAGGCCACCAAGGACGCCGGCAAGATCGCCGGCCTCGAAGTGCTGCGGATCATCAACGAGCCCACCGCCGCGGCCCTGGCCTACGGCCTGGATCGCAAGAGCAACGAGCGCATCCTCGTCTTCGACCTCGGCGGCGGCACCTTCGACGTCTCCGTGCTGGAAGTGGGCGATGGCGTCTTCGAGGTGCTCTCCACCAGCGGTGACACCCACCTGGGCGGCGACGACTTCGACAAGGTGATCGTCGATCACCTGGCCGACAACTTCAAGGCCAACGAAGGCATCGACCTGCGCCAGGACAAGCAGGCCCTGCAGCGCCTCACCGAGGCGGCCGAGAAGGCCAAGATCGAACTCTCCAGCGCCACCCAGGCTGAGATCAATCTGCCCTTCATCACCGCCACCCCCGAAGGGCCCAAGCACCTCGACCTCACCCTCACCCGGGCCAAGTTCGAGGAGCTCGCCTCCAAGCTGATCGACCGCTGCCGGGTGCCGGTGGAGCAAGCCCTCAAGGACGCCAAGCTCTCCACCAGCGAACTCGACGAGATCGTCATGGTGGGTGGTTCCACCCGCATCCCCGCGGTGCTGGAGCTGGTGAAGCGGATCACCAACAAGACCCCCAACCAGACCGTCAACCCCGATGAGGTGGTGGCCGTGGGTGCCGCCATCCAGGGCGGTGTGCTGGCCGGCGAGGTCAAGGACATCCTGCTGCTTGATGTCACCCCCCTCTCCCTGGGTGTGGAGACCCTCGGCGGCGTGATGACCAAGATGATCACCCGCAACACCACCATCCCCACCAAGAAGTCGGAGGTGTACTCCACCGCCGTCGACGGCCAGACGAACGTGGAGATCCACGTGCTGCAGGGCGAGCGTGAGATGGCCTCCGACAACAAGTCGCTGGGCACCTTCCGCCTCGACGGCATCCCCCCCGCCCCCCGTGGCGTGCCCCAGATCGAGGTCACCTTCGACATCGACGCCAACGGCATCCTCAGTGTCACCGCCAAGGACAAGGGCAGCGGCAAGGAGCAGAGCATCTCGATCACCGGCGCCTCCACCCTCAGCGACAACGAAGTCGACAAGATGGTGAAGGACGCCGAGGCGAATGCCAGCGCCGACAAGGAGAAGCGGGAGAAGATCGACCTGAAGAACCAGGCCGAGACCCTCATCTACCAGTCCGAGAAGCAGCTGGGCGAGCTCGGCGACAAGGTGGGCGCCGAGGACAAGGCCAAGGTGGAGGGCTTCGCCAAGGACCTCAAGGAGGCCCTCGAGAAGGACGACTCCCCGGCCATCAAGGCCAGCCTCGAGGAGCTGCAGAAGGCTCTCTACGCCGCCGGTGCCTCCGTGTACCAGCAGGCCGGGGCCGAGGGTGCCGCCGCCGGCGCCGCCCCCGGTGGCAATGGCAACGGCACCGCCTCCGCCGCCGATGACGTCATCGACGCCGAGTTCACCGAGAGCAAGTGATCCCCGGGCCGCCCGGCCCGGATCGCTCGGCACCAAGCCCCCCTCGGGGGGCTTTTTTCATGGCCTGCCGCGGTGTTCAGGTGCCGGTGGGGCGGGCCTCGATCTGCCCGGCCACCCAGGCGGCGCTGGCCGGCGCCAGCAGGATGCCGTTGCGGTAGTGGCCGCTCGCCAGCAGCAGCCCCGGGGCCGGCTGCTCCAGCAGGGGGGCCGGCCGGCCGACGGGGCGGGGCCGCAGGCCCTGCCAGCGGCGCACCACCCGGGCCTGCCGCAGCCACTCCGGTGCCGCCCCTCCCAGGTCGCGCAGCTCCCTGAGCTGGTCAGGGTCGGCCTCGCGGCCCGGCTCCAGGGTCGCCCCCAGCCACAGGCGCCGGCCCCCCTCCAGGTCGGGACGGGGCACCAGGTTGACGCCCCGCCACACCACCACCCCGGGCCAGTGACCGGGAAGGGGGGCGTCCAGCTCCAGCTCCAGGGCCTGGCCCAGCACCGGCTCCAGCTCCCAGGGGCCACCGTCCACCCCCGCGGCCACCCCCGCTGCGGCCTTCAGCAGCGCGCCGCTGGCGGTCCCCGCCGCCAGCACCACCCAGGCCGCCCGCTCCGCTGCGCCCCCGGCCAGGTCCACCCGCCAGCCGCCGCCATCGGGCCGCAGGGCCACGGCCGCCTCCGCCCGCACGGTCAGGCCCCGTTGCCGGCCGTCCGCCGCCAGGGCCGCCAGGGCCGATCCCGGATCCAGCTGGCCGTCGCGGCGGGAGTGGAGCCCCGCCAGGGAGGGCTGGGGCAGGCCGGGTTCGAGCTGCTCCAGCCGCCGCCGGTCCCAGGGCTCCAGGGGCAGGCCCAGGGCCCGTTTGCGTGCCCCCAGGGCCGCGAGGCGTTCCTCCTCGTCCCCATCCGCCGCCAGCAGCAGCACACCGGAGCGGTAGGGGATTGGATGCCCCCGTCGAGCCAACTCCTGGCGCCACTGGGCCCAGAGCTCCAGGCTGCGCCGACGCAGGTCCCAGGCCCGGCCCCGCTCCCGGTGGAAGCTGTCGGCCATCAGCACCCCGAGGGCGGCCAGGCTGCCGCTGCGCTCGGGGCCCTCGGCAGGGCAATCGACCGGGGCGGCTGCCTGGGCCGGATCGAGCAGCAGCACCGTGTGGCCGCGGCACTGAAGGAACCAGGCGCAGGCCAGGCCCACGATGCCTCCCCCCACCACGATCACCGAGGTGGGGGAGGGGGCCCCGCCGGGGTGTGGATCAGGCGTCGCCGCTGGCGACCGGCTGGGGCGCGGGGGTGTTGGGCGAGGGGGCCGGCGGCACGGCGTTGGACACCTTGGCCTCGGCGCTGAAGGATTCGGCCATGGCGATGGCTTCGGCCGGAATCACCTCGGCGTAGGAGCTGAAGCCGGTGGCCACCTTGATGTAGTCCTTGCGGAGGTTCTCGCCGTCCTGCAGACGGGCGGCCTCATCGAGCTTGGCCAGGGAGGCCTTCAGCTTGGTGGCCCGCTTGGCGGCCTCGGCCCGGTCGGCCGGCAGCAGGCGCTGGTTGATGTAGAGCATCTGGCGACCCAGATCCTGCATCGGGCCGTGGATCAGGTTGCGGGTGAAGACCCAGTTGCGCTCGTTGACCAGATCGGCCAGTTCCGGCAGGCGCTCCTTCGCGGCCAGGAACCCTTCGGTCTGGCGGGCGATCAGGGTCATGTCGGCGGGGCTGATCGTCGGCGGCTTGCGGGTCTGCTCGCCCGAGCAGGCCACCAGGGAAACGCTGAGCACCAGGGCCACGGCAAGCAGGCTGAGGCGGCGCAGGACACCCATCAGGGAGAGGGGCGCGGAGATCGACGCGACGGCCATGGGACGGTGCAGTGACGTGGCTGGCGCCGTGACTTTACCGGCCCGCCTGCGCCACCATGACGGTTCCGACCGATCCGTTCCGGATTCATTGATGCGTTCCCCCACGGCGATCCTGCAGCTGATCTGCCCCGATCGGCCAGGGCTGGTGAGCGAACTCTCGGGCTGGGTGGCCGCCAACGGCGGCAACATCCTCCATGCCGACCACCACACCGATGCGGGGGCGGGGCTGTTCCTGAGCCGGATCGAATGGGCCCTGGAGGGGTTCGGCCTGCCCCGTGAGGCGATCGTTCCGGCCGTGGCGGCGCTGGCGGGGCGCCTCGGCGGCGACGGCCAGGTGCACTTCTCCGACGCCCTGCCCCGGGTGGCGATCTTCGCCAGCCGCCAGGACCACTGCCTGGTGGACCTGCTCTGGCGCACCCGCTCCGGCGAGCTGCCGATGCAGGTGCCCCTGGTGGTCTCCAACCACCCGGACCTGGAGGCGCTGGCGGTGGATTTCGGTGCCCGCTTCGTGCATCTGCCGATCACGGCGGCCTCCCGCTCGGAGGTGGAGCAGGCCCAGCTGGCCCTGCTGGGGGAGGAGCGGATCGAGCTGGTGGTGCTGGCCAAGTACATGCAGGTGCTGAGCCCCGCCTTCCTGGCCCGCTTCTCCCAGGTGATCAATATCCACCACTCCTTCCTGCCCGCCTTCCAGGGGGCCCAGCCGTACCACCGCGCCTGGGAGCGGGGGGTGAAGCTGATCGGCGCCACCGCCCACTTCGTCACCGAGGAGCTGGACGGCGGGCCGATCATCGAGCAGGCCACCATGCACGTGGGCCACCGCGACGAGGTGGAGGACCTGATCCGCAAGGGCCGCGACACCGAACGGCTGGCCCTGGCCCGGGCGGTGCGACTGTTCCTGCGCCGCCAGGTGATGGTCTACAGAGGCCGAACCGCTGTGTTTGATTGAGCCTTGCCCCGGGACCCGCCGTCGGTCCTTCGCTGCCGCCGCCGCTCCGGTGATCCGTTTCTCTGCCCTCGATGAGCGCCTGATGGCGCCCAAGCCGGCCGCCGCCACGCCGCTGGGCTGGCGCTGCTTCCAGCTGGGGATGTTCCTGCTGGCCAGCAGTGCCTTCCTGGCCGGCCTGGCCCTGCTGCTGGCCCTGATCCTGGGCAGCCGCGGCCGACGCCCGGTGCTGGCGGACCGGGTCAACGTCGTGCTCCTGGCGGCGGCGGTGCTGATGGTGCTGGGCTGCTTCCGGGCCGCCAGCAATGACCTGGCCTGGCTGGGGATGGGCAACTGGCTGCCCTTTTTCTGGGGGTTCTGGGGTTTCCAGGTGTATCTCGGCACCCCCGCCGCCCGCCGCCGCGTGGCGCTGGCGGTGGTGGCCGGCACGGTGCCGGTGATCCTCACCGGCCTGGGCCAGATCTGGTGGGGCTGGAGCGGACCCTTCCAGTGGCTGGGGGGCCTGATCATCTGGCACATCAAGGCCGGCGGCAATCCGCCGGAACGGCTGGCCGGACTCTTCGACTACGCCAACATCGCCGGGGCCTGGATGGTGCTGGCCTGGCCCCTGACCCTGGCGGCCCTGATCGAGGGCGGTCTCGGCTGGCGGCGCCGGGGGGTGGTGCTGGTGATCGCCGCCGGCCTGGTGGCGGCGGTGTTCCTCACCGATTCCCGCAATGCCTGGGGGGCCCTGCTGCTGGCGGTGCCCGTGGTGGCCGGGCCCGGCAGCTGGCTGTGGCTGCTGCCGGTGCTGCTGGTGGTGCTGGCGGTGATCGGCCTCTCCACCCTGCCCTGGGTGCCGGCGGCCCCGCAGGAGCTGGCCCGGCAGGTGGTGCCCGAGGCGATCTGGGGCCGGCTGATCGACCTCGACCACGGCGGCCAGCGACCGCTGGCGATCACCCGCCTGGCCCAGTGGCAGGTGGCCCTGGGGCTGATCGCCGAACGGCCCTGGCTGGGCTGGGGGGCGGCCGCCTTCAGCATCATTTACCCGATGCGCACCGGCTTCTGGCACGGCCACCCGCACAACCTGCCGATCGATCTGGCGATGAGCCACGGGGTGCCGGTCGCCGTCCTGGTGGTGGGCCTGGTGCTGTGGCTGCTGATCCGGGCCGGCTGGCTGGGCATGGCCGGCGGCACCCTCTTCGACCGGGCCTGGTGGGCCGCGGTCTTGGTGCTGGTGGCCCTGCACGCCACCGACATCCCCCTTTACGACAGCCGGATCAATGTGGCGGGCTGGGTGCTGCTGGCGGGTCTGCGCTGCTATCGCCGGCCAGCGCCTCCTGCCGATGCCTGAGCAGGGTGGCGGGAGGTAGCGGGCCCTCCAGATGGGTCCAGGGCAGCACGCGCGCCTCCCCCCAGGTGGCATGGACCACCTCCTCCCAGGGGGGCGGCGCCGGCAGGGGGACCGGCAGATCCGTCGGTGCGGCCACCTCGCCGGCGCGCGCTGCCCGGTAAGCCTTCTTCCAGCCGCCCTGGCTGTCGTGCTGGCCACGGGCCGCGGCGATCACGGGCGCCAGTCGGCGGTCGCTGCGGGAGAGCAGGGCCTGGATCACGCTCCAGCCGTAGCTCTCGGGGCGCAGTTCGATGCCCTTGGGCTGCAGGCGCCGCGCCAGCCGCTGCAGGCGCTTCTCCGCCTCCGGCCGCACCCCTTCCCACTGGAAGGGGGTGTGGGCCTTGGGCACGAAAGTGCTCACCCCGAGGCTCAGCCGCAGGCCCGGGGTGGCTTTCTTGAGGGCCAGCAGCAGGTCGGCGGTGGCTTCGATGTCGGCCTCCTCCTCGCTGGGCAGGCCCGCCATGCCGTAGAGCTTCAGGCCGCTGAGGCCCCCTTCCTTCGCGTAGCGGGCCGCCGCGAAGATCTCCTCGCCGCTCAGCTTCTTGTTGACCACCCGGCGCATGCGTTCGCTGCCGCTTTCGATCGCGATCGTGAGTGACTTGCTGCCCCGCCGGGCCAGGATCCGCCCCAGCTGGGGGGTCACGGTGGCGGCCCGCACCGAGCTGACGCTGACCCGGGTGCCCTCGAAGCGGTCCTGATCCAGCCAGGTGAGCAGGTCGGCGAACTGGGGGTGCTGGGTCACCGAAGCCCCCAGCAGGCCGAGCCGCTGCGTCACCGCCAGCCCCGTCTCCACCGCCGGGATCAGGCCGTCGTCGAGGGAGGCGGTGCGGAACGGCAGGGTCAGGTAGCTGGCCAGGCAGAAGCGGCAGAGCTCCGGGCAGCTGCGGGCCACCTCCACCATGTGGATCGAGGGCCAGGCCGCCTCCGGCGTGATCACCGTGGAATGGCTGAGGGTGTTGCCGCGCCAGGTCTGTTTGGCGATGGTCGCCGGCAGGTCGGTGGCGATGGGCTCCACCGCCAGCAGGGCGCCGTCGGCGTCGTAGCGGGGGGCGTAGAGCACCGGCACGTAGACCCCGGGAACCCGGGCCAGCTGCCGCAGGCGCTCGGGCCGGGGCAGGGGGCGGGCGGCCTGGAGCGCGTCGATGAAGGCGGGCAGCAGCAGCTCGCCGTCACCGAGCAGCACCACATCGAAGAAGGGGGCCAGGGGCTCCGGATTGGCGGTGAGCACCGGGCCGCCGCCGAACACGATCGGGTCGTCCTCCCCCCGCTGGTGACTCCACAGGGGGATGCCATGCCGCTCCAGCAGGTCGAGCAGCACCGGTCCGTCCAGCTCCCAGCTGAGCGAGAGGCCGAACAGGTCGCAATGGCGGTGCGGTGGGTCCCCCTGGTCGGTGAACAGCCGCCGCACGTCCAGGTCGCTGCGGCGCGCCAGGCTGGCCCACACCACCTGGTAACCCAGGCTGGTGATCCCCACCGAATAGCTGCTCGGGAAGGCCAGCACGGTGCGCAGGGCATCGGCGGCCGGCCGGGCCGGCTCGAACAGCAGGGTTTCCTGGTTCAGGGGGGCGGCGGGACGGGGAGATCCAGCGTGTCACTTCAGGCGATCGGCTGGCGTCTCCCTAAACTCATTCGCTTTCCGACAGGCCGCCATGCCCACCCTGCCCAGCTTCGTCGAGATCATCCTCGGGATCCTGGTGCTGTTCGGCGGAGGGGAACTGTTCGTGGCCGGTTCGGTTGCCCTGTCCCTGCTGCTGGGTATCCCCCAGCTGGTGATCGGCCTGACGGTGGTGTCCCTGGGCACCAGCACGCCGGAACTGTTCGTGAGCGTGCTGTCCACCCTTCAGGGCGACGCCGACCTGGCCGTCAGCAATGTGGTCGGCAGCAACATCTTCAACATCCTGGTGGTGCTGGGGGCCAGCGCGGCCATCGTTCCCCTGCGCGTCAGGAGCCGCCTGGTGCGGCGGGACGTGCCCCTGCTGCTGGGCATCTCCATGGCCGTGTGGGGCATGGCCTCGGGGGGCCGGCTCACCTGGCAGGCGGGGGTGGCACTGCTGTTCGCGACGGTGGCCAACCTCGTCTGGGAGATCCGCACCGCGTCGGAAGATTCCGAAGACGACGAGGACAACGAGAACGAGCGCTCCACCCCGCTGGTGGCGGCCTTCAAGCTGGCGGCGGGCCTGGTCCTGCTGGTGGTCGGCTCCCAGCTGCTGGTGCGGGGGGCCACCACGGCCGCCGTGGCCCTGGGGGTGAGCCAGACCGTGATCGGCCTGACGATCGTGGCGGCCGGCACCTCGATGCCGGAACTGGTCACCTCCGTGGTGGCCGCCTATCGGGGCAAGGCCGACCTGGCCATCGGCAACGTGGTGGGCAGCAACCTGCTCAACCAGATCGTGATCCTGGGCCTCTGCGCCGTGCTCTCCGGAGGCAAGGGGCTGGCGGTGGATCCGGTGATGGTGAGCCGCGACCTGCCGATCATGGTGGCCACCACCCTGGCCTGCCTGCCGATCTTCTGGACCAACGGGGTGATCTCCCGCCTCGAGGGCTGGATTCTTCTCGGCCTCTACGGGCTCTACCTGGTGGAGCAGGTCCTGGCCGCCACCGCCGGCGGCGAGATCGTCGACAACACCTACCGGTTCGTGGTGCTGGTGGCGGTGCTGCCCCTTCTGATGGTGTTCCTGGTCTGGCAGGTGCTGCGCTGGAAACAGCAGCGCAAGCTGCTGGCCGTTCAGGGCGGCGAATAGAAGGACGGCAGGCCTGGCTTGGTGTGAGTCGCGCCGATAGGCCCTTGCGTTCAGCTGCGGCAGCGTTTTGCCATGGTCTCCGCCTCCGCACAGCCGTTCGTGCCGCCCGCGATTCCCTGGCGTGAGCCCCGGGGGCTGGCGGCGCTGCCGGATCTCGGCCCCGGCCTGGATCTGGAGGCTTGTCGCCTGGCCCTGGCACGGCTCTGTGCCGACCCCGAGGTGAGGGCGGTCCTGGCGTTCGGCTCGCGGGCCCGGGGTGAGGCGCGCCCCGATTCCGACCTGGACCTGGCGGTGATCGTGGGCCGCGCCCAGCTCACCCCCGCCGAGAAAGCCGCCTGCTGGCAGCGCTTTCGAGAGGCCCTCGGGCCCCTGGGCGCCAGGGTGGACCTGGTGCTGGCCGGCGCCGCCGACGCCGAACGGTTGAGTGGCTCGCGCTGGCACGTGTTCGGCGATGTGGCCCGCGAGGGGAAGGTGCTCGATGTCGCCGGCTGAGGACGCGGCCCTGCAGGAATTCGCCGTGGAGGCCCGCTACGAGGCATGGCCCTTCCCGTTGCCGGCCGAGCGATCGGAACTGCTGGCTCTGCTGGAGGCCGAACTGGACCGCTGCGAGCGGGCTGTGGCGGGCCTCGGTTGATCGGCCAAGCCAGTGGGCGCCCAGTGTTCAGCGTTTCGGAGTGACGCTGGGAGGAGCTTCGCGCTCAAGCATTTCCATCAGAACCGGGCCCAATGCGCCGAGATTGGGTGCAACCACTGACTGGATGGACCGCTAATGGTTGGCAAGGTTGGACCACCACGGCAGCAGGGTGTTTCTCCGGGTCTGCCTAAGTCGACGGGATTGTGTAGCGCTGAGAGGTGAACCCAGGCGATGTCAAGGGTTTGGCGGCGTTGCCCTCAGAGCAACTTGCTTTTATGCTTCCCAAGGCTGAAAGTTTGGAACTTAGCTGGTTCCGCACAAGATGCGTTCGGTGGAGCGACTAAACAGGTCCTGCGACACCTCTAGAAAAGTGGTAACTGGGTCTGGTATGGCGCAGGAAAGACGCCAATGATTAACCAAGGATTAGGGGCAACAGAATGAAACTGGAGAGTTGTTCCGAGAAAGAAATGAAGATCTTTAGTGGTAAACTCATCAAAGTATTTTGCCCTGACCTTCTCAATCGCAGCTTGTTCATTCTGGCGTTGATCTCGCCACAAGCAGTTCCAGAATAGCGCCCCAATCTCCCAGTCAAGAATTTGCAGCTGGCTGCGCTGGCCATTTGCATCTTCGAAACGATATGAGAACTTATAAGGCAGTTTGGGAATCACCCTAAAGGTCTTTCGCCATTCGTTGTCATCAAAAAGAGAGAGCTGATCGATGTGTGCCCTCATTGCACTGAGCTTCTTCGGATCCCACTCTCGCGATTCTTCTCTTTCAGCGATAAAGTCAATAACCTTGGCGGGCTTGAAAACCGCTAGCGATATCTCATTCTGCTTTGCACCATGAATTAGCTCATCAAGCGTATGAGATACTTTTGCTTTGCCGAGTACTATTCTTCGCCTTTCGTGCCATTGGTCTTGAGTCCCAATATGGGCGGTTGCTTGCAATTCAGACTCATCTGCAGGCCGAAAGCTCTCAGGCCTTCGGTCCTGGGTGTTTCGTACAATACGGCATTCAAGCCAATCGTACTTCTTGTATTGCTCTGTCTCTCCTAAGCGTCGAAATGGAACTGGATAAAGGCGTACCCATGACCCATCCTCCCTGATTGCTGCTGTACAGACTGTTTCGCCGTACTTCGTTGAAAGTGTAGGATAGGTCTTAACAAGAATAAGCAGCCTTTCCCGTTTCATCTTGAAATTACAGATGCTTAACCTGAAGATCTTTAGAGCAAGACTGGATAAGGCTAGCTACACAACCTCGATGGCACTGCCTTACGTCAGCCTCGTAGCAGGTTAGGGCCACCCTCTCTCCTGATTCAATCCAAGAGGAGATCATCCTTAACTCCTTTTCTTGTCTTGGGAGATACTCGATTGAGTATCCGGATAATAAGTCATCGTAGTCCGCTTGTGAACTGAGATTGTGGCGCTTGCTTGACTCAATTCCAAGTTGTGGCACGTGCTCATATCTAATTCCAACTCGCGAGCATCCAGAGGCAAGTACTCGCTTTGAAAAGCCATACTTTCGGCTGATCGGATTACGCCTTACATCACACAAAAGGGTAACGCCGTCTTGCAGAAGAAGATTGAGATACGCTTCGATTGACTTGCCTTCATAGCCAATAGTCGCCAATCCGGAGATTACGGTACTGGGCTTGCTGTTTCGTATGGCGTCCAAGGCCGAAGAGTCGCTAGATAGTATATCGCTGGCAATCTCGCTATGAGTTGCGTAGTAGGGGAAATGCTTGTAAGTGTAGGCAATGAGCTCTCTGCCTCTCATCCAGCCAAGTCGACTGACAAAGGATTCCGCATCCTTTCGATAGCCAGGCTCTGAATAGATAGCGGCTTCTCCATCAGTAGAAAGTTCCCAATGATCACTAGAGCGGTTCAGGATTCCTTTCTCAATAAGCTTAAGCCGATCAGCATAAGAGGTAAACGAGAAGGCACCATACTTATAAGGTACAAACTCGTATAGAGGAGGATCGGCTGCCTCTCTGGAAAAAAGAAATAGCAACTTCTGAAAATCAGTATTTGATGCTCTGCCGCCTATTGCCTCAAGCAGTGCAAGCAAGTATCGATGCCTCCGATAGAGCCGAGCCGCGGGGATGCTGGTTCTCACTACTGAGGCTTCAAGGCTCGAGGCATCCTAGCGGCTTAAGGCACCAGCCGGAAGTGAGGCGGACTTATTTCAACACGGCTCAACGAGACTACCCAAGAGCTTCTGATAGTGTCGAATACACATGGCCCACCGAACATCCAGATTCAGAAGACGGGAGCCGGCGTTGTCTGCCAAGGCGATGCTTGCCTACCCGCTTCTGATCTGGAGCGTTAGATCGCATAACCTATGCCTCTCGCCGCCCGAACCGTTCTTGAAGACTGTAGGCAAGCATCCGCCCTATTCACGCCGGGGCTCCAAGGCAGCCAGTGGCGCATCGCTTACATGGCAAACGTGGCACTGCTGCGTGCTGTTTACCACGTACTCAAGAGCAAAGACGCTGCTGTCGATCCCGCGTTCCGAAACAAGTTCGAGACTTGGGATTCAAGCCATTTAGCATCGAAGCCCACTCCCGAGATCTATTGGGAGTTTATTGTTAGCGAGAGGAACCTACTCTTGAAGGAGTATCAATCTCTCGCTGGCCAGGGTGTTACTGTTCCTGGTGTGCAGATCGAGGTAAACGTTCAATCTGGAGAGCAAAGAGCCACTCGCTTGGGAGAGGTAGAGCACCACTACACAATGAATGGAGGAGGTTTTGCTGGAAGGGACCAGCGGGAACTTATCGCAGAGGCAATCTCTTGGTGGGAAACGCAACTTGATTCATTGGAGGCAACGCCATGTGCGCCCTAACATCAAGACCCAGCGGTCGGGATCAGAAAAGCTCGAGGAGTAGACAGAGCTTCTGCCCGCTGCTGATCTTTAGCGTTAGCTCAATAGTTCATTTCACCCTTCTCAACAAATCGGAACTCCCCACTCTGTCCTTCCATCGGCTGTAAGAAACGTTCCCGAGAGCAAGCGAGGTAGGGTATGCATTGGCCCCAAGCCAAGGACCGATGCGTTCTCCCCTCGCCATAGCTGCCGCTGGCCTCATGGCCATTAGCCTCCCTGCTGGAGTCGGACTGGCCCAGAGCGCGATCGAGAGTCAAAGGGTCACGTTTCGAGCCGGCACTGATTCCACCCTGCTGAAGGGCCAGCTCAAGGGCGATCAGACCGTGGATTACAACCTGCGGGCCGGTGCCGGTCAGACCCTGACCGTGGAACTCAAGGGTTCCAACCCCCAGAACTACTTCAATGTGATGGCGGCCGGGACCGACACCGCCCTGTTCATCGGCAGCAGCTCCGGCAACCGCTTCCGTGGAGCTTTGCCCAGCGATGGCGATGTCAGGGTGAGGGTGTATCTGATGCGGCCGGCGGCGCGCCGCAGTGAATCCAGCACCTACAGCCTCAAGGTGGGGATCAGTGGTGCTCCCCTCGCCCCCGTGCCCGCATCCCGCGATGCCCTGATCCCCGGCACGCCGTACCACGCCTCTGCGGAGGTGCCCTGTGGCTCCGGCAGCAGTGCCAAGGCCGCCCGGTGCAAGGCCTCCGTGATCCGCCGCGCCAACAACAGCGCCACGGTGGTGGTGATGAACCCCGAGGGCCAGACGCGTCAGTTCCTGTTCGTGAAGGGCAAGGCGGTTGCTTCCGATCAGCCCGAAAAGCTCACGGTGCAGCGGCGCGGCGATGTGTCGGTGCTGCTGCTTGGCGAGAACGTCGAGCGCTACGAGATTGTCGACGCCCTGGTGGTGGGGGGGTGAGGGATGGCGCCGTGAATCGCCCGTTGGTTGGTGTGTCCGCCCTGCTCCTTTCGATGACGGGGGCTCCGGTTCTCGCCATTCCCCCTCCTCCCGCTGACGACGTCCGGGTCGTGAAGGTGCTGGATGGCCGCACCATCGTCGTCACCTCCTACGGCGACCCGTTCAAAGTGCGGCTGGCCTGCATCCGTACCCCGCAACTCCCACAGGGCAGCTCGGGCCTGGCCGCCAAGGCCGCCTTGGAGGCCCTTCTTCTGCCCGGTGCCTGGGTGACGCTATCGAAGCGCAGCAAGGCCGCTGATGGCGTCGAGCTGGCGGAGATCATTCCCGTTGGTTCGAGGGTGCCGATCAACCTGAGCCTGGTGCAAGTCGGCCTGGCGACCCTGGATCGCCAGGCCGCGAGCCCATGCCACCAGGAGATCTACCGAGAGGCGGAGATGAGAGCCCAAGCCATGCAACTGGGACTCTGGTGGCCATCGCCGGGCACCCGATAGGGGCAGCCCGGCTCCTTTCGCCCCGTCACACCTCCGCCAGCACCTTCTCCTCCTCCTCCACGCTCACCACCCGGCCGGCATCTTCGAAGCCGTCGATCTGGTCGAAGTTGAGGTAGCGGTAGAGCTGGTCGGAGAGGGGGTCGATCTTGGCCGCGGCGATCTCCAGGTACTCGGCCGGGCTGGGGATGCGCCCCAGCAGGGCGCACACCGCCGCCAGTTCGGCGCTGCCCAGGTACACCTGGGCGCCGTTGCCGAGGCGGTTGTTGAAGTTGCGGGTGCTGGTGGAGAACACGGTGGTGTTGTCCTCCACCCGGGCCTGGTTGCCCATGCACAGGGAGCAGCCGGGCAGCTCCATGCGGGCGCCGGCGGTCTCGAACTTGGCGGTGTAGCCCTCGGCCCGCAGCACCTCGTCGTCCATGCGGGTGGGGGGACACACCCACAGACGGGCGGCGCTGGTGCCGGCCCCGTCCATCACCGTGGCGGCGGCGCGGTAGTGGCCGATGTTGGTCATGCAGGAGCCGATGAACACCTCATCGATCCGGTCGCCGGCCACCTCGCTCAGCAGCTTGACGTTGTCCGGGTCGTTGGGGCAGGCCAGGATCGGTTCG
Organism: Synechococcus sp. CCAP 1479/10; assembly: GCF_019038515.1. Classification (NCBI taxonomy): domain Bacteria; kingdom Bacillati; phylum Cyanobacteriota; class Cyanophyceae; order Synechococcales; family Synechococcaceae; genus Synechococcus; species Synechococcus sp. CCAP 1479/10. Next base: position 49,888 of record NZ_JAFKRJ010000029.1, on the reverse strand, counting down.
CTCAGCTCGTCCAGGTTGATGTCGATCACCGCCGCGTACTCGGCGTCGGCATCGGCCTCCATCAGCACCGGATTGGCCAGCCAGGCCTCCATCGCCTTGATCCGGCGGGCCATGGTGCGGGCATCGCTGTAGCCCCGGGCGATCATGTTCTTCAGCAGCGCCACGTTGCTGCGCAGGTATTCGCTCACCGTCTCGACGCTCAGCTTGATCGTGCTGCCGGCACAGGAGCGTTCCGCGGTGGCGTCGGTGAGCTCGAACGCCTGCTCCAGCTTCAGGTCGGGGAGCCCCTCGATCTCCATGATCCGGCCGCTGAAAATGTTCTTCTTGCCGGCCTTCTCCACCGTCAGCAGGCCCTGCTGGATGGCCACATAGGGGATGGCGTTGACCACGTCCCGCAGGGTGACGCCGGGCTGCAGGGAGCCGGAGAAGCGCACCAGCACCGACTCGGGCATGTCGAGCGGCATGGCGCCGATGGCGGCCGCGAAGGCCACCAGGCCGGAGCCGGCCGGGAACGAGATGCCGAGGGGGAAGCGGGTGTGGCTGTCACCGCCGGTGCCCACCGTGTCCGGCAGGAGCATGCGGTTGAGCCAGCTGTGGATGATGCCGTCGCCGGGCCGCAGGGCGACGCCACCCCGGGAGCTGATGAAGTCGGGCAGTTCGGCGTGGGTCTTGAGATCCACCGGCTTGGGGTAGGCGGCGGTGTGGCAGAAGCTCTGCATCACCAGATCGGCGGAGAAGCCCAGGCAGGCGAGCTCCTTCATCTCGTCGCGGGTCATCGGCCCGGTGGTGTCCTGGCTGCCGACGCTGGTCATCAGCGGTTCGCAGCTGGTGCCGGGGCGCACGCCCGCCAGGCCGCAGGCCTTGCCCACCATCTTCTGGGCCAGGGTGAAGCCCTTGCCCGTGTCGACCGGGGCCACCGGCCGGATGAAGGCCTCCGAGGGGGGCAGGCCCAGCTGCAGCCGCACCTTGTCGGTGAGCGAGCGGCCGATCAGCAGGGGGATGCGGCCACCGGCCCGCACCTCGTCGGCGATGGTGCTGGGCTTGAGCTCGAAACGGGCCAGCACCTCCCCGGCCCCCGGCTCGCCGGCGGCCCGCTCGATCGTGCCGGCGTGGGGCCGGATCGTGATCACGTCGCCGCTGTTGAGGGCGCTGACGTCGCACTCGATCGGCAGGGCGCCGGAATCCTCGGCGGTGTTGAAGAAGATCGGCGCTATCTTGCTGCCCAGCACCACCCCGCCGCTGCGCTTGTTGGGCACGTGGGGGATGTCGGTGCCGATGTGCCAGAGCACCGAGTTGATGGCGGATTTCCGCGAGCTGCCCGTCCCCACCACATCGCCCACGTAGGCGAGCGGGTGGCCCTTCGCCTTCAGCTCGGCGATCAGGGCCAGCCCCTCCGGCATCCGCGTCTCCAGCATCGCCATCGCGTGCAGGGGGATGTCGGGCCGGGTGGTGGCGTGGGTGGCCGGCGAGAGGTCGTCGGTGTTGGTTTCCCCGGTCACCTTGAAGACCGTGACGGTGATCGCCTCGGGCAGGGGCGGCCGGGCGTGGAACCATTCCGCCGCCGCCCAGCTGTCCACCACCTGGCGGGCCAGGGGGTTGGTCTCGGCCAGCTCCAGCACGTCGTGGAAGGCGTCGTACACGAGCAGGGTGCGGCTCAGCCCCCGGGCAGCCTCTTCGGCGACGGCGGCCTCCGGGCAGGAGAGCAGCTCGATCAGGGCGCCGACGTTGTAGCCGCCGATCATGGTGGCCAGCAGCCGGGTGGCCTCCAGGGGGCTCACCAGGGGGCTGGTGGCCGTTCCCTTGGCGATCCCACTCAGCCAGCCCGCCTTCACATAGGCGGCCTCATCCACCCCCGGCGGAATTCGTTCGCTCAGCAGGTGCAGCAGGAAGGCCTCCTCGCCTGCGGGCGGCTGCTCCAGCAGCTGGGTGAGGGCCTGGGCCTGGGGGGCGGTGAGCGGCAGGGACGGCACGCCCAGGGCCTCGCGGGCCGCGGCGGCCTCCCGGTAGCTGGGCAGCAGCTCGGCGGGGGAGAGGGGGGCGGAGCTCGGGGAGACGGACATATGGACGCAGGACCGCATGGGCATCCCTTCCATTGTTCTTCCCCGCGGGTCCGCCCTCTGGTGACGACGGCTGCAGAAGTCGGCGCTGGCATCGGTGCCGCCAGTTCGTAGGCTGGGGGGTCTGACCAATCCCCGCCGGCCGCAGCGCATGATCCCCACCTCCGATCTCCACGTGGTGGAAACCCGGCCGCTGGTGCCGCCGGCGGTGCTGCATGCGGAGCTGCCCCTGTCGGAGCAGGCGGCCCGCACCGTGCAGCAGGCCCGGGAGCGGATCAAGGCCATCCTGCACGCCGGCGACCAGCGGATGCTCGTGATCGTCGGTCCCTGCTCGGTCCACGACGTGGCCGCCGCCCGGGAGTACGCCGAAGCTATCGCCCAGGCCCAGCGCCGCCATCGGGACGAGCTGGAGATCGTGATGCGGGTCTACTTCGAGAAGCCCCGCACCACCGTGGGTTGGAAGGGGATGATCAACGACCCCCACCTCGACGGCAGCTACGACATCAACACCGGCCTGCGCCGGGCCCGTTCCCTGCTGCTGCACCTGGCGGAGCTGGGCCTGCCGGCGGCCACCGAGGTGCTCGATCCGGTGGTGCCCCAGTACCTCGCCGACCTGATCAGCTGGACCGCCATCGGCGCCCGCACCACCGAGAGCCAGACCCACCGGGAGATGGCCTCGGGACTGTCGATGCCGATCGGCTTCAAGAACGGCACCGACGGCAGCGCCGCCACCGCCATCAATGCCATGGAGGCGGCCGCCCGGCCCCACCATTTCCTGGGCATCAACAGGGAGGGCCAGGCCGCGATCGTGTCCACCACCGGCAACCCGGATGGCCACCTGGTGCTGCGCGGCGGCAAGAGCGGCACGAATTACCACGCCGAGGCTGTGGAGGCGGCGGCGGCCCTGCTGGCCAAGGACGGCCTGCCGGCGCGGCTGATGGTGGACTGCAGCCACGGCAATTCCAACAAGGACTACCGCCGCCAGGGGGAGGTGCTGCGCCAGGTGGCCGAGCAGGTGCGGGGCGGTTCGGTCCACGTGATGGGGGTGATGCTGGAAAGCCATCTGGTGGAGGGAAATCAGAAGATCTCCGCCGACCTGGACTCGCTCACCTACGGCCAGAGCATCACCGATGCCTGCATCGATCTGCCCACCACCCTGGATCTGCTCGTCGAGCTGGCCGAAGCGGTGCGCCAGGCCCAGGCCCGCAGTCTGGCCCTGGCCTGAAGGGCTCTGCTCTTCTCCAAGGCAGGACAATCAGCACTCGAAAGGTGAGAGTGCTGATCCGATCTTCTGCAACAGAGTGTTCCTGGTGAACAGCTGACTGGCGTGCCCTGGGTACGTTTGGGGCCAGCAAGATCGTGGTGGGACGCTGATGACCTATCTCCTGCAGTTCTGCGGGTTGTCCGACCCCTTGCAGCTGTTCTATCTCGAGCAGAAATCCGTCGCCTCCCCCTCCGGCGGCCCACCCGCCCCCGGCCCGATCTACGGCGGTTTCCGCCCCTTCCAGCTCGATGACCTGCTGGACTGGGCCCTCGACACGGCCCGGGGCCGCTGCTGGGACGGCGAGGCCATCCAGCGTCTGGTGATCGATGTCTGGATGGAGCGGGCCGATGTGATCCGCCAGTGGCAGCTGCGGCTGCGGGAGGAGCCGGCCGAGCGGCTGCTGGTGGCCGGCATCGGCACCCAGCGCGACTGGGAGCTCCGCTGCGAGCAGCTCCTGAGGGCCTGAGCGGCGTCCCCTCAGTCGACCTCGAGGCCGAACAGGTGGCGCATGCGCTCCAGGATCGAGGTCTGGCGGCGGGCTGCATCCGGTGAGGAGAGCTTCTCCAGTTCCGAGCGCCGCTGGCCCACGATCGCCGCCAGCGCCTCCAGCACCCCGGCATCGTCCTCCACCAGGGGCATGAAGTCGTCCCGCTCCACCTCCAGCAGCACGCATTCCCCCCGCGAGCGCACCGTGGCCGTGCGGGGTTCGCCGGTGCAGACGGTCATCTCCCCGAAGATCTGATCCCGGCCCAGCACGGCCACCGAGCGCCCCAGGGGGGAACCGTCGGCCTTGAACACCTCCACCTCGCCGTCCACCACCTGGAACAGGGCCACGCCCTCCTCTCCTTCCGCCACGATCGTTTCGCCGGAGCCGAAGCGCAGGCAGCGCACCTCCGAGGCGAGTCGGTTCACCTGTTCGGGGTCCAGCTGGGCGAACAGCCAGCTGCGCCGCAGCAACTGGGCCGTCAGCGAGGCATCCACACCGGTGGGGTGGGCAGGATCCCGCTGGGTCTGGCGCCGCTTCAGTTCCCGCACCGGGTAGGGCAGCTCCCAGCCCTGGCGCTCCAGGGCGTACCAGATCTGCTCCAGCAGTTCGCCGCGCAACCGCAGCCGATCGCCCTCCGAGGGCCCCCGCTGGTACCCCTGCAGCTCGTAGCGGATGCGGGAGTCCTCGTAGGAGCTGATCAGCACCTCCGGCTCCGGTTCGAGCAGCACCAGGGGGTTCTCGGCCATCACCCGCAGCAGCAGCTGGCGCGCCCGGGCCGGCGGGATTTCGTAGCCCAGGGCGATTTCGAAGCGGTTCCCCACCGGTTCGTGCTGGCTGAAGCGCCGCATCGGGTTGTCCGCCACCGTGTTGTTGGGCAGGTTCACGGTGGAGCCGTCCTTGCGGCGCAGGCGGGTGCTCATCAGATGCAGGGACTCCACCGTGCCGCTCTCGTCGCCGACGCTGATCCAGTCCCCCTCCCGGAAGGGCGGATCCACCTGCAGCTCGATGCCGGCGAACAGATCCTTGAGCGTTTCCTGGGCCGCCAGGCCGATCACGGCCGTGAGCACCGCCGAGGTGGTCACGAGGCCCACCAGGTTGAGGTTGGCGAGGCGCTGCAGCACCAGCACCGTGGCCAGGGCCGAGAGGCCCAGCATCAGCAGGTCCCGCAGGATCTTGGCGGTGGGTCGCCACCAGCCCAGGGCCTCCGGGCACTCCAGGGCCAGCCAGGCCACCAGGGCGATCAGGGCGTAGACGGTGGCCAGCTCGTCGACGGCGCCGAGCCACTGCACCCCGGCTGGTCGGGCGGTGCCGCCGATCACGCCCCACAGCAGCACCGCCACCAGCGGCAGCAGCAGGGGCGGTGGCGGCAGCTGGAAGCGGCGGGTGGCCAGCCGCAGCCCCAGCAGGACCGCCGCCAGGGCCAGGCCGATGAGGATCCGCTCGATCGGTCCCATCAGCTCAGCACCCGCCACAGCCCGGCCACCGCCAGGGGCACGCTGATGTTGTCGATGCCCAGCAGGGCCCACTGCTCCAGCCCCGTGGCCACCAGGGCGATGAGGGCGATCGAGGCCGGCGCCGGGCCACCGCCCAGCAGCCCCAGGCTCAGCAGCGCCACCAGGCTGGCGATCCCCATGGCGGCGGTGCCCGCCAGGGAGCGGCGCTCGCCGAACACCGTCCAGCTCGGTGACGGGATCAGCGGGCCCAGCAGACCGGCCAGGCCGTCACCGAACGCCATCACCAGCACTCCCGCTGCCACCGTGTCGGGGTGGGCGGGCCACCAGAGCCACAGCAGCAGGGTGATCGAGGCGCCGTAGGCGACCGTGCCGTAGCTGTGCCGGTCCACGTCCTCGATCGCCGGCAGCACCCGCACCCGGTGGTTGAGGGCGGCCAGCAGGGTGATGGCGGCGGCGGCGGGTATGGCGATCAGCCGTTCGACACCGAAGGCCCAGGCGATCAGCACCACCGGCCCGGCTCCGATATGCACCAGCTTGCGGCTCCATTCCCGCTGAGCGGGCCAGCGGCGGCGCAGCAGCAGGGCACCGGCGCTGAGCAGCGCCAGCCAGAGGGCCACGGCCAGCACACCGGTGAGCCGGGCCAGGTCGTCATGCTCCGGGGGAAGGACCAACGCCAGCAGGGAAGCTTGGGTCAGGCGGCCTGGTGAAGGTTGCTCATCAGGCGCAGTTTCATGATCGCCTTGGCCTCCAGTTGGCGCACCCGTTCGCGGGAGACGTTGATCTGGCGGCCGATCTCGGCGAGGGTGAGCGGTTCGGCGCCCTCAAGGCCGAAGCGCAGCCGCAGGATTTTCTGTTCCCGCTCGTTCAGCTGGGAGAGCCAGGCGCCGAGGTGCTCCTTCTGCAGATGGCGGTCCATCGAGTCGAAGTGCTCGTTGCTGGCCGGGTCGGCGATCAGCTCGCCCAGGGTGCTGCGATCCTCCTCGCCACGGGCGTGGGCGTCGAGGGAGGCGCAGGGGGCGCTCTGGGTCATCAGTTCCTCGAGCTCCTCCGGCTGCATGCCCATGGCATGGGCCAGCTCGAGCCGGTTGGGCTGGCGCCCGAGACGGTGGGAGAGCTCGCGGGTGATGCGCCGCATCTTCGAGAGCTTCTCGCTGATGTGAATCGGCAGGCGAATCGTGCGGGCGCTGTTATCGATGGCGCGCGTCATGCCCTGGCGGATCCACCAGTAGGCATAGGTGGAAAACTTGTAGCCCATGGCGGGGTCGAACTTGTCGACGGCCCGCTCCAGACCGATGGCCCCTTCCTGGACAAGATCGAGCAGTTCGAGACCCTGGTTCTGATACTTCTTGGCGACGCTCACCACCAGCCGCAGGTTGGCGGCCATCATGCGGTCGCGGGCCCGCTGGCCCATGCGCAGCTGGCGCCTCTGGCGGGCGGTGAGCTCACCGTCGACGAGTGCCTGGAGCTTCTTGCCCGCCTGGACGTGGTGGGCGAGTTCGATTTCCTCAGCCGGTGTAAGAAGAGGCACACGGCCAATTGTGCTGAGATACCAACCGATGGAGTCGGCGCTGATGCGCCCCCCCTGGCGGGCCGTGGTCTTGGCTGTGGCTGTCGGCTTGGAACTGACTGAACCGCCGCTGGATTTCGTCCTGCTGGACGAAGCCCCTTCTGCACTGCTCTTCAGCAGCGAGAGGGCGGAATGCAGAGGTGTCCCCATCACCCCAGGCTCCCGAATGAATTTGGCCGGAATGTAGCACCGCAGGAAGGTTGAAACCCGGATCCGGCGGAAGATTGTATGTATTTTGACTGAAAGAAGTTGCTTATGTCGTGATGGCTACGCTTTGGCCTCCGGAACGAGGCCGCCGCGCCAGCGTTCCATCAGCAGCTTCTGGGTCAGTTTTGGCTCGCCGGAGTGCTGACGCTGTGCAAAGTGTCCATCGCTGTGCATGTGCCAGGCGCCCGTATCGGTGAGGTAAAGCTCAAGCAAGGCCTCGATCTGCTGCTGGAGCTTCGGGTCCTCAATCGGCGCCACCGCCTCGACCCGCCGGTCGAGGTTGCGGGGCATCCAGTCGGCGCTGCCGAAGAACATCTCCGGCTGGCCGCCGTTGGCGAACCAGAACAGCCGTGAATGCTCCAGGAAGCGACCGATGACACTGATCACCGTGATGCCCTCGCTGACCCCTTCGAGCCCGGGCCGCAGCGAGCACATGCCCCGGATGATCAGCTCGATCCGCACCCCGGCGGCCGAGGCTTCGTAGAGCAGGGCGATGATCGCCGGATCGACCAGGGCATTCATCTTGGCCTTGATGTGTCCGCCGCGACCGGCCTTGGCATGGTCGATCTCCCGCCGGATCAGCCCCTCCATGCCCTTGCGCAGGGTGACGGGCGCCACCAGCAACTTGCGGAAACTCTGCTGCTTGGAGAATCCGGTCAGGTAGTTGAACAGTTCCACCAGATCCTGGCCGAAGTCCTCCCGGGCCGTCAGCAGACCGACGTCGGTGTAAAGCGAGGAGGTCTTGGAGTTGTAGTTGCCGGTGCCGATGTGTGCGTAGCTGCGCAGGGATCCCTTCTCGCGCCGCACCACCAGCAGCACCTTGGTGTGGGTCTTGAGCCCCAGCACGCCATACACCACATGCACCCCGGAGCGTTCCAGCTGGCGGGCCCACTGGATGTTGTTGTCCTCGTCGAAGCGGGCCTTGAGCTCCACCAGGGCCATCACCTGCTTGCCGTTCTCGGCGGCGCGGATCAGGGAGGCCACCACCGGCGAATCCTTCGACGTCCGGTAGAGGGTCATCTTGATGGCCAGCACCGAGGCGTCGGCGGCCGCCTGGCTGAGGAATTCCTCCACCGAGGTGGAGAACAGGTCGAAGGGATGGTGCAGCAGCACATCGCCCCGCCGCAGCACCGAGAAGATGCTCTCGAACTCCTCCTGCTTGATCGAACCGTCCTCCAGCTGGCTGCGCTGGGCCCGCACCAGGGCCGGCGCCGTGCGTCCCTTGTGGGGGGCGTCCCGCAGCTGGCTGAGGGGGATCGCCATCAGGCTCATCAGGTCGTCGAGGCCCAGGGGGCCGTTGGTGCGGTAGACGTCCGCCGGCTCCACGTCGGTGCCCTCCATCAGCAGGTGCACCACCTCCTCGGGCATCTCGTCGGCCACCTCCACCCGCACCACCTCGCCGCCCACCCGGCGCTTGCGCAGGCCCTCCTGCAGGGCCTCCATCAGGTCGTCGGCCTCCAGATCCCGCAGCTCCAGGTCGGCGTCCCGGGTGATCCGGAAGAAGTAGTGCCCCTCGATGGTCATGCCGGGGAACAGCCAGCGCAGGTTGAAGGCCACCAGCTGCTCGAGCGGAACCGCCGTGTAGCCCGGCGTGGGCACGACGCCGCTCAGCTCGGTGGGGATCGGCACGAAGCGCGGCAGGATCTTCTGGGGCACCTTCACCCGGGCGAACTGCTGGCGGCCCGTGTCCGGGTCGCGGATCAGGGCCGCCACGTTGAGGCTCAGGTTGCTGAGGAACGGGAACGGGTGGGCCGGGTCCACCGCCAGGGGGGTGAGCACCGGAAAGATCGCCTTGCGGAAGTAGTCGTCGGCCCAGGCCTTCTGGGCCTCGTTGAGCCGCAGGTAGTCGAGCAGCTGGACCCCGTACTCGGCGAGGTGGGTCTTGAGGGAGTGGCGGTAGTGCTGCTGCTGCATCTCCAGAAGGGGCCGCAGCTTTGTCTGGATCGCCTCCAGCTGCTCCTGGGGCGTCAGGCCGTCGTCGCTGCGGCCGGTGACCCCCGCTTCCAGCTGCGACTTCAGCGAAGCCACCCGCACCATGAAGAATTCGTCGAGGTTGTTGCTGAAGATGGCGCTGAATTTGGCCTGCTCCAGCAGCGGCGTGTGCTCATCAAGCGCCAGGGCCAGCACCCGGCGGTTGAACTCAATCCAGCTCAGCTCGCGGTTGATGTAGAGATCGGGAGCGACGACCGGCTGCGACGACATACGGCGGGGCTCCGCGAGCATCAGAAAAGGCAAGGTAGCAATGGCGATCCCGCCGTCAGGGTGTCGCCTCTGCTTGACGGTGGGATCCTGCCGCCACCAGCCACACCACGACGGCCATCAGCAGAATCCCCAGCCAGAACGGACTGCGGCGGCCGATGGTCTCGTAGGCCAGCCCCGCCAGGGGTGGGCCGAGGAAGCTGGCCAGGCTCTGGAGTCCCTGCAGGCTGCCCAGGGCGGCGCCCTGGCCGCTGTCGGCGAGGCGCCGTGACACCAGGCTGCGCAGGCTGGGGGTCACCAGGCCGGTGCCCAGGGCCAGGATCGCCACCGCCGTGAACACCAGGGGCACGGCGTTGCCCTGATCCGCCAGGGGCACCAGCAGGAAGCCCGCCATGACACAGCCCAGGCCGATCTGGGTGAGGCGCCACTCCCCCAGCCGCTGCACCAGCGGACCGATCAGGCCCCCCTGCACCACCGTGGCCACCACACCGACCACCAGGAAGGCGCCCGCCGACAGGCCCGGGCCCCAGCCGAAAGCCTGCTTGAAGTACAGCACCAGCAGGGCGGTGAAGCCGCTGAACCCCAGGAAGAACAGGAAGAAGGCGGCGCAGAGGCGGCGCACCCTCGGATCGGCGAACACCCGCTGCAGCTGGCCGAAGGGCTGCAGCTCCCAGACCCGGGGCAGGGGCAGCCGCTCGTTGGGCGGATGGGTTTCCGGCAGCAGGGTCACCACCACCACCAGGTTCAGCGCGGCGAAGCCCACGGCGAGCAGCAGCGGCAGGCTCACGTTGATGCGGCCCAGCAGGCCGCCCAGGGCCGGGCCGAGGATGAACCCCAGCCCGAAGGCCACACCGATCAGGCCGAAGGCCCGGGCCCGCCGTTCCGGCGTCGAGATGTCGGCCAGCACGGCCGCGGCGGTGGCGGCGGTGCCGCCGCTCACCCCGTCGATCAGGCGGGCGGCGAACAGCAGGGCCAGGGGCAGGCCGGCGGCGGCGGCCTCGGGCCAGAGGCGGCTCCAGGGCAGGATCACGGTGAGGGCGAACAGGCCCAGGCCCAGCACCGAGCCGGCCACGCAGGCGGTGATCACGGGCTTGCGGCCGTAGCGGTCGCTGAGGGCCCCGATCAGGGGGGTGAAGCTGAACTGGGCGATGGCGTAGCTGCCGGCCAGCAGGCCCAGGGTGCGGCCGTCGGTGGTGAAGTCCGCGAGCAGGAACGGCAGCAGCGGGAAGACGATGCTCTCCCCCAGCCGGTCGTTCAGCAGCGTCAGGAAGGCGCAGAGGAGGGTGGAGGGGCGCGATAGTCGCACGGCCGGGCGCCGGGGTTCCCTGCACCCTCCCATGCCGGGGTCACCCCTTCCGGCGACGGCCCAGGACCCCCTTGATCCGGTGCTTGGCCCTGGCGACGGCCGTGCGCAGGGCCTGCCGCAGGGCGGCGGAGCGGGATTGGGGGGCCCGGTACTCCTGATGGAAGGAGGGCGGGATCCCCCGCAGGCCCTCGATGCGGCGGCAGGGGATCGGGTAGGGGCTGGACGGGGCGGCCCTGCCCTGCTGATCGAGCTCCTCCAGCAGCCGGCGCCACAGCAGGTAGCTGGCGTCGGCGTTGTAGTGGCCGCTGACGAGCTCCCGGGCCGCCGTTGAGCAGCGCCGCCAGAGGGCGGGATCGTCGGCCAGCCGCCCCAGGGCAGCGGCGGCCTCCTCGGGATCCTCCGACACCAGCAGGCCGGTGCGCCCATCGTCGACCAGCTCGGGGATGCCGCTGGGGATGCGCCGCACCACGGGCACCACGCCGGCCGCCATCGCCTCCAGCAGGGCGATCGGCAGCCCCTCGAAGTCGGACATCAGCAGGATGGCCTGGGCATCCAGCAGCCGGGCCTTCACCTGCTCGGGGGGCAGCGATCCGGTGAAGTCGATCGCCGCGGCGAGGCCGGCCTCGGCCACCTGCCGTTCACAGTCCGCCCGGGCATAGCCATCGCCGATCAGGGTGGCGCGGATGGAGGCCTTCGACCGGCAGGCCTGGATCAGCGTCCGGATCACCAGCGAGGCGCGCTTCTGGTGCTCCCAGATCCTGCCGCTGAACACCACCCGGAAGGGATCGGCGCGGACGTCCGTCGCCGTCGCCGGCACCTGCACGCCGTAGGGAATCACCCGGGCTGGCCGATCGATGCCCCTGGCGGTGCAGGCCTCGCGGATGTGGCGGGACACGCAGACCAGGACGCTGCCCTGGCGGGCGCCCCCGAAGGCCGCCACGGTCGCCCAGTAGTCGGGATCATCCGAATGCAGGGTGAGCGCCCAGGGCAGCCCCCGGCGGCCGGCCTGGGCCGCCGCCGCGTAGTTGGCCGGCTTGCACTGGGGCAGGAACACCGTGGGCCGCCAGTGGTTGAGGAAGGCCAGGGTGTCCCGGGCGTCCGCTTCGAGGCTGGCCCGCCTGGGCGTGGCGAACACCTCGATGCCCTGGCGCCGCAGCGCCTTGAACAGCGGCGGTTCGCCACGGCCTTCCGCGCTCCCTTCGCTGCTTCCTGCACCGGGGGCGTTCACGAAATGGATGGCGACGCTGACACCATCGGCCGCCAGTCGTCGGGCCAGTCCCAGCACCCAGGTGGTGACGCCGCTGATGTCATCCGCCTGGCTGTAGTGGGCAAAGGCGACGCGCAATGACCACCCAGGGCTGCCGGGCCCAACGATAGTCGCGGCCACCGGGCCGGCCCGGTGGTGTCGCCTCAGCCGGTGGGCCAGCGGAGGTAGCGGCGGCGAAGTTGCGGCGACTGCAGCAGCCGCGCGTACAGCCCCAGGCGCAGGGGGCCGTGCAGGATCCGGATCAGCAGCTTCTCGGCCAGCGATGGCTTGTAGCGCCAGAGGTATTCGTAGAGAATCCAGTCCCAGCCGCCGCTGGTGGCCACGGCATGCCAGTGCCAGGCCGGCTTCGGCCGGGTGATGCGCAGCACCGAGGCGATGGCGGAGGAATATTCCGCGAAGCGGAGTCTTTCCTGGCCGCGGCTGACGGTGCTGCGGGTGGTCTTGTCGTGACAGCGGAAGCCGGAGAGGGCCTCGGCGTCGAAGGCCACGGTGCCACCCATCCGCATCAGGTAGTGGCTCCAGAACAGCCAGTCGCCGGTGCAGCGCCGGCCGGCGGTCAGCGGGCCGAGGGCCTCCAGGGTCGCGGCATCGGGCTTACGGAACACCACGCCACTGGCATTGGCGATGACATTGCCCCGGTCCATGTAGGTGCGACACAGCTGCGACCCTTCGAGGGTGAAGGAGTGCTGCCAGCGCTCCGCGTCGAAGTGATCCGGCCAGAAGCTCTGGTCGGCGATCGGATCGCCCGTGGCATCCATCGTGGTGGTGCGGCAGTACGCCAGCACGCTGCCGTTCTCGAGGTGGGTCACCATCCGTTCGAGAAACAGCGGTGCGCAGGTGTCATCCGATTCGGCGATCCAGATGTAACGCCCCGCGGCCATGTCCATGCCCTTCAGCCATTGCGAGCACGGCTGACCTGAGTTGACCGCATTGCAGACCAGCCGGTGGGGATGGGCCTGCAGCCGCTCCCTGATCACTGCGAGGGAATCGTCGCGGGAGGCGTCATCGAGAACGATCAGCTCGAAGTCCTGAAATGTCTGGTCGAGAATCGATCGCAGCCGCTCCCCCAGGAAGGCCCCGTGGTTGAAGTTGGGTACGATGACGCTCACCAGGGGCGACTGGTCGGACCGCTTCATGTCGGCGCAATGCCCAGCGCACCACCCAGCACACCGCCTGGCGCCCCGCCCGGCTTCCGGCGGCCGCATGCCCCGCCCCGGCCCCTTCCCCCGATGCCTTCTGCCACCTTGCCTCCAGGGGCGCTGACCTGCAGCTGAATGATCATCGGATTCTGGATCGCCGTCACCGGCCTGGCGCTCGTGCTGTTCCTCGCCGTCCACCTCGGCGGCGTGCTGCTGGCCCTGGTGGATCCGCCGGCGTTCGAGAGCTATGCCGCCTCCCTGCACCAGCAGGGCTGGCTGCCCTGGCTGGAGCTCGCCCTGCTGGCGGCCGCCCTGGGCCATCCCCTGCTCTCGCTGCACCGGGCCCACGTCAATCGCCAGGCCCGCGGCCCGGCGGCCGGCCCCCTGCGCAGCCGCCGGACGGGAGCGTGGGAGCCCCTGGCGGCCCTGGCGGGCCGGGCCATCCCCTGGAGCGGCTCGCTGCTGCTGCTGTTTCTCTGCCTGCACCTCGCCCAGCTGCGCTGGCATCGCCCGGCGGCGGGGGCTGAGCTGGCCGCCGTGCTGGAGGTGCTGGCGACGCCTTGGTGCCTGGCCCTCTACGGGGCCGCCGGGGTGGCGGCGGGTCTGCACCTGATCCACGGCACCGAGAGCGCCGTGCGCCGGCTGGGGCTGCTGGAGCCCGCCAATACGGCCGCCCTGCGGCTGGGGGGCCGGGGGCTGGCCCTGCTGCTGGGGGCAGGCTTCACCCTGGTGCCGATCGCCCTGGTGCTGCGGCCCGCGGTCCCGCTGCTGGCCGGCGGATGAGCACGCCGATGCCGCTGGATCCGCGCCTGCCCGACGGCCCCGTCGCCACCGCCTGGCAGCGCTGCCGCGAGAACCTGCCGCTGATCAGCCCCAACCGCAAGCAGCGGCTGCGGATCCTGGTGGTGGGCAGCGGTCTGGCGGGGGCCTCGGCCGCCGCCAGCCTGGCCGAGCAGGGCTACCGGGTGCAGGTGCTCACCTATCACGACAGCCCCCGGCGGGCCCATTCCGTGGCGGCCCAGGGGGGCATCAACGCCGCCCGCAACTACGCCAACGACGGCGACAGCGTCGAGCGCCTGTTCCGCGACACGGTGAAGGGGGGTGATTTCCGCGCCCGGGAAGCCGGCTGCTACCGGCTGGCCGAGATCAGCGGCGCGATCATCGACCAGTGCGTGGCCCAGGGGGTGCCCTTCGCCCGGGAGTACGGGGGCACCCTCGCCAACCGCAGCTTCGGCGGCGCCCTGGTGAGCCGCACCTTCTACGCCCGGGGCCAGACGGGCCAGCAGCTGCTCTATGGCGCCTACCAGGCGATGCTGCGCCAGGTCGCCGCCGGGCGGGTGGAGCTGCTCTGCCGCCGCGACATGCTCGACCTGATCGTCCATGACGGCAGGGCCAGGGGGGTGGTCTGCCGTCACCAGCTCACCGGCGCCCTGGAGGTGATCAGCGCCGATGCGGTGCTGCTGGCGACCGGCGGCTATTCGAACGTCTTCTACCTGTCCACCAATGCCCTGAAGTCGAACGCCACGGCGATCTGGCAGGCCCACCGGCGGGGGGCCTGCTTCGCCAACCCCTGCTTCACCCAGATCCACCCCACCTGCATCCCCAGCGGCGACGCCCACCAGAGCAAGCTCACCCTGATGAGCGAGAGCCTGCGCAACGACGGCCGGATCTGGCTGCCGCTGCACCCCGGCGACGACCGGCCTCCGGCGGCGATTCCGGAGGCGGAGCGGGACTACTTCCTTGAGCGCCAGTACCCCAGCTACGGCAATCTGGTGCCCCGGGATCTGGCCTCACGTCGGGCCCGGGAGCTGTGCCTGGAGGGCCGGGGCGTCGGGCCCGGCGGCCGCTCCGTCTACCTCGACCTGGCCGGCGCCATCGCCCGGGACGGCACCGGGGCGATCGACGCCCGCTACGGGAACCTGCTGGAGATGTACGAGCGGATCACCGGCGACGACCCCAGGGCCACGCCGATGCGGATCTATCCCGCCCCCCACTACACGATGGGTGGGCTGTGGGTCGACTACCACCTGATGAGCACGGTGGGCGGCCTGTTCGTGCTCGGGGAGGCCAACTTTTCCGAGCACGGCGCCAACCGGCTCGGGGCCAGTGCCCTGATGCAGGCCCTGGCTGATGGTTACTTCATCGCCCCGGCGACGGTGACGGGCTGGCTGGCCGGCGCCGGTGCCGGCGCCTTGGCGGACGACCACCCGGCCTGCCGGGGGGCCGTGGCGGCGGTGGAGGCCCGCATCGGGGCCCTGCGAAGCACGGGGGGAAGCCAGCCTGTGGATGTTTTCCACCGCCGGCTGGGCCACCTGATGATCGACGCCTGCGGCATCAGCCGCCGCTCCGATCGCCTCACGGCGGCGCTCACCGAGCTGGAGGCCCTGCGCCAGGACTTCCTCCGGGACCTGCGCCTCCCTGACCAGGACGGTGTGCTCGACGGCGAACTGGAGAAGGCCCTGCGCCTGGAGGACTTCTTCGGACTGGCGGATCTGATGCTGCGGGACGCCCTGGCGCGGGAGGAATCCTGCGGCGCCCACTTCCGCGAGGAGCATCAGACCCCGGACGGCGAAGCCCTGCGGGACGACGAGCGCTTCGCCCACATCGCGGCCTGGGAGCACCGCCCCGGCGGCACCCCCCTGCGCCACAGCGAGCCCCTCACCTACCGATCCGTTGTGCCGGGACCGCGAAACTACGGCTGAGCGGTTCGGGCCGGCCGAAGAAGAATCCCTGGCCCTGGTCGCAGCCCATGGCCAGCAGTCCTTCGTGCTGCTCGGCGGTCTCGATGCCTTCGGCGATCAGGCCCAGGCCCAGGTCGTGGGAGAGGCGGATCATGGCCTCGAGCACCACGGCCTTGCGGTGGTCGTTGAGAAAGTCGGCGATGAAACTGCGGTCGACCTTGATCGAATCGATCGGCAGCCGCGCCAGCCACGACATGCTGGAGTAACCCGTGCCGAAGTCATCGAGATGCACCTTGACGCCGGCCTCCCGCAGGCGGCTCAGCTCGGAGGTGGCCAGTTCGGGGTGCTCGATCAGGATGCTTTCGGTCACCTCGATCACGGTCCAGCCGGGATCCACCCCGAGCCGTTCCGCCTGGGTGAGGAAGTAATCGCTGAGGCCGCTTTCCTTCAGCTGCAGGGGACTCACATTGATCGCCATCGTGATCTCCGAGCCCTCGGCGCGCAGCTGGCTGAGATGGCGGAGGGCTTCGCTGATCACCCAGCGGCCGATCGGCAGGATCAGGGCCGTGCGCTCGGCGAGGGGGATGAATTCCGAGGGGGTGGCGATCGGCGCCGTGATCGCCCCGAGGCGCAGCAGTGCCTCCATCCCCACCACCGCCCGATCCTCAAGCCCGACGATCGGCTGATAGGCGAGGAACATGGCCTCGTGCTGGATCGCCCCCTCCAGCTGATGGCGCAGATGGATGTTCTTCCTGACCTTCTTGTCGATGGAGGAATGGTAAAAAGCGATGTGCTGATCGTTGGTCTTGGCTTCGTACATGGCGAGATCAGCCCGCCGGATCAACTCATCCACGGTGATGTCCGGATCATCCGAGATGGTGATGCCGATGCTCATCGACGGGCGGATCGTGTGGTCCTCCACCGACCACGCCTGACCGACGGCATCATTGAGCCGCATCGCCAGCTGCAGGGCATCGGCCTCATTGAAGATGCCCATCGTCAGCACGACGAACTCATCGCCACCAAGGCGGGAAAGGATGTCGCCGAAGCGCAGGGAGTGCTGCAGCCGGCGGCCGATCTCGATCAGCAGGTCATCGCCGATCTGATGGCCGTGCAGATCGTTGATCTCCTTGAAGCTGTTGAGATCGCAGAACAGGATGCTGATCCGGCCGCCACTCTGGCGCTGAGTCTTGAGGGCGGCCCGGATGCTGACGTGGAGCCCGCGGCGGTTGGGCAGGCCGGTGACGGGACACTCCATCACCTTGGTGGCCAGGGCGAGGCGTTCCAGTTCCAGGGCCCGGTTCAGGTTCTCGGTCTGCTGGCGGCGCCGCTCAATCCGCTCGGCCTCGACCCGCAGCTGCTCGTAGGAGAGCAGGGCGCTGACGTCCCGGAAGCAGAAGATGAGCGGCCTCAGCCGCTCGCTGCGAATGGGCTTCCACTCGATCTCGATGGCCCGCAGCTCGCTGCGGTCCAGCACCCGGGTGAAGTGGCCCCCCAGGTCGCCGCCGGCGAGCACCAGCTCCGGGTTGAGCAGGGGGGCACTGTCGCAGTCGCGGGGCAGCTGGTCGTAGATCGATTCCCCCAGGACCGCCGGGGGGGTGCGGTCCACCAGCCGCGCGTAGCTGGCGTTGCACCAGAGCACCCGCCCCTCGCAGCTGGTGATCACCAGGGCATCGCTGATCGTGCCGAGGGCCGCCTCAAGCCGTCCCATCGACCGGCGAAGCTCCACGACTAGTTTTCGGTGATCGTTCACGCGGCAGCAGGGACCCGATCGGGCATGGCGGGCCGGAACCCTATTTCTGAAAATTTACTGAGTATTGCATCTTTCGCCTTGGGACCGGGGCCATTGCGGCGTGGATGAAGCGGAACGACAACATCCCCGCCGCCTGACCGGCAGAATCAGCCCCGACGCCACGGCTGTCCCCGCCACGGCCGTTTCCATGCAGACCGTTTCCCTCACCCTGAGGATCTGGCGCCAGGCCGGTCCCGACCAGCCCGGCGGCTTCGAGGTCCATGGGCTGGAGGGGGTGTCCACCGACCTCTCCCTGCTGGAAGCCCTCGACCTGCTCAACGAACGGCTGATCGCCGCCGGTGGCCGGCCGGTGGGCTTCGAGCACGACTGCCGCGAGGGCATCTGCGGGTCCTGCGGCTTTCTGGTCAACGGCCAGGCCCAGGGGCCCCAGCGGGCGACCAGCGTCTGCCAGCTCTACCTGCGCCAGTTCCGCGACGGCGCCGTGCTGACGCTGGAGCCCTTCCGCGCCCGGGCCTTTCCCGTCCTGCAGGACCTGGCCGTGGACCGTTCCGCCTTCGACCGGATCATCGCCAGTGGCGGCTACTGCTCGATCAACACCGGCAGTGCGCCGGAGGCCAACGCCCTGCTGATCGGCCGGGAGCAGGCGGCCCAGGCCTTCGACACCGCCGCCTGCATCGGCTGCGGCGCCTGCGTGGCCAGCTGCCGCAACGCCTCCGCCAGCCTGTTCGTGGCCGCCAAGCTGGCACACCTGGGCCAGCTGCCCCAGGGCCAGCCGGAGCGGCGGCAGCGCGCCCGGGCGATGCAGGACCAGATGGTCAGCGAGGGCTTCGGCAGCTGCAGCAGCCACCTGGAATGCGAGGCCGTTTGCCCCAAGCAGATCTCCGCCGACTGGATCAGCTGGATGCACCGCGAGTCCTGGCGCCGCCCCTGAGGCCTCAGGGGCCGGCCGCACCGCAGTGCCGGGCGATCACCCCCTCCTCATCGGCGGGGATCCGCAGCAGCTCGAAGGGCGCCAGCCAGGCCAGCGCCGCCTCCAGCTCCTCCCCAAGGGCCCGGTCGTGTTCACCGATGCCGCCGGTGAGGGCGATCACGTCGACCCCGCCCAGGCTGGCGGCCATGGCCCCGATGCCCTGCAGCAGCTGGTGGCGGAACACCGCGATCGCCAGCTCGGCGCCGGCGTGGCCTGCGGCGGCGGCCTGGCGCAGGTCCTTCATGCTGGCGCTCAGCCCCGAGAGGCCCAGCAGGCCGCTCTCCTGCTGCAGCCCGTGGTCGAGTTCCTCGGCCGTGACGCCCCGGCGCAGCTGGTGCAGCAGCAGGCCGGGATCGATGGAGCCGCTGCGGGTGGCCATCACCAGCCCCTCCAGGGGCGTGTAGCCCATGGTGGTGGCGATGCTGCGGCCCCCCCGGATGGCGCAGAGGGAGCAGCCGGCGCCGAGGTGGCAGCTGATCAGCCGCAGCTCCTCGCCGCGGTGCTCGCTTTCGGTGCGGCGGGCCACGGTTTCGGCCACGTGCTGGTGGTTGAGGCCGTGGAAGCCGAAGCGCCGCAGGCCCTCGGCGCGCCAGCGGGCCGGAATCGCGTAGGTGCGGGCCGCCTCCGGCAGGGTGCCGTGGAAGGCCGTGTCGAAGCAGGCCCACTGGGTGATCCCGGGTTGCCAGCGGCTCAGCCAGCGCATCACCCGCAGGGCCGGACCGTTGTGCAGCGGCGCCAGGGGCACCAGCTCCTCCAGGACCGCGAGCACGGCGGCATCGAGCCGGACCGGAGCCGTGAATCGCTCGCCGCCATGGACGACCCGGTGGCCGGCCACCGTCAGCCCGTCAACCCGGCCGGCCAGGGCCCCGGGCAGCCAGGCGTCCAGCACCGCCTCCAGCCGCTCCTCGGGGGCCGACCCTTCCGCGGCGCCGACGCTCCAGCTGCGCTGGTCCCTCCAGAGGCAGTCCCCCGAGCGGGCGTGCACGGAGACCTTGAGGCTGGAGCTGCCGGCGTTCAGCACCAGCACCTCCCCAGCCACCTCGCCGGCCAGCGTCGCCGGCTCCGTCATCCCTGCGCGGACGCCGGGGGCGTCCAGCGCCAGTCGGTCACCTCCGGGGCATCGGTGCCGTGGGTGTGGGCATAGGCCCGGTGGGACAGGATCGCGTCCTGCATCCGCTCCTTGACGTGGGCGGCGCGGGAGCGCAGGAAGGGCACCCGGTTGACGACGTCGATGACCAGATTGAAGCGATCGATCTGGTTGTTCATCGCCAGTTCGAGGGGCGTGTTGATGTTGCCCTTCTCCTTGTAGCCGCGCACGTGGATGTTGGCGTGGTTGGTGCGGCGGTAGGTGAGGCGGTGGATCAGCCAGGGGTAGCCGTGGAAGTTGAAGATCACCGGCCGGTCGGTGGTGAACAGGGTGTCGAAGTCCCGGTCACTGAGGCCGTGGGGGTGTTCGTTCGGCTCGGTGAGGGCGAACAGCTTGACCACGTTGATCACCCGGATCCGCAGGCTGGGGATCTCCCGGTGCAGGATCTCCACCGCCGCCAGCGTCTCCTTGGTGGGGATGTCGCCGGCGCAGGCCATCACCACATCCGGCTCATCGGGGGTGGCGCCGCAGTCGTCGTTGCTGGCCCAGCCGACGATGCTCACCCCCTTGGCCACATGGCGCCGGGCCTGCTCCAGGTTGAAGTACTGCAGGTGCTTCTGCTTGTCGGAGACGATGATGTTGCAGACGTTCGTTTCCTGCAGGGCCTCCTCCGCCACCGCCAGCAGGCAGTTGGCATCCGCCGGCAGGTACACCCGCACCACGTCACCGCTCTTGTTGCCCGCCAGGTCGATGAAGCCGGGATCCTGGTGGGTAAAGCCGTTGTGGTCCTGCCGCCACACCGTGGAGGAGATCAGGCAGTTCCAGGGGCCGATCGGGGCCCGCCAGGTGGCATGCAGCAGGCAGGATTCCAGCCATTTGGCGTGCTGGTTGAACATCGAGGCGATCACATGGGCGAAGGCTTCGTAGGTGTGGAAGAAGCCGTAGCGCCCGGTGAGCAGGTAGCCCTCCATCATTCCCACCAGGGTGTGCTCGCTGAGCATCTCCACCACCCGTCCGCTGCGGGCCAGTTCACTGCCGTTGAGGTCTTCAGGGAGGAATTCCTCCATCCATACCTTCTTGCTCACCTCATAGATGGCCTGCAGCCGGTTGGAGGCGGTTTCGTCGGGGCCGAACACCCGCATGGAGGTGGGATTGGCGCGGATGATGTCGCGAAGCAGTTCGCCGAGGGGGTAGGTGTTCTCCTCCTCCGTGGCGCCGGGGGCCACCACCTGCACCGCGTAGTCCTCCAGGGGCGGGAACTGCAGCTTGCGGCGCAGCAGGCCGCCGTTGGCGTGGGGGTTGGAGCCCATCCGCCGGTGTCCCTGCGGGGAGAGCGCCTGCAGGTCAGGCCGCAGGGTGCCGTGCTCGTCGAACAGCTCCTCGGGCCGGTAGCTCTTGAGCCACTCCTCCAGCAGCTGCAGCTGCTCGGGATCGGTGTTCGGCGCCGCCAGGGGCACCTGGTGGGAGCGCCAGAATCCCTCCAGCTTCTTGCCGTGCAGGGAGGCCGGTCCGGTCCAGCCCTTGGGCGAGCGCAGCACGATCATCGGCCAGGCGGGGCGGACGGCCTCGCCGCTGGCGCGGGCCTCGGCGCGGATCTCCAGGATGCGCCCGACCGCCTGGTCCATGGCGGCGGCCATGGCCCGGTGCATGGCCATCGGCTCGTGGCCTTCGACGAAGATCGGCTCCCAGCCGTAGCCGCGCATCAGGCTGGCCAGCTCCTCGTGGGGGATGCGGGCCAGCAGGGTGGGGTTGGCGATCTTGTAGCCGTTGAGGTGCAGCACCGGCAGCACCGCCCCGTCGCCGATCGGGTTGAGGAACTTGTTGATGTGCCAGGAGGTGGCCAGGGGGCCGGTCTCGGCCTCGCCATCGCCCACGCAGGCCAGGGCGATCAGGTCGGGGTTGTCGAACACCGCCCCGCAGGCGTGCGACAGCACATACCCGAGTTCGCCGCCCTCGTGGATCGAACCGGGGGTTTCCGGGGTGCAGTGGCTGCCGATGTGGCCGGGGAAGGAGAACTGCTTGAAGAAGCGGCGCATCCCCTCGCTGTCCTGGCTCTTGTCCGGGTACACCTCGCTGTAGCTGCCGTCGAGGTAGGTGGGCCCCAGCACGCCGGGGGCGCCATGACCCGGCCCCGACAGATAGATCATGTCGAGGTCGTGGCGGCGGATCGCCCGGTTGGCATGGGCCCAGAGGAAGGCCTGGCCGGGGGAGGACCCCCAGTGCCCTAGCAGCCGGGCCTTGACGTGCTCATGCCGCAGCGGCTGGGCCAGTAACGGGTTGTCCCGCAGATAGATCATCCCGACGGCCAGATAGTTGGCGGCGCGCCACCAGGCATCGATCAGGGACAGCTCCTGCTCCAGTTCCGGCGTCATGGCCTGGGCCTCGAAGGGGGCCATCGTCGAGATGGTCATGGCCGTCACATGCAGGGGGCTCTCGGTTCAACTTTCGCCTGCCTGCAGGGAAAAGCAGGTGATTCGGCGAACCCCCCTGGCGGGGGTCAGCAATCCGACATGGACCGCCCTCAGGGGCCCGGAGCCAGGGGGGCGTTCCAGCACTTCACGGCCGGCAGGCCGCGGTAGTCGGACAGGACTGTGAGGGTGGCGGTGTCGAGCAGGAAATGGGCGCCGTGGCTGGGCGTCAGACCGATCCAGCGGGCCACGAACACCCGCAGCAGATGGCCGTGGGCGACCAGGGCCACCCGGCCGCCCTCCTGCCGCAGCCGGCCGATCACCCGGTCGACCCGTTCCCCCACCTGGGCGGGACTCTCCCCGTCGGGACAGCCATCCCGGAACACCATCCAGCCCGGCCGATCCCGCTCGATCTCCGTGCTCGTCAGACCTTCGTAGGCCCCGTAGTTCCACTCGACCAGATCGGGCTCGAGGCAAGCCTGAGCAGCCAGCCCCGCCAGTTCGCAGGTGCGCCGCGCCCGCTGCAGGGGGCTGCACAGCACCAGGGAGAACGGGCTGGCCGCCAGCAGCGGTGCGAGGCCGCGGGCCGCCTCCTCCCCGCGCGGGGTGAGCGGGATGTCGGTGTTGCCGGTGTGCTGGCCCGAGAGGCTCCAGGCCGTTTCGCCGTGACGGATCAGGACCACCTCAACGGGGCCGGTGGGGGTGGCGGTTGGGCCGTTCTGAATCGTTGTCACGGAAGGGCTCTCGGGGGATGACGTCGTGACACTCACTTAAGCTCGGTGCTCCGGCCGGAGTGGTGATGGGGGTGGCCGCAGCGGACGCCCGAACGTCCGCCGGGAGGCTGCCCGTCGCTGTCGTGCCCCCGCCATCTTGAGCCTCCCCGCCATGCCCCCCTCCCCCTCCGACGGCCCGGCCCGGGCCCAGTGCCCCTATTGCGGCGTCGGCTGCGGTCTGGAGATGAAGCCCCCCGCGCCGGCCACCGAAGGAGGCGCGGCGATCTGGACGGCCCGCGGCGACCGCCACCACCCCTCCTCCCTGGGGCAGGTCTGCGTCAAGGGGGCCACGGTGGGCGAGACCCTGCACCGCAACCGCCTCACCACCCCGCTCTACCGGCCGCGCACCGACCAGCCCTTCGAGCCGATCAGCTGGGACCGGGCCTTCGACCTGATCGAGGCCCAGGTGCGCCGCACCCTGGCCGAGCAGGGCCCCGACGGGATCGCGATCTACGGCTCCGGGCAGTTCCTCACCGAGGACTACTACGTCGCCAACAAGCTCATCAAGGGGGCGCTGGGCAGCAACAGCTTCGATGCCAACTCGCGCCTGTGCATGAGTTCGGCCGTGTCCGGCTACGTGCGCAGCTTCGGCAGCGACGGTCCCCCCTGCTGCTACGACGATCTCGATCAGGCCGACACGGTGCTGCTGATCGGCACCAACACGGCCGAGTGCCATCCGGTGCTGTTCCAGCGGCTGCTGAAGCGCAAGCGCAAGCAGAAGCAGGACCTGCAGATCGTGGTGGTGGATCCCCGCGCCACCGCCACCAGCGACGCGGCCGACCTGCACCTGGCGATCCGGCCCGGCACCGACCTGGCGCTGCTGCATGGCCTCGGCCACCTGCTGCTGGAGCAGGGGGCGGTGGACCGGGCCTACGTGGCGGCGTCCACCGAGGGTTTCGAGGCGCTCGCGGAGCTCTGGGCGGGCTGGACGCCCGAGAAGGTGAGCCTGTTCTGCGGCATCGAGGAGCAACAGCTGCGCCAGCTGGCGGCCCGCTGGGCGGCCAGCACGGGAGTGGTGAGCCTCTGGTCGATGGGGGTGAACCAGAGCGTGGAGGGCACCGCCACCGTGGCGGGGATCATCAACCTGCACCTGGTGAGCGGCCAGATCGGCAGGCCCGGGGCGGGGCCCTTCTCCCTCACCGGCCAGCCCAATGCCATGGGGGGCCGGGAGGCCGGGGGGCTGGCCGGGCTGCTGCCGGGCTACCGCTCCGTCACCGACGCCGGCCACCGCGCCCAGATCGAACGGCATTGGGGCCTGGCGCCGGGGAGCATCGCGCCGGCCTCGGGCCTCACCGTGTGGGAGCAGATCGAGGCGATGGAGCGGGGGGACCTGGGGCTCTGGTGGGTGGCGGCCACCAATCCGCTGGTGAGCTTGCCCTGGCTCGATCGGGTGCGGGCCGCCGTGGCCCGCTGCCCGCTGGTGGTGCTCAGCGAGGCCTACGCCGGCACCGAAACCGCCGCCATCGCCCACCTGGTGCTGCCGGCGGCGCAGTGGAGCGAAAAGGCCGGGGTGATGACCAATTCCGAGCGCCGCGTCACCCTTTGCCATGCCTTCCGTGCGCCTCCGGGGGAGGCCCGTCCCGACTGGGCGATCTTCGCCGAACTGGGCCGGCGCCTGGGTTTCGAGGAGCAGTTCCGCTATGGCTCCTCGGCCGAGGTGTTCGCCGAGTTCGCGGCCATCACCGCGGGCCGGGTGTGCGATCTGAGCGGCCTCAGCCATGGGCTGCTGCAGGAGCACGGTCCCCAGCAATGGCCCTTCCCCGCCGGTACGGCGCCCGGCGGCGGTACCCCGCGCCTGCACACCACCGGCCGCTTCCCCACCCCCTCCGGCCGGGCCCGGTTGATCAGCGAGCAGCCGATGGGCCTGGGGGAACCCCCCGATGGCGAGTACCCCCTGGTGCTTACCGTGGGCCGCTATCTGGAGCAGTGGCACACCATGACCCGCACGGGCCAGGTCGAGCGGTTGCTGCGGCCCCATGCCGAGCCGCTGCTGGAGGTCCATCCCGCCGACGCCCGGGCCCACGGACTGGTCGATGGCGGCCGGGCGCAGGTGAGCTCCCGGCGGGCTGCCGTGACGGCCCGGGTGCTCGTCACCGACCGCATCCGCCAGGGCACGGTGTTCCTGCCGATGCACTGGGGGGCGGCCCAGGAGCAGGCCTGCGAGGCCAACCGGCTGATGCATGCCCTGGGCTGCCCCATCTCCCAGCAGCCGGAGCTCAAGGCCGCGGCGGTGACGCTGCAACCGGTGGCGGTTTCTTCGACACAGGCGCTCGCCGACGCTTCAGCCGATCGGCCCCCAGCCAGCCCCTGAGCCGGCGACCAGCGGCTCCACCAGCCCGGGCGCCAACCGCAGGTCACCGGCCGGGCCACGGCAGGTTTCGATCAGCCGGGCGCGGCGGAGAAGGGAAAACTGCTGGGTCACCGTCACCCGCGTGTGGCCGATCAGATCGGCGATCTGGGCGTGGGTGAGTTGGAGCGGCAGCACGTACCAGTCCTTCTGACGCCGGCCGATGCGTTCGGCCAGCAGCCGCAGCAGGGCCGTGAGCCGTTGCTCGGCCGTGGTGAGCCGGCGGATCAGCAGCAGATCCACGGCCCAGTCATTGAGGCTGTGCTGCCCGGGCTGGGGGGCTTCCACGCCGCATTCGCTCAGGTGCACCGGGGTGATGGCCTCCAGGTGCATGGTGGCCCGTCGCTGAAACTCCAGCGGCAGCTGGTCGCCGGCCTGGAGAAATCCCAGGGTGATGGGCTGGCTGTCGGTGGAGGACAACGACACCTTCAGCAGCCCCCGTTCGATCAGGAAGCAGCGCACGCCATCCTGACGGTCAGGTTCCAGCAACAGGGTGTGGCCTTCGGCGATCGTCACCCCGTCAGGGTGTGGCGGCCTCACTGGTCGTCGTGGGCGAAACGGCGGTAGAGGAAGTCAAGGGCGTGGTTCCGGTAGTCGTAGTACTCCGGCATCTCCATCAGCTGGGCCCGGTGGCGGGGACGGGGGAAGGGCAGTTCGAGGATCTCGCCGATCGTCGCCGCCGGGCCGTTGGTCATCATCACCACCCGGTCGGCGAGGAACAGGGCCTCATCGATGGAGTGGGTGATCATCAGCACGGTCACCCGGTGCTCCTGCCAGATCTTCAGCAGCTCCTCCTGCAGCTCCTCCTTGGTGATCGGATCGAGGGCGCCGAAGGGTTCATCGAGGATCAGCACCTTGGGCTGCAGGGCCAGGGCCCGGGCGATCGAGACCCGCTGCTTCATCCCTCCTGAGAGGCTGCCCGGCTTCTTGTCGGCGGCCTCACTCAGCCCCACCATGGCCAGGTGGCTCTCCACGATCCGGCTGGTGTCGCCGTTGCGTTTGAGGTGGGGGAACACGTTGTTCACCGCCAGGGCCACGTTCTCGGCGGCCGACATCCAGGGCAGCAGCGAATAGTTCTGGAACACCACCATCCGGTCCGGTCCCGGTTCCCGGATCGGCACCGATTCCAGTCGCACCTCGCCGCTGGTGGGCTGGCCGAAGCCGGAGACCAGATCCAGCAGGGTGGATTTACCGCATCCGGAATGGCCGATGACGCAGATGAACTCCCCTTCGGTCACCTCCAGGCTGATGTTGTCCAGCACGGTGTAGGGCCCGTTGGGGGTGGGGTACACCTTGCTGACCCCGTCGATCACCAGGAACGGTTCGGCGGCGCCGGTGGTGGTGGGCTGGGGCGTCGTCAGGGTCTGCATCTGGGCGAAGGAGCGGAAAGGGAGGGGAGGGCGTGGGGTCAGCGGCCGGCCGGGGCGGGCACCGGGGCGTCCGCACTCCGGGCGGGCGGCGGTGGCAGGGGTGCCGGGGCCACGGTCACCTGGCCCTTGATGGGCAGGCGGTCGAGGTAGCTGAGGGGATCGAGCGGGTCGAGGCGATCGCTTTCGAACGCCGCCGCCACCGCTGACGGGGGGCGCTCCGCGGCCGGCAGCCCCAGGGCGGCGGCCGCGCTCCGGAACAGGGCCCGATCCTGCACGCGCTCGGCCACCTCCTGCCAGTTGCTGGGGAAGCTGGTCAGGCCCCAGCGGCCCAGCTGGCTCAGGATCCAGACCGCCTCCGCCGGGTTGGGCTCGTTGACCTCGGGGCCGAAGAAGCGGTTGAAGGAGGGCATGGCGGTGGGGGCGCCGGTGCCGCGGTCGTAGGCATCGACGAGGCCCGGCCGGATCGTCGCCAGATCGGTGCCCACGTACGGACCCTGGGAGAGCAGCTCGGCCAGTTCGTCGCGGTGGGCCGGGTCTTCGCAGTAGCGGCAGGCCTCCAGCAGCGCCAGCACCAGGGCCCGGTGGGTGCGGGGGTAGGCGGTCGCCCAGGCCTCCTTCACCCCCAGCACCTTCTCGCCGTGGCCGTTCCAGAGCTCCACATCGGTGGCGATCACCGTGCCGAGACCCTCCAGGACGGCGCGGGAGTTCCAGGGTTCGCCGACGCAGTAGCCATCGATGGTGCCCGCCTTGAGGGCCGCCACCATCTGGGGCGGCGGGATCACCAGCAGTTCCACGTCGCGCTCGGGGTGGATCCCCGCAGAGGCCAGCCAGGCCCGCAGCATCAGGTTGTGCATCGAGGCCGGATGCACCACGGCAAGCACCGGCCTGGACTCCGGGTGGGCGGCGATCCAGTCCTTGAAGTCGGCCAGGGTGTTCACCCCGGCCTCGTGGAAGCGGCGGTGCAGGGTGATGGCATTGCCGTTGCAGCTGAGGGTGAGGGCACTCACCATCGCCAGGGGCGGCTGGCCGCCGCAGCCGAGGGTCATGGCGATCGGCATCCCCGCCACCATCAGCGCCCCGTCGAGCACGCCCTGGCGCACGTGGGTCTCGAGGGTTTTCCAGTTGCTCTCGCGCCGCAGCCGCACCTGGGTGAGGCCGTACCTGGCGAAGAAGCCCTTCTCCTGGGCCACCACCAGCGGCAGGCAGTCGGTCAGGGGAATGAAGCCCAGCTCCAGGTTCACCTTCTCGAGGCCGTCGGCGGCGACCGGCTCGGCGGGCTTGAGCCGCTGCTGCCGGGCCCGGCGCTGGTCCGTCAGGAAGTTGACGATCTCGGCCCGCAGCCCGTAGTAGCGGGGGTGCTCCACCGTGCCCAGCTGGGTGCGGGGCCGGGGCAGGGGCACCTCGAGAACCTGGTCGATGTGGGCCTCGGGGCCGTTGGTCATCAGCACCACCCGGTCGGAGAGCAGCAGGGCTTCGTCGACGTCGTGGGTGACCATCAGGGCGGTGACCTTCGCCTCCTGGCAGATCCGCATCAGCTGCTCCTGCAGGTTGCCCCGGGTGAGGGCGTCGAGGGCGCCGAAGGGCTCATCGAGGAGCAGCAGCTTCGGCCGCAGGGCCAGGGCGCGGGCGATGGCGACCCGTTGCTTCATGCCGCCGGAGATCTCCCGGGGGTACTTGTCGGCGGCGGCCTTCAGGCCCACCAGCTGGATGTGGTGCTCGATGATCGCCTCCCGCTCCCGGCGGTCGCTGGCGGCGATCACGTTGTCGACGCCCAGGGCGATGTTCTGGCGCACCGTGAGCCAGGGGAGCAGCGAGTAGTTCTGGAATACCACCATCCGATCCGGGCCTGGATCGGTGACCTGCCGGCCGTTCATCAGGATGCCGCCCTGGGTGGCGCTGGTGAGGCCGGCCAGGAGGTTCAGCAGGGTGGACTTGCCGCAGCCGGAGTGGCCGACGAGGGAGATGAATTCGCCTTCGGCGATATCGAGAAAGATGTCCCTCAGGGCCACGTATTCACCCCCGCCGGGCAGGGGGAAGGCCTGGGTGACGTGGTCGACGGTGAAAAGGGCGGCCATGGTCAGGCGGCTCCCTTGCTGAGCTTGCGGCCGACGAAGGCCACCAGGCGATCGAGCAGCAGACCGACGATGCCCACATAGATGATGGCCAGCACAATCTCGCTGGAGCTGCCATCGCCCCCAGAGTTGTAGGCATCCCAGATGAAATAGCCAATGCCGCCATCGGCCTTGAGCATCTCGGCGGCCACGATCGCCAGCCAGGCCAGTCCCACGGCGATCCGCAGTCCCGCGAACACGAAGGGCACCGTCGCCGGGATGACGATGTCTTTGATGTAGGCGCTTTTTCGCAGCTTCAGCACCCGGGCCACGTTGATGTAGTCCTCGGGAATCTGACGAATGCCCACGGCCGTGTTGATGATGATGGGCCAGATCGCCGTGATGAAGATGACGAACACGGCCGAGACGGCGGAGTCCTGAAACACCATGAGGGCGATCGGGAACCAAGCCAGGGGCGGCACGGTGCGCAGCACCTGGATCACGGGATCAAAGCCCTTGCCGAGGAAGCGGCTCATCCCCAGGAGGCCGCCGATGGTGATCCCCACCACGGCGGCCAGCCCATAGCCCATGGCCACCCGCTGCAGCGAGATCAGGATCTGCCAGGCCAGGCCCTTGCTGGTGCCGCCATCATCGAAGAAAGGATGGATGATGTAAGGGTCCCAGGTGTCGGCGACGACATTGATGGGCCCTGGCAGGCGGGCAACCCCCAGGATCAGGGACACCAGCTGCCACACCACCAGAAAGGCGCCGATGCAGATCACATAGGGGGACACCCAGGAGACCCAGATCGGCGTGATCCTTCTGGACCGGTTGTGGGGTGCTGCTGCGCTGAGGGCCATGGGGGAAGGGTGGGAACGGGCTGGAGGAACAAGGGAAGGGGCGTCTTCCGTGTCAGGACATGGCCTTGATCTTGAGGGCGTCCAGGTAGGCCTTCGGATTCTCCGGATCGAAGACGACACCGTCGAAGAAGGTTTCCTTGCCGCGGGAATCACTGGCGGGAATCGCCTTCTCCTGCCCGATCGCCTTGGCCGCCTCCTTCCAGAGATCGGCCCGGTTCACCTGGTTCACAAGGGCGTCGATGTCAGTGCTGGCGGGGAGATAGCCCCAGCGCATGTCTTCAACGACGAACCACTGGTCGTGGCTCTTGAACGGGAAGGAGGCGTTCTCGCTCCAGAAGCGCATGCGATACGGGCTGTCGGTCACGACGCGGCCGTCGCCGTAGTCGAAGTTGCCGGCCAGCCGTGGCTTGATGTCGGCCACCGAGGCCTTGAAGTACTTGTCCTTCGAGGTGATCTCGCAGAGCTCGTCGAGGTTGGCGGGGTCTTCGCACCACATCTGGGCTTCCAGGACCGCCTTCAGCAGGGCCTGGGTGGCCTTGGGGTTCTTCTCTACCCAGTCGGCACGCATCGAGAAGGATTTCTCGGGGTGGAACTTCCAGAGTTCACCGGTGACGGCGGCGGTGTAGCCAAGCTTCTTGTTGACCAGGCGCTGGTTCCAGGGCTCGCCGACGCAGAAGGTGTCCATGGTGCCGGTCTGCATGTTCGCCACCATCTGGGGCGGGGGGACCACCACCAGGTCGGCGTCCTTGTTGGGGTCGATGCCGTTCGCCGAAAGCCAGTAGCGCATCCAGAGGTCGTGGGTGCCGCCGGGGAAGGTGACGGCCGCCTTGAACTTCCTGCCGGTCTTGGCCGTGGACGCCACGGCGTCGGCGAGGCCGGCCTTGTTGTCGATGGTGAGCTTGTTGGCCAGGAAATCCTTCGAGACCGAGATTCCCTGGCCCTGTGTATTCAGCCGGGCCAGGGTGGCCATCGGCAGCGGCTGCTGGCTCTTGGTGATCTTGCCCGCCGCCAGCAGCAGGGGCATCGGCGTGAGGATGTGGGCGCCATCAATGCCGCCGCCGCCGCCGCCCAGTTCCAGGTTGTCGCGGGTGACGGCCCAGGAGGTCTGCTTCATCACCTTCACATCGGGCATGCCGTGCTTGGCGAAGAAGCCCTTCTCCTTGGCGATGATCAGCGGGGCGGCATCGGTGAGGGCGATGAAGCCGAGGGTCACCCCGGGAACTTCAGGCGCATCGGCGCCACCTCCGGCCGGGGCCGGGGTGGGGGCGGCCGCTTCCTTGGTGCCGCCACAGGCACTCAGCCAGATGGCACCGGCCGTGGTGCCGGCGGCGGTGATCAGAAACTTGCGACGGGAAAGATTCGACATGGAGCCGGAGGGGGAGCCAGGGGGGACCGGAGGGACGCACCAGCAGGTGCATGGGTTCTCAGGACGGGCTCCACAACGAAGCGCACCGTGCTGGCGAAGATTGGGTTGGCTGGCGCGCATGCTGACCAGACACGAATCAAGAGACCACGGCGACAGCCCTTGCCAGGGTCGCGACGGTTACCGATTCGGATTTTCGAGCGGTCGGCTCAGCCTTCCGGTGCGGCCAGCTGGCGGCGCAGCCGCTCGCCGCTGCGGGCTACGAGCAGGGCCGTCGCCTGGGCGAGGGCGTCCTCGAGCCGTTCGAACCGGCCGGCGAACCAGAGGTAGGCCGCCACGTTCCAGCGCAGCGCCGGCACCAGGGCCCCTTCGCCGCAGAGGGCCGCCAGGGCCTCGGTCCGCCAGGCTTCCAGGCCCTGCCACGGCACCTCCGCGCTGGTGATGCCGTGGTCGCGGGGGTGGAGCAGGATCCGCTCGGTGGTTCCGTGGCGCACCCGGGCGGTGATGCCGGCGCGGGAGGTGGGCAGGTCGGTGGAGCCCTCCAGCCCCTTCACCGTCAGCAGGTCGGTCTCGCCGCAGTCCTGCAGGGCCTGCCAGGCGCGGGTCTCGGTGGGGGGATGGACGAAGCCGCTGACCAGCAGGTGCTCCCCCCGGTGCGGCGTCCAGAGCAGCTCCAGGCTCGCCACCGGCGGCCGTTTGCCGATGGCGTCCCGCACCGGCACCAGCCGCTCCGCCCAGACGAAATGGTCGGGCTGGTGGGTGAGGGCCAGGCCGTGGCGATCAAGGCGCCGCTGCACCGCTGCGAGCGACAGGCCGGTGGAAGGGATGCCGATCGCCTCGAACAGTTCCGCCAGGGTGACGCCGAACTTCACCGGCATCGGATCGCCGCCGTGCAGCACCACCGGCACCGCGTCGCTGGCCAGCACCAGGGCCACCAGGGGCAGCAGGGGGGCGGTGCGGCTGCGGCCGTCGTAGGGCACGCCGAAGCAGAGCGGCCGCCGGCCGGGGGTTTCCAGCACCGGCCCGCAGCGCCGGTAGCTGTCGAGCATGCCGGAGAGCTCGGTGGGATGGGGACGGCGGATCCGGTGGGCGATCAGGAAGGCCCCCATCTGGGCGTCCGCAACCCGACCCTGGAGCATCAGGTCCATGGCCTCGGCGGCCTCCCGGCGATCCAGGCCGGTGCTGGTGTGCTCGCCGCTGCCCACCTTGCCGATCAGCTCGCGGAACCGGGCCCGCTCGGGGCCGAGCGCCTGCAGGCGCACCTGGCGCCGATCGTCGGCACCGTTCCGGGGCTCCGCCGTCCCCCCTGGGGAAGCGTCAGGTCCCGGCCTGGCCGGTTCTGGTAACAGTGACGACATGGGTGGACGGTTCCATGCCGGAAACTAAAGCCTTCCGGATCGGTGGGTTCGCGCAGCTTTCCCCGGCGCTCCCCGACACAACGATCCTTCCGGACGACGCAGCTCTCATCGGCGTCCCGGGTTCCCGTCTCGCCGCACCGGCTTGAGACGCGCTCCCTGAAGCACCCCCCGAGGCACCCCCGAGGCTCCGCTTCCGCCCACCTGCCTGGCAGGAATCCGCCGCATGGCTGGCCATGCGGACCGCCGTTTTCGCATGAACAGCACCGATACCAGCACCGATACCAGCGTCGCCACCGACACGTCCACCCCGCCCCCGGAGGCCCTCAGCAAGGTGGAACGGGCCAAGGCGGAGCTCTGCGGCCTCGACCTGGCCCCGCAGCTGGCGGAGCTGGCCGCGGCGGGCTGGGAGTCCCTCGACGAGGCCACCCTGACGATCCGCCTCAAGTGGCTGGGGATCTTCTTCCGTCCCGTCACCCCCGGTCGCTTCATGGTGCGGCTGCGGCTGCCCAACGGGGTCATCCGTGCTGAACAGCTGGAGCTGCTAGCCGACGCCGTCGACCGCTGCGGCGAGCACGGCAGCGCCGACATCACCACCCGCCAGAACCTGCAGCTGCGGGGTCTGTTGCTGGAGGACATGGCGCCCCTGCTGGCGGCGATGGAGCAGGTGGGCCTCACCAGCCGCCAGTCGGGCCACGACAACCCCCGCAACATCACCGGCAACCCCCTGGCCGGCCTCGATCCCGAGGAACTGATCGACACCCGGCCGCTGGTGGACGCGATCCAGGCCCGGCTGCTGGCCGATGGCGGCCCCCGCAACCTGCCGCGCAAGTTCAACGTGGCCGTCGGCGGCGCCCCCGACAGCTTCCTGCTCCACAACGACCTGGCCTTCCTGCCGGCACCCCATCCCCAGGAGTCGGCCGGGCCGCTCGGCTTCACGGTGATGGTGGGCGGCTTCTTCTCGGCCCAGCGCAACGAACTGGCGGTTCCCCTCGGCCTGTGGCTGCGGCCCGACCAGCTGCCCGACTTCACCCTGGCCCTGCTGCGGCACTACGACGCCCAGGGCAACCGGACCCAGCGCAACAAAAGCCGGCTGATGTATCTGGTCGATGGGCTGGGGCTGGAGGCCTACCGCGATGCCGTGGTGGCGGCCTATCGGCAGCTGGCCGGATCGGCGGCGACGGCTCCGCTGCCCCACGACGGCCGCCATCTGGTGGTGCGGCCCCCCCGCGACGGGCTGGGAGTGCAGGCCCAGAAGCAGGCGGGCCTCCACTGGGCAGGCCTGCATGTGCCGATGGGGCGCCTCGACGCCGCCTCCATGCTGGAGCTGGCCCGCCTGGCCCGCACCTACGGCAGCGGTGAACTGCGCCTCACCGAGGCCCAGAACGTGCTGATCGTGAACGTGCCCACCGACCAACTCGCGGCGCTGGAGGCCGAACCGCTGCTGGAACGGTTCCGCCTGGAGCCCGGCGCCCTGCAGGCCGAAGCGGTGAGCTGCACGGGCAGCCGCTACTGCAGCTTTGCCCTGATCCCCACCAAGCGCACCGCCCAGGCGGTAATCGACGAACTGGAGCGGCGGCTGGAGCTGCCCGAGGCCGTGCGCAGCCACTGGACCGGCTGCCCCAACGCCTGCGGCCAGCCCTACATGGGCCAGATCGGCCTGATGGGGGCCAAGGCCCGCCAGGACGGCCAGATGGTGGAGGCGGCGAAGATCTTCCTGGGGGGCCGCCTGGATCAGGACCCGCAGCTGGCCGAGCTGCACGAGAAGGCGGTGCCCCTCTCCGAGCTCCCGGATGTGCTTGAAGGGTTGCTGGTGGAACGCTTCGGTGCCCGGCGGCGGACCGCGCCGTGAGCGCCCCGTGAAGGCCGCCCGCGCCTCCTGGGAGCCCCTGGCGCTGCCGGCCGGCGGCAGCCCCGAGCGCTGGCCCTGGCTGCAGGGCCTGCGGCGGGCCCGGGACCTCGACCTGGAGCCCTGGCTGCAGGCGGTGGAGGCGGGATCGCTGCGGCCCGCCCCTGACCTGCTCGCCGCCCTGGCCGAGCGGCTCGATGGCCCGGCGGCGGCACGGCTGCTGGCCTGGTGGCTGGCCCAGCCCGCCGCCGACCCCGCCCTGCTGGCCGTGATCGGCCGCCACCGCGATTCCCGCTGCCGCACCTTGCTGCGGCAGGCCCTGGCAGCGTCCGCCGCCTCCCCCGCCGACGGCTCGGCAGCGGCGGCACGGGCCGCGCTCCTGCTGCCCCTGCTGGGCCATCAGCGCCACCCGGACGATTTCCCCCTGCTGCGGGACCAGGCTCTGGCCCCTTTGCCGCTGCAACGGCGCCGGGCCGCCCTGGAGGGCCTGGCCGTGGGGCTCGGGGTCTGGCCGCCGCTCCCCCTGCGGCAGGCGCTCGGCGCCCTTGTGGGGGATCTGGACCCCGCCCTGGCCGCCACGGCCGTGGATCTGCTGGCCCGCCTGCCGGGGGGAGGGGAGGACCTGGCCGCCCTGGATCGCCGCCGCCTGGACCCGGAGCTGGCGCGGCGCGTGGAGCGGCGCCTGGCGGCCGGGCGATCATGAGCGCACCCCAGCGCGCGTGAGGCGAGGCCGATGTTCCGTCACCTGCTGGTGCCCACCGACGGCTCCGATCTTTCCGACGGCACGATCCGCCGGGCGGTGAGCTTTGCCCAGGAATCGGGGGCCACCATCACCTTCCTGCACGTGCTCGCCAACCTGGCGATGCCGCCCCAGGGCTCCCTCTATGGCGATCCGGTGCTGCTCGATCCGGCCGTGGTGGAGCAGTTCACCCAGGCGGAGCGGTCCTATGCCGACGAGCTGCTGGGGCGGGCCAGGGCCCTGGCCGAGGAGGCCGGGGTCCCCTGCGACACCGCCATCGGTGAGCATCCGGTCGTCTACGAGGCGATCATCGACGCCGCCACCCGCCACGGCTGCGACCTGATCTTCATGGCCTCCCATGGCCGCCGCGGCCTCGCCGGGCTGCTGCTGGGCAGCGAGACCCAGCGGGTACTGACCCACACCGAGTTGCCGGTGCTGGTGTTCCGGCGCCCCGGGCCCGCCGCCGGCAACGGTCAGGAGTCGCCCTCGGCTCCGGCCGCGCCGGCCTCCTGAAGGCGCCAGCGGCGCACCACTTCGGCCACGTCCAGTCCGTCGAGGTCGACCTGGGCATTGAGGCGCTGCATGGTGGCGGCGGGGATCCGGCCGGCCAGCGCCTCGATCACCGGCACCAGCTCCGGGCGCCGTCGCAGCGTCGCCGCGTTGAACACGGGCACCGCGTCGTAGGGGGGGAAGTAGTGGCGGTCGTCCCGCAGCTGCTGCAGGTCGAGGGCGGGGATCAGGCCGTTGGTGGTGTCGCCGGCGATCAGGTCGACGCGCCCCTCGGCCAGGGCGCGGTAGGTGAGGCCCAGATCCATGGCCTCGGGCGGCTGGGCGAAGCGCAGCCCGTAACGCTGGGCCAGGCCGGCGAAGCCGTCGGGGCGGTTGAGGAACTCGTAGCCGAAGCCCGCCCGCCAGCCCGGGGTGTGGGGGGCCGCCTCGCTGATCGTGGCGATCCCCAGCCGCCGGGCCTCGGATCGGCGCACCAGGATCGCGAAGCTGTTCTCGAAGCCCAGGGAGGGGAACACGGTGAGCCCGAAGCGCTCGCCATAGAGCCGGCGCGTCTCCTCGAACACCCGCCGCGCCGGATCAGGCGTCTCCGGCGGAGGAGGTGGCTGGCTGAGAAGCGTGGTCCAGGCGGTGCCGGTGTACTCCACATAGCCGTCGATGCGGCCACTGCGCACGGCGGCATGGATCAGGCCGGTGCCCCCCAGGCCGAAGTCCCGCTTCACGTTCAACGGCGTGGAGGCCTCGATCTGCTGGGCCAGCAGTTCGCCCAGGATCAGCTGCTCGGTGAAGCTCTTGCTGCCGATCCGCACCGTGCCGGCGCCGGCGGGCGGCAGCAGCTTCAGCGCCAGCACGGCCCCCAGGGCCAGTCCCGCCAGACCCCAGGCGAGCCGCAGCAGCCGTCGCCGCCCGCCGCTGGGGCCCTTGGCGCGGGGCTGGGCCAGCCGCCGCTCCAGCCACCCCAGGCCGCCGTCGGCGAGCAGGGCGATGGCGGCGGCCGGCAGGGCCCCGGCCAGGATCAGGCCGTTGTTCACCGTGGCGATGCCCCGGAAGATGAACACCCCCAGGCCGCCGGCGCCGATGGCGGCGGCGATCGTGGCCACCCCCACGCCGATCACCGTGGCCACCCGCAGGCCGGCCATCAGGGTGGGCAGGGCCAGGGGCAGCTCCACGTGCAGCAGCACCTGACGCTCGCTGAGGCCGAGGGCATGGCCGGCCTGCTTCAGCCCCGGAGGCACCTGGGCCAGGCCGGTGACCAGGCCCCGCAGCAGGGGCAGCAGGGCGTAAAGGGTGAGGGCCACGATCGCCGGGGTGGTGCCGATCCCCCCCAGCAGCGGCACGGTGAGCAGCAGGCCGAAGATCGCCAGGCTCGGCACCGTCTGGACGGTGCTGGCCAGGGCCAGCACCGGCCCGGCCCAGCGGGGCCGGCGGCTGATCCACAGGCCCAGCGGCAGGCTGATGGCCAGGGCCAGGCCGATGGCGGTGCCCACCAGCAGCAGGTGCTCGCCGCTGCGCTGCAGGATCTCCCCCGCCAGGGCGCCGTCCCACCAGGCCGGCGGCCACCGCGAGGTCATGGGGCTTCGGCCGGCGTCAGGGCCCGGGTGGCCTGGAACACCGGCACGCTGACGCCGATCAGCAGCAGGGCCCAGCCGCTGTTGGCGGTGTCGTTGAGCAGGGCGCCCACCAGAAAGGCGATCGACCCCACCAACACGATGGCGGTGCTCCACGGGTGGCCCCAGGCCTTGAACGGCCGTGGCCGCTCCGGCTCCCGGTGGCGCAGCACGAACAGGCAGACGATCCCCACCAGGTAGAGGCTCACGTAGAGGAACGCGGCCAGCCCGAGCAGGATCGTGAAGTCGCCGCAGAGCACCAGCAGGGCTGAGGCCAGACTGGTAAGCACCAGGGCCACGGTGGGGGTGCCGCCCCTGTTCACCCGGTCGACCAGCGTGCTGAACAGCCTGTCCCGGCTGAGGCCGTAGAGGATGCGGGGGGCGCCCATGATCGAGGCGTTGATCAGGCCCGCCAGGGACAGCAGCGCCAGCACGGTGATCGCCTGGCCGCCGAAGGCGCCGAACAGCAGGGCGGCCGCGTCCGCCACCGGCAGGCTGGAGACGGCGATCACCTTCAGGGGCAGCACCCGCAGCAGGGCCAGGTTGAACAGGGTGTAAATGGCGATCACGGCCAGCACGCCGCCGATCAGGGAGCGGGGCAGGTCCTCCTGGGGTTCGCTGAACTCCTCGGAGAAATAAATGGGGCTGTGCCAGCCGTCGTAGGTGGTGACGATCGCCTGCAGGGAGAACACCAACGCCACCGCCATCCCCGTCCAGCCCGCCGGGGTGGCCAGGGCCGTGGCGGCGGTGGGGATCGCCGCGCTGGCGGCGGCGCGGCTGTCGGGGCCTCCCAGCAGGAAGCAGGCCGCCACCACCGCCAGGAAGGCGGTCGCCTTGGCCAGGCTCAGCAGCTTCTGGCTGCCGCTGCCGGCCTCCACCCCCAGCAGCTGGATGAGGGTGAACAGGGCCACCACCCCCAGCCCCACCAGCTTCCCGGGCAGCTCCAGGCCCGGCAGCAGGAAGGCCGCGTACTCGCCGATGGTGACCGCCACCCAGGCGATGCCGGTGCAGTGGCCGATCCAGTCCATCCAGCCCACCGTGAAGCCGGCGGCATCGCCGAAGCAGCGGCGGGCGTAGACGTACCAGCCGCCGGCCAGGGGCAGGCTGGCCCCCAGTTCCGCCACGGCGTTGGCGCCGAGCAGGGCGTAGAGGCCGCCGGCCAGCCAGGCCGCCACCACCCAGGGGCCGCTGCCCAGCTGGGCCGCCACCAGGCCGGGGGTGCGCAGGATGCCGGCGCCGATGGTGCCGCCCACGGCGCCGGCGATGCCGAAGGTCACCCCCAGAACGTTGAGCAGGCGGCCCGGGGTCTGGGCGGTCGCGGGTTGGTCCGGGACCACGGGATCGGGGGGAGCGGCGGGAGTCAGGAGGCGATCACCCGTTCCAGCAGCCCGTGCAGTTCCTCCAGCTCGTGGCGGCTCAGCAGCCAGTCGCCCTCCAGATCCTTGGTGACGCGGGCCTCGAGGATCCAGCCGTCCTCCGTGCGCACGAGGGCGAAGTGGGGGGACTGGAGGGGGGCGGCCATGGGCTGGCGGGAGGGGGGCGTTACCTCCTGCTTAGCCAGGGCCGGTGGGGCGGGCAGCGCCAGATCCGCCAGCAGCGGCGGTGGGCCCAGCTGCTCGAGCCGGAACGTGGCGCCGTAGCTGGGGGTGGGCTGCTGGGAATAGAAGCGGGCGGGGGCGGGCCGGCCCAGGCGGGCGCGGCCTCCGGCCACTAGGGCGGCGGCCCGGCTGCGGGCCCGCAGGGCCTGCAGTACCAGCGCCTGCAGCCAGTCGGGCGGGGTGCTCCAGCCCAGGGCGGCGCAGGTCTGGCGGTCCAGCAGGCCCAGCAGACCCCGCCGCAGGGCGGGGCGCAGGGGGCCGGGCCAGTCGGCCAGGAGCATGGCCAGGGTGGCCTCGGCGATGCGCCGGTTGGTGGCCGCCGGGGCGAAGGCCTCCCGCTCCACCCGTTCATTCAGGGCCAGCAGGTCCGCCAGGGTGTCCGGCAGCGCCCCGATCCCCATCCGCTCGCCCACCCCGCGCCAGAACCGGAACAGGTGCTCCTGTTCCAGGGGGGTCAGGGGCCGCCAGCCGTAGCGGGCCAGCCAGCGGATCGGCTCGGCCACGAAGGTGGAGAGCACGTAGAGGAAATCGTCGTTGCCGATCGCGTAGTGGCCGTGGATGCGGTTCATGCGCTCGATCACCGCGGCCCCGGCCGGGCTGTCCAGGCCATGGCGCAGCAGTTCGGCCACCATCAGGCCGGTGTCGTCGTAGCGCTTGCGGGGTCGTTGCTCGAATTCCCCGGTGCGGGCCAGCAGCCCGGAGATGGAGGGCACGCAGAAGGTCTTGAGCAGGGCCAGCTCCAGGGCCCGGGTGAGGTCCCAGGGAAACAGCTCGCCTGCCAGCCGGTGGGCGGTGGCTTCGGCGGCCCGCAGGGTCGTGTCGGCGTCGGCGTCGGCGGCGTCGGCAGGGTCGGTGGGGGAGCGCATCGGGGGCCTCAGAAGCGGG
Organism: Synechococcus sp. CCAP 1479/10; assembly: GCF_019038515.1. NCBI lineage: Bacteria > Bacillati > Cyanobacteriota > Cyanophyceae > Synechococcales > Synechococcaceae > Synechococcus > Synechococcus sp. CCAP 1479/10. Next base: position 10,738 of record NZ_JAFKRJ010000029.1, on the reverse strand, counting down.
AGCCGGGCTGCTGCAGGAACACCCGTTCCTCCGGGCTGCTTGGCCGCCCGAGGGTCTGGTTGCGGTGGGGGAAGCGGCCGAAGCGGGCGATCACCGCATGGTGACGGCGGGCGAACTCGGAGGTGCGGGCGTCGGTGTGGCGCTCGAACAGGGGCAGGCCCAGCTCCTGCACCGCCAGATCCTCGCTGTGCATCAGGGGCATCAGCCAGAACGGCCGCCGTTCCGGTGCCGGCTCCGCTTCGACCCAGCCCGCCTCCACGGCCCGCAGCGTCAGGGCCAGGGCCTGCCCATCGCCAGCGAAGGCGCGGGCCTGGTCCCGCCAGATCTGACGGGGGAACTGGTCGAGCACCAGGAGCAGGGCCAGGGCGTCCACGGCGCTCTCGCCCCAGGCGGCCCGGTTGCCGGCCAGGGCCTGGTCGGTGAGGGCCCCGAACCGTTCCCGCACGATCCGGTCGCGGTCGGGACCGGGTCGGAACCAGGCGGAGGAGGGCGTCTCCTCGAACCAGAAGTGCAGCACCTCCTGCGGCGTCGGCATGGCTCAGACGAGGAAGCGGTGCAGGAGGAATGGAAGCACCATCAGCAGCAGGGCCACGGCCACGAGGGCCGGCAGGTGGCTGATGCCGTAGGGAACCACCACCAGCAGCACCCCGCAGCCCAGGGCCACAGCATGGGCCTGCTTCCTGCCATATAGCACGTAGCCCAGTCCGATCGACCCGATCACCAGCATCAGCAGCTGGCGGAGGCTGGGATCGCTGCCCATGGAACCTGGCCCGGAGCGGCGGACGCCCCCATGCTGGGGCTCCCATCGCCGTCCTGCCCACCCATGACTGACCTGGTGGTGATCCAGCACCTGGAGCGGGAAGGACCGGGCCGTTTCGGCGAGGAGGCCCGACGCCGGGGCTGGGCGGTGACGGTCTGCCGGCCCGACCTGGGGGAGCCGATGCCCCGGCTCGGGGCCGACCAGGCCCTGCTGGTGCTGGGGGGACCGATGGGGGTGGGCGACATCGGATCGCCGTCCTTCCCCTGGCTGGCGGCGGAGGTGGCCCTGCTGCGGGAGTGCCTGGCGTGCGAGCGCCCGGTGGTGGGGCTGTGCCTGGGGGCCCAGCTGCTGGCCTTCGCCGCCGGGGGGCAGGTGGTGCCGCTGACGGCGGGGGACCCGCCGGTGCGGGCCTACGAAGTGGGCTGGGGGCTGGTGGACTGGACACGGTCCGAGGGTCAGGAACCGGTGCTGGCGGGGCTCGGGGCCGGCCTGCCGGCGCTCCACTGGCACGGGGACCGGATCCGGCTCCCCGCCGCCGCCACCCTGCTGGGGTCAACGCCCCTCTGCGCCGAACAGATGTTCCGCATCGGCCATCACGCCCACGGGCTCCAGTTCCACGCGGAGGTGACGGACGCCGCCCTGGAGGTCTGGCTCGAAGAGGACGGCGACTACGTGCGCCAGGCCCTCGGACCCGACGGGGTGGAGCAGATCAGGGCTGGCCGGGAGCGCTGGGGGGAGGAGGGGGAGCGCCTGGGGCGCCGGCTGATCAACAACCTGCTGGATCGGGTGGGCGCCCTGCTGGGGGGGTATCCCCTGCTGTGAGGGCCAGCTGGCGGCGCCGGTCCTCCACCGCCCCGTCCTCCAGCAGCCGCTCCGCCCGGGTCAGCCCCGCCTGGAGGCTCTCGCTGATCCCGGCGCGCCAGAGCAGGAAGCCACCGTTCCAGATCAGTCCGGGCCGCAGGGGTCCGGAGCCCGTCAGGGCCTCCCGGGCCTGGCCCCGCCACTGGGCCACGCTCTCCAGCGGCACCTCGGGGGCCCCCAGGCCGTGGTCGCGGGCCCGCAGGATCAGCCGCTCCGCGTCACCCGCCGCTGACCCCTGCCGGTGGGAGGCGATCGCCACCCGGTTGGTGGGCAGCTCCACGCCCCCCTCCATCCCCTTGATCAGCAGCAGATCGTGCTGGCCCGTGGCGGCGAGGGCCTCAGAGGCCAGCCGCTCGGTGGGGGCGTGGACGAAGCCGCTGACCTGCAGGTGGGGTCCGGGGTGGCAGCTCCAGAGCAGTTCCAGGGTGGCGACCGGCGGGCGCTTGCCGACCTGCTCCCGCAGCGTCACCAGCCGCTCGGCCGCCGGGAAGTGGGCCGGCTGGTGCAGCAGGGCCAGCCCCTCCGCGGCGAAGCGCCGGTTCACCGCGTCCCAAGGGAGGCCGCGGCGGTCGAGGTCGAGGGCGGCCAGGGCCTCGGCGGTGGTGAGGCCGTACTTCACCGGCATCGGATCGCCGCCGTGCAGCACCACGCCGGCCCCCGCCGCCAGCAGCAGCAGGGCCACCAGGGGCAGCAGCGGCGCGGAACGGCTGCGGCCATCGAAGGGCACGCCGAAACTCAGCACCCGGCGGGGGCTCGCCGCCAGCCGCGGGCCGCGGCGTGCGTAGCTGTCGAGCATGCCGGCCAGCTCCTGGGGCTCCGGGCGCCGCAGGCGATGGGCGATCAGGAAGGCGCCGGCCTGGGCGTCCGTGCAGCGCCCGTCCAGCAGGTGATCGAGGGCTTCACCGGCTTCGGCCCTGCTCAGGGCCCGGCCGCTGCGTTCGCCGCTGCCCAGGGCGGCGATCAGCTCGCGGAAGCGGCGCTGGTCGGCCCCCAGCGCCTCCGCCCGCTCCTGCCGCCGCTGCGCCGTCCATTCCCCCCCGGGGCTCGGCGTCGACATGCGCGGCGGCCTCCTTACGGTGATCCCTAGGGTGAGGGGCATGCCCGGGATCATCGCAAGCCCCCTTCTGCTGGTGGTGCATGGCCGTTCCGGTGGCGTCATCCCCGCCGAACTGCAGGCCCTGGCCAGGGAGCTGGAGGCGGGGCGCGGCGCTCCGGTGGGGCTGGAGGCCCTGACGGCGGGCGAGCCGCCGGATGCCCCCCGCGGCAGCGCCGCCGCCCCCCTGGCCCTGGTGCCCCTCTTCCTCCTGCCCGGCAGCCATGTGCGCCGGGACGTGCCGCGGATCGCCGAGCGTTGCCGCCGGCGCGGGCCCGTGCGGCGTCTGCCGTTCCTGGGGGCCTGGCCCGCCTGGCAGCGGGCCCTGGCCGCCGAGCTGGCGGCGCTGCCGGCGCCAGTTCAGCCGCCCGGAGCCCCTGCCCAGCCAGCACCCTGGCTGCTGCATCACCCGCTGGAGGGGCCGCTGGGGGCGACGTTCCTGGCCCACCTGGAGGCGGTCACCGGTGGCCGCTGCCGCGCCACTCCATACAGTGCCCCCAGTCCCGAGGACGCTCCGCTGCCCCTGTCTGGCCCCGCCCTGCCCCTGGCCCTGGCCGCCAACCGGCTCACCGACGCCCTGCCGCCGTCGCTGGGCCTGCCGCTGCTGCAGCGGCCCCGGTTCCGGGCCGTGGTGCTGGAGGCCCTGATGGCGTTGCCATGACGGAGCCATGACGGACGAGACCCTGGCCCCCAGCGTCGATGACGGCCCCGGGACCGTGTACCTGGTGGGGGCGGGCCCGGGGGATCCGGACCTGCTCACCCTGCGGGCCCACCGGCTGCTGCAGCAGTGCGACGCCCTCGTCTACGACTCTCTGGTGCCCACCGCCCTGCTGGACTTGGTGCCCGAAGGGTGCGAGCGCCATTTCGTCGGCAAGCGCCGCGGCCACCACTCGGTGCCCCAGCCCAGCACCAACGCGGTGCTGCGGGAGCTGGCCGGCCGCCACCGGCTGATCGTGCGCCTCAAGGGCGGCGATCCGTTCCTGTTCGGCCGCGGCGGTGAGGAGGCGGCCCACCTGGCGGCCCACGGGATCCCGGTGCAGGTGGTGCCGGGGGTCACGGCCGGCATCGCCGCCCCCGCCTACGCCGGCATCCCGGTCACGCACCGGCGGGCGGGATCGAGCGTCACCTTCGTGACCGGCCACGAGGAGATCGACAAGCGCCGCCCCGGCGTCGACTGGCGCGGCCTGGCCCGCAGCAGCGACGGCCTGGTGATCTACATGGGCCTGCACAACCTGCGCCACATCATCGCGGAGCTGATCGAAGGCGGGCTCGCCCCCAGCACCCCCGCCGCCGTGATCCAGCAGGGCACCGTGCGGGGCCAGCGGCAGCTGGTGGCCACCCTGGACGTGCTGGCCGACCGGGTCGAGGCCGAGGCGTTCGCCTCTCCGTCGATCGTGGTGGTGGGCGCCGTGGTGCAGGAGCGGGTGCCGTCCTGCGCCCCGTCGCCGGCCGATGTGGCGATGCCGATACCCTTCTGAGGCCTCCGACTGCGCCGCCGATGGCCACCCCCCTGCCCCGGCGCGCAGCGGTTGCGGTTCTGCTGGCCGGACCTCTGCTCGTCGTTGGCCTGGTGGCCGCGGCGGGCGGCCGCCAGGGCGAGGCCAGGGCCGCGGCCCCGCCGCTGCTGGTGAGTGCGGCGGCCAGCCTTTCGGGGCCGCTGCAGGCCCTGGCCGTTCCCTTCACCAGGGGCCAGGGAACGGCGCCGCCCCAGTTCAACTTCGGCGCCTCCGGTCTGCTGCAACAGCAGATCCAGCAGGGGGCCCCGGCGGATGTGTTCCTCTCCGCCGGCGCCCGGCCGATGGACACTCTGGAGCGGGCGGGCCTCCTGCTGGCCGGCAGCCGCCGGGATCTTCTGGGCAACCGGCTGGTGCTGGTGGTGCCGGCCCGGGCGCCGCGGCGCCCCCTGGACGTCACGGGACTGGCGGGCCCCGGGGTGCGGCGCATCGCCATCGGTGACGGCACCGTGCCGGCCGGCGACTACGCCCGCCAGGTGCTGGCCCACAAAGGACTCACTGCGGCCGTGGCCCCGAAGCTGGTGCCCCTGGGGTCGGTGCGGGCCGTGGCCCGGGCCGTGGCTGACGGCAACGTGGACGCCGGTTTCGTGTACCGCAGCGATGCGGTGCAACTGGGGGGCCTGCGGGTGGTGGCCACCGCCCCGCTCACCAGCCATGCCCCGATCCGCTACAGCGGCGCGGTGCTGCGCAGCAGCCGCCAGCCCCAGCTGGCCCTGGCCTATCTGCGCTCCCTGGGCAGCCCCGCCGCCCGGGCCCTGTTCCGTCGCGAGGGCTTCGAGATCCTGCCCGGTCGGGCCCCCTGATGGAGGCCGGCCCCGGCCTGTCGCCCCTGGTGCTGTCGCTACGTAGCGCCACCCTGGCGGTGCTGCTGGTGCTCCCGGCTGGGTTCCTCGCCGCCGATCGGGTGCGGCGCTGGCGGGGCGCGCGGCGCGCCACGGCCGACCTGCTGCTGCTCTCCCCCCTGGTGCTGCCGCCCACGGTGCTGGGGTTCGTGCTGCTGCAGCTGCTGGGCCGTTACGGCCCCCTGGGGGAACCCCTGGCGCGGCTGGGGCTGGAGCTGGTGTTCAGCTGGCCCGCCACGGTGCTGAGCGCGGCGGTGGTGGCCTTCCCCCTGATGTACCGCACCCTGCTGGCGTCGCTGGAGCAGCTGGATCCCGGCCTGGAGGGGGTGGCCCGCAGCCTGGGGGCTGGGCCGTGGCGGGTGTGGCGGCGGATCACCCTGCCCCTGGTGCTGCCAGGCCTGGGGGCAGGCCTGAGCCTGAGCTACGCCCGGGCCCTGGGGGAGTTCGGCACCACCCTGATGCTGGCGGGCAACATCCCCGGCCGCACCCAGACCCTGCCCCTGGCGATCTACGCGGCCGTCGATGCCGGCGACCTGCCCCGGGCCTGGGCTTGGACCGGCCAGGTGCTGCTGCTGAACGGGCTCTGCCTGGGGCTGGTGCAGCTGTTCCTCAGCCGCTCCCGCCGGACGCGCCGGCCGGGCACACCCGCGGCTGCGCCTGCCCCGGCCGTGCCCCCGTCGCCGCCGGGGCCTCCAGTGCCCCCCCTGGTGCTCGAGCGCCCCTTCGGCCTCCGCTTTGCGCTCCAGCAGTGCCACGGTGACTTCCGCTTCGAGCTGGCCCTCGACACCTCCTGCCGCCGGCTGGCGATCCTGGGGCCCTCCGGGGCCGGCAAGAGCCTTCTGCTGCGCCTGCTGGCCGGGCTGGAGCGCCCCCGGGCCGGGCGGATCGAGCTCAACGGCCGGGTGCTGTTCGATGCGGAGCGGGGCATCGACCTGCCTCCGGAGCGGCGCCGCATCGCCGTGATGCTTCAGAACGATGCCCTCTTCCCCCACATGAGCGTGGCCGCCAACGTGGGCTTCGGCCTGGCCCACCTGCCGCCGGCCGAACGCCACGCCCGGGTGGCGGCCCAGCTGGCGGCGGTGGGGCTGCAGGAGCAGGCGCGGCTGTTCCCCGCCCAGCTCTCGGGGGGCCAGCAGCAGCGCACGGCCCTGGCCCGGGCCCTGGTGACCGAGCCGGACCTGCTGCTGCTGGATGAGCCCCTCTCCTCCCAGGACACCCACCGCCGCCAGCACCTGCAGCAGCTGATGGAGGACCTGACGGCCCGCTCCGGGGTGCCCACCCTGCTGGTGACCCACGACATGGAGGAGGCCTACCGCCTGGGCGAGGAACTGCTGGTGATCGACCGGGGGGCGCTGCTGCGCCATGGCCCCCGCGAGGAGGTGTTCGAGCGGCCCGGGGCCGTGACGGTGGCGCGGCTGACGGGCTGCAGGAACATCTCCGCGGTGCAGTGGCTCGGGCCCACCCGGCTGCGGGCCCTGGCCTGGGGCCTGGACCTGGAGCTGCCGGAGCCCCTGGAGGCGGCCGTCAGCCACGTGGGGATGCGGGCTCACCAGCTGGAGCTCGCCGCCGCTGCCGTGCCAGGGGCGGCCCACCACTGGTTCTGCCGGGTGGTGGGGGTGAGCGAGGGGCCGCGCCATGTCAGCGTCTCGGTGGTGCCCCAGGCCAGCCCCGCGGGGCCCGGCCTCCCGGGGGGCGGGCCCATAGAACCGATCCTGGTGGAGCTGCCCCGAAGGGCCTGGAGCGTCCTTGCCCCGGCTGCAGCAAGCGGCCCCCTGGTGCTCTCCCTGCCCGCGGGCGGGCTGCTGCCGCTGCGATGAGCGCCATGCTGGGGGCACCGTCCCGACGCTTGCGCCCCGGCATGAACCAGCCTGGCCTCTCGCACCTCAACGCCGCCGGCCAGGTGCACATGGTGGAGGTGGGCGACCGGCCCGCCAGCGACCGTCGCGCCGTGGCCGAGGGCTGCATCACCATGGCCCCCGAGGTGCTGGCCCTGGTGCTGGAGGGCCGGGCGGCCAAGGGGGACGTGCTGGCGGTGGCCCGGGTGGCGGCGATCCAGGGAGCCAAGCGCACCTGGGAGCTGATTCCCCTGTGCCATCCGATCGCCCTGACGGGCCTGGAGGTGTTGATCGAGCCGATGGCCGACGGCAGCGGGCTGCGGCTGGAGGCCAGCGCCCGCACCACCGGCGCCACCGGCGTGGAGATGGAGGCGCTGACGGCGGTGCAGGTGGGCCTGCTCACCCTCTACGACATGGTCAAGTCGGCTGATCCGGCCATGACCATCGGCCCGGTGCGGCTGCTGCGCAAGGAAGGGGGGCGCCGGGGCCCCTGGGTGCATCCTGCTGTCCAGGCCCTGGCCGGGGAGTCCGATGGCTGAGCCGTTCCCCCGCGAAGGCCTGCCCCTGGAGGAGGCGCGGCGCCGGGTGCTGGCGGCGATCACCCCGCTGACGGGCCGTGAGCGGCTGCCGCTGGCGCGCTGCCTGGGCCGGGTGAGCGCCGAGCCGGCGCGGGCCGCCGAGGCTGTGCCGGGGTTCCGGGCCTCGATCATGGATGGCTACGCCATCGCCGAAGCCGAGGCCCCCAGCCCTGGCCGCCGCTGGTCCCTGGTGGGCCGCTCCGCCCCCGGCGCGCCCTACGGAGCGGTGCTGGCGGCGGGGGAGGCGATCCGGATCCTCACCGGCGCGCCCCTGCCCGAGGGGGCCCAGCGGGTGCTGCCCCAGGAGCTGGTGACGCCCGATCCCGCTGCCGACAGCCTTGTGCTCACCGGAGAGGCGGGCCCCAACCCCTGGATCCGGGCCCCGGAGGAGGAGGCCGCCGCCGGCGACGCACTGCTGCCGGCCGGGGTGCGCCTGGGGGCCGCCGCCCTGGGGCGGCTGGCCAGCTGCGGTGTGGCGGCGCTGGAGGTGCGTGTCCAGCCGCGGGTGGGGCTGCTGATCAGCGGCGATGAGCTGGTGGCGGCCGGCGCGGCCCGGGGGCCGGGGCAGATCTGGGAGAGCAACGGCACCCTGCTCCGGGCCCTGCTGGAGCGGCTGGGTTACCCCGTCAGCGAGCAGCGGGTGGTGGCCGACGATCCCGCTGCCCTCCGCCAGGCCCTAGGGGAGCTGGCCGCCGGCTGCGACGTGGTGGTGAGCACCGGCGGGGTGTCGGCCGGCGACAGCGACTGGATCCGGCCCCTGCTGAGCGAGCTGGGGGAGGTGGGCTTCTGGAAGCTGTTCCTCAAGCCCGGCCGGCCCTTCGCCTTCGGCCAGCTGGGGACGCGGCCCTTCTTCGGCCTGCCCGGCAACCCGGTGGCCGCGGCGATCACGGCCCTGCAGCTGCTGTGGCCGGCCCTGCAGCAGCTGGAGGGGGGTGAGGTGCTGCTGCTGCCGCGGCTGAAGGTGCGGCTGGCCTCGGCACTGAAACGGGGCGCCGGCCGGCCCGAACTGGCCCGGGCCCGGTTGGCGGTGGCTGGCGACGGCGCCCTGCTGGCGCTGGTGGAGGGCAGCCAGGCCTCCTCCCGCATCGGCTCGCTGCAGGGGGCCGACCTGCTGCTGGAGATCCCCGCCGAGGTGGGTGCCCTGGAGGCCGGCACGGAGCTGTGGGCCCAGCTGCTGCGGCTGCCGCTGCTCTGAGTCAGTCGCTGCTGGCGTCCGCCGCTGTGGGGGTGGCGATCGGCGCCGGAATCGGGGCGGGGAGGCCGTCGATGCTGCGGCGGTTCTTGCGCTTCCAGTAACGCTCCAGGCCGTCGTTCCCCTTCCGGCGCGCCCAGCTGTCGAGCTCGGTGCGGTCGCCGCCGTAGCTGTAGCGGGGCACCGCCATGCCGCAGGAGGTCTGGACCCGTTCGATGGCCAGGTCGAAGATCTGGCGGGCGCCGGCCAGGGGCTCGAAGTGGGCGTACAGACCGTCCCAGCCGGCCTCGCCCCGCTGGATGGTGCGGGCGGTGCCGTAGAGCCGCAGGATCTGGGGCGGGCCCTCGAAGGCACAGAACATCAGCGTCATGCGCGGGCACGCCTGGACGTGGGCGGCGGTCTCGTTGCCGCTGCCAGTGAGGTTGAGCCAGATCACCCGGCGCTCGTCGAGCACCCGCAACGCATCCCGCCCCTTGGGGGACACGTTCACCGTGCTGTCCGCGGTGGCGGTGCCGACGAAGAAGAGCTTCTGGGCGGCGATGAAGGTGATCTGGTCGGCCGAGAGGGCGTCGCTGGACTGGCCCATGGAACGGGGTGCGAAGGGAGGGGAGTGGAAGGGTTCACAGCGGGGTGTTGCCGGCCACCCAGGTGCCGCTGCCGCCGCTCCACTCCCGTTTCCAGAAGGGGGCGTGGTGCTTGAGATCCTCCAGCAGCTCCTGGACGCAGCGCAGGGCGGGACCGCGGCGGTCGGCCTGGACGGCCACCAGCACGATGGCCTCCCCCGGCCGCACCCGCCCCACCCGGTGCGCCACCAGCACCGCGCCCGCCCCGTGGCGCGCCGCGCAGGCCTCGGCGAGGCTCCGCAGCTGGGCCTCGGTCATGCCGGGATAGTGCTCCAGTTCCAGGGCCTCGAGGGGCTCGCCGGCGGCGGTGGTGGGGCGGACGCGGCCGATGAAGTGGCTTTCGGCAGCTGATCCCGTGGCGTCGGGCCCCTCGGCAGCCAGGCTCCGCTGCCAGGCCGCCAGCCGCTCCAGCGGCTGGAAGGGGGCCTCCAGGAGCTGCACTTCGATCGGGGGGGCCGGGCGGACGGGGCTGGTGGTGGACATGGGTCAGCCTCCGGTGATCGGGGGCAGGAAGGCCACCTCGTCGCCGGGGGACAGGGGGCTGTCGGGGGCGGCGAAGGCCTGGTTGATGGCCACCCGGACCGTGGCCGGCAGCTCGGCGCCCTCCTCGCTGGGGCCGCCGTCCAGGGCCAGCTGCCGCCAGAGATCCGCGGCGGTGGTGCGCTGGGCACCTGGGCGGGCGTCGAGCTGGATGAGCCGTTCGCCCCAGCCCGCCTGTTCGCGCAGGCCGGCGAACAGGCGCACATGCACGGGGGGGACGCTCGGGTGGGTCATGGGGTCAGGCGGAGAGGCCGACCTGGCTGTGCAGGGACCGGCAGACCACCCGGTTGCGGCCATGGCGTTTGGCTTCGTAGAGGCAGTCGTCGGCCAGCTGCAGCAGCCTGTCGGCGTCGCACTCGGCCATCGAGTTCGGATCCTAGGCCGCGATGCCGATGCTGACGGTGAGGACGTTGCCGGTGGCGACTCCCGGGTGGTAGATGCCCTTGTCCTGGATCGACTCGCGCAGCTTCTCGCACAGGAGCAGGGAGGCATCGGCATCGGTCTTGGGCAGGATGATGGCGAATTCCTCGCCCCCCAGCCGGGCCACGAAGTCGCTTTTTCGGCGCAGGGACGTCCGCAGGGCATCGGCGATCTCCTTGAGGCATCGGTCGCCGTAGGCGTGGCCCAGAACATCATTCACCACCTTGAACTGATCGATGTCGATGAGTGCCAGGGACAGGTTGACCTGGGCGGCTCTGGAGGCGGAGACATTCCCCTTCAGGAAGGAATCGAAGCTGCGGCGATTGGCGAGCTGGGTGAGGGGATCCAGCATCGCCAGCCGCTTCGAGCGCTCGCTCTCAAAGGCATAGAACAGTGACGTGACCCCCTTTATCGGTCCAGGCCTTATGAGAGTGGTTGGTTGTGATCATGCGGCAGCTCCCTGTTGAGCTGCCTCCAGGG
>NZ_JAFKRJ010000028.1:0-200 GCF_019038515.1 Synechococcus sp. CCAP 1479/10 | reverse complement strand
AAGGGCCAGAGGCCGCCGAGCTGGATCCAGCGGACGAAGTCACCCTGGGCTTCCGGGCCCCAGAGCAGCAGGAGGCTGTGCCCCATGGCATCAGCGGGGGTGCTGACGGCGGCGGTGAGGAAGTTGCACCCCTCCAGGTAGCTGCTGGCAATGCCGTGGGTGTACCAGGAGGTGGCGAAGGTGGTGCCGGTGAGCCAGCC
>NZ_JAFKRJ010000027.1:0-64443 GCF_019038515.1 Synechococcus sp. CCAP 1479/10 | reverse complement strand
ACCGCCCCGGCGATCGGCTGATCCAGCCTCTCCAGATTTCCTGGACTTTCTCAACCCCCTGCTCGCGCAGGGGGTTTTTTCATGGCGTCGGGTTCCGGCTGGGCGAGGCCGGGCTTCTCCGTCGCTGTGCCAGCGTGGGCCGGCGGAACTCCGCTGCCGGCGGTTTCCCTCCAGCCCCAGCCTTCGCCCCATGACCGCTGACGCTGGCCCCGATCCCCTGCCCTCCTGGCGCGAGGGCAGCGTCAAGCGACGCCTGCTCGCGTTCGCCCTGGCGGTCAGCACCCCCGGGGACCCCGCCTGGATGGCGCCCCAGGAGAGGATCGCCGTGTTCGACAACGACGGCACGCTCTGGTCGGAGCAGCCGATGTACGTGCAGCTGGCCTTCGCCCTCCAGCGCGTACGGACTCTGGTGGCGGAGCGCCCCGAGCTGGCACGCCATTCCCTGGTGGCGGCGGCCCTGGACGACGACATCAAGGCCCTGATGGGCCACGGCCTCGAGGGGCTGCTGGAGCTGGCGGCGATCACCCACGCCGGCATGACCGACGCGGCCTTCAGAGACCTGGCCCGCGCCTGGCTGCGGGAGGCCCGCCATCCCCGGCTGGGGGTGCCCTACACCGGGCTCGTCTACCAGCCGATGCTGGAACTGCTGGCCTTCCTGCGGGCCAGGGGGTTCCGCAGCTGGATCGTGACCGGTGGCGGTGTCGAGTTCGTGCGGGTGTTCGCTGAGGAGACCTACGGCATCCCTCCGGAGCGGGTGATCGGCTCGACGCTGCAGCTGCGCTACGGCGAGGAGAACGGCCAGCCGACGGTCTGGCGCGAAGCCATGGTCGATTCCATCAACGACGGGGAGGCCAAGCCGGTGGGGATCGCACGGGCCATCGGCCGGCGCCCGATCGCGGCCTTCGGCAACTCCGACGGCGACCTGGCCATGCTGCGCTGGACCACCGCCGGCCCCGGCCAGCGGCTGGGGCTGCTGCTGCACCACGATGACGGCGAGCGGGAGGTGGCCTACGACCGCGCCTCCCCCTTCGGCCGCCTGGATCAGGGCCTGGAGCTGGCCGGGCGCCACGACTGGAGCCTGGTCAGCCTGCGGCGTGACTGGGACCGGATCTTCCCCTCACCTCCAACCCAGGACTGACCCGGATGCGCAGGCCCTCCTCCACCTGGTACGCACGCCAGAAGCGGCGGCGTGAATCGCCGTTCTTCCGGCTGCTGGACCGCTCCTTCGGTTTCCGGGTGCTGATGGCCGCCGTGCTGTCTTTTGCGTTGCTGGCGGTGGTCAACCGTTTCGAGAACTGCCATGCCAAGGCCGGCCAGTCCCATTGCCTGACCAGCAATTTCCTGGAGATCATCAGCATCGGCACGGTCGAATCGTTCAGCATCGTCACGGCGGCGATCTTCTATCTGCTCGAAGCCGGACAGCGCAAGGAGAAAGAGCACCAGGAGATGTTCGAGCTGCTGCTGGCCCAGCGTCAGGCCGGGGCCGCCAACACCCTGGGCCGCCTCCGGGCCCTGGAGATGCTCTCCGCCGATGGCCTCTGGCAGGACGACTTCGATCTGGGGGGCGTGGATCTCGAAGGTCTGAGGATCCCGTTCAGCCGTTGGCGCCGTGCCAACTTCTCCGGCACGGTGCTGCGCAACGCCGACTGCCATGGCGCCGATCTGGCCGAGGCGGATTTCAGCCGCGCCGATCTGAGCGGGGCTAATTTTCGTGGCGCCGATCTGCGCGCGGCCAACTTCACCGGGGCCGATCTGAGTCGGACGGATCTGCGGGGCGCCAGGGTCGATGGCGCGGAGTTTCGGGGCGCCCAGCTCAGCCGGACGCTCACGGACGGTCCGCTACCGGGTCAGGAGGCTGCAGCGGGCGCCGAGGAGGGCTGATCCTGGATCAGGCGACCAGCCTGGTGAGGGCGTCCTGGGGGAGCGAGGCGTTGAGGAAGGACAGGCCCACGTAGGTGTTGAAGCCGGTGTTTCGCACCCAGCGCACCTTGGAGCGCAGGGTCACCTTCGAGCCTGCGTCGTAGTTGCGGGCTTCGAAGATGACGGTGTCGTCCTCCTGGACGTCCAGGCTGCCCTGACGCAGCACGCAGGCCCCCTGTTCGCTGACATCGCGGAGATTGACGAACACCGATTGCTTCGTGGCCAGGGTGAGGCTCACCGAGACGCCGACAGGGACGTGGTGCCGTGTGCTGGCACGCTTCCCTTCGGGATGCTGATCCTGTGACATGAAAAGGGCACGGCACGCCCCTGCCATGAAGCGAGAACAGGGGGAGTGCCAATTCTAGGTCCGGTTGTTGTCTGCGTCACCACCTCTTCGCCTGGTTTCTGCGATCTGCCGCGATGGGGCCGCCAGAGCATCGGCTAGGATGAAGCGATCCGGCAGAAGCCGGCGAACCTGTTGTTCGCCTTCGTCGGAGCCAGCACCGAGCCGCCCCGCGCTTCCTGGGGTCGGTCCACCAGGTCCAACGTCGGTCCATAAGGTCCAACATCGACTGCCGTGTGCGATTCCCCGCGGGGTATCGGCAGTCTCCCGGTGCGAGATCCATATCCCCCTGTCCACTTTTCCGATGAACACCCTCTCCAGGCGCCCGTCCGGCGCGACCCGCCCCATCCCCGGCGCCGCCGCCTCCGGCCGCGGTCCCCATGCCTACCCCTGCTGCCCCCTGGCGGCCAGGCCGCACCGCCACGACCCGGCCCAGCATCCCCTCACCTGGGAGGACCTGCTCGGCCGCCGCTGAGTCGGGCGGCGGCCACGGCCGGCGCTGACTCAATCGTCGTCGTCGTCACGGTCGCGCCGCTTCTCCAGCACGTAGACGCGGCCGTCGGGGGTCACCAGCCGTTTCCCCTCCTCACGGGAGGCACGCCAGCGATCGCGTGCCTCCGCGGCGCGCCGGGCCTGCCGGGCCGCCTGCCGGGCCTGCCTGGCCTGGGCCGCCCGCACCTTCGGCGCGTAGGTGTTGCGGTACCAGTCGTCCTGGACGAACAGGACCGGCACGTTGCAGGCCTGGTAAAGCCCGCAGTAGCGGCCCCAGTCGCGGGCCTGCTGGGGGGGCACCCGCAGGTAGATGGGCTCGATCGCGGACGGGTTCCAGCGGTCGCTGCCCAAGGGCTGCCAGCCGATCACCGGGCCGTAGCCGAGCACCGGCGGTGGGGCCTGGTTGCCGATGCTGATTCGGCCGTAGTACCCGGACTGCCCCAGGGGCACGGTCAGGGAGGTCTGGGCCTGGACCGGGGCGTAGACGATTCCGGCGCCGCAGACCACCACCAGGGCGGCGTGGAGCAGGCGGGAGGAACGGCTGATCATGGTCGAAGCTCCGTGGCCCCACCAGGAAAACGCCCCCGTATGACTCAGCCCTGACCGGGGCGGGGGCCATCTGTGACCGGACGTGACAGCGCCATGCCGGTGGCATGGATCCGGGCGAGCCCAGCGGCGGCCCGCACCACCAGGGTGTGGCGCTCCACCAGGGCCGCCAGGTCGTCGTAGCCCCCGCCGATGACGGTGGCCACCGGCAGGCGGCGCCGCAGGGCGGCATCGATCACCAGTCGGTCGCGCCGGTACAGGCCGTCGTCGCTCAGCTCCAGCCGGCCGAGGCGGTCGTCCCGGTGGGGATCGACGCCGGCGTTGTAGAGCACCAGATCCGGACGCACCTGATCCAGCAGATCCGGCAGGGTCCGCTCCAGGGTCCGCAGGTAGGCGTCATCCCCGACGCCGTCCTCCAGGGCCAGGTCGAGGTCGCCCGTCTGCTTGTGCAGGGGGAAGTTGCTGGCGGCGTGCATCGAGAAGGTGAACACCCGAGGGTCGCCTGAGAAGATCGCCGCCGTGCCGTCGCCCTGGTGCACGTCCAGATCCACCACCAGCACCTGCCGCACCAGGCCCTCGTCCAGCAGCACCCGGGCCGCCACGGCGCAGTCGTTGAAGATGCAGAAGCCGCTGCCGTGCAGGGGGAAGGCGTGGTGGGTGCCGCCCGCCAGGTGGCAGGCCAGACCGTGGCGCAGGGCCAGCCGGGCCGTGAGCACGGTGCCCCCCACCGCCAGCCAGCTGCGCCGCACCAGGGGCTCCGACACGGGCAGGCCGATGCGGCGCACCTCCTGGGGGGTCAGCAGCCCCCGGGAAAAGGCCTCGTGGTACTGGCGGCCATGCACCTGCTCCAGCCAGCGGCGCGGCGCCGGCAGGGGCTGGTGGATCTGCCCCGGGCGGGCCAGCTCCAGCTGCTCCAGCCGCTCCTTCAGCAGCCGGAACTTCTGCATCGGGAAGCGATGGCCGCTGGGCAGGGGGACCGCGTAGGCCGGGTGATAAACCAGCGGAGGCCCCATCAGTCCGGCGACAGCGGCTCCAGCAGACCGTAGGGGGTGTAGCGGCGCTCGATCCGGCAGAGGGGGCCGCCGGCGACCCCCGATTCGATGCTCTCGGATCCGAGGCTCTCCACGCCATGGCGCAGCACGATGCGCCGGCGCCGCTCGCCGTGGACGACGCAGAGTTCGGCGATCCAGGGCCAGGGACCCATCCGATCCATGCCCAGGCTCCTGTGGCCGGCGGCGCTGATCTGCATCGCCGCCGGCGGCTCGCTGAAGCGCATCGGCACGACGCGGCCGGTGTTCAGGTAGGTGAGGGCGGCTTCGATCGTGCCGTCCTCATCGCTCACCCGCAGCCGGGTGGGGAAGCGCTCGATCCCGCGGCCGTCGGGGCCGAGCCGGTGGAAGAGGCCCTCCCAGCAGCCGCCGTTCGCCTCCAGCAACCTCTGGCGGGGCGGGGCGCTCAAGGGCATGGCCGACGGGACAACGGGATCCAGCATGGCGACAACAGCTCCGCCGGCGCGGGCTGCGCTCGGGGGCGGCGCTCTGGGGTCAGCGCTCAGCCGAGGGTCAGCGCTCAGCCGATGGCCAGCGGGCGGCTCTGGGCCTGCCGTGGCGGCGCCGGCAGCCGGGTGCTCACCAGCCAGGCCAGACCCACCAGCAGGGCCGAGCTCCACAGGCAGGCCTGGAGGCCGCCCACCAGGAACAGGGCACCCGAGAGCACCGTGCCGAGCAGGCGGCCGCCGGCGTTGGCCATGTAATAGAAGCCCACGTTCAAGCTCACCGATTCGGCATCGGTGTAGGCCAGGATCATGTAGCTGTGGATCGAGGAATTCATGGCGAACACCACCCCGAAGGCCGCCAGTCCCACCACCACGGCCACACCGGGATTCCCCACCTCGCGCCAGAGGGCGATGGCGATCAGGGCCGGAATGGCGGTGAGCAGTCCGCTCCAGAAGGTCACGGCGGAAACGCCCGGCGGCGCGGTCTGGCCCCAGCGGCGCCGCAGGGCCGGGGCCGATCCCTGCACGATGCCGTAGCCGATCACCCACAGGCCCATGAAGCCGCCCACCTCCCAGTAGCGCCAGCCGAGGCTGGTCTGCAGGAACACCGGCAGGGCCACCACGAACCAGACATCCCTGGCGCCGAAGAGAAAGAACCGGGCCAGGGAGATGCGATTGATGCCGGGGGACTTGGAGAACAGGGAGCGGAAGGCGGGCTTCTGCTTCATCTGGCCGATCTCCCCGGGCAGCACCAGGGTCAGCAGGAAGGCCAGGAACAGTCCCGCCGCCATGGAGCCGACGGCGGCGTTGAAGCCGATCGTGGCCAGCAGCAGGCCGCCGAGGAAGAAGCCCACCCCCTTCAGGGCGTTCTTGGAGCCGGTGAGGATCGCCACCCACTGGAACAGCTGGCTCTCGCCCTTGTCGTGGTCGTCGGGGGTTTCCGGAACCACGGACTTGATGGCGCTTTTGGCGCTCATCTTGTTGAGATCCTTGGCGATGCCGCTGAGCGCCTGGGCCACCATCACGTAGGCCACGCTCCACCATTTCGGCCAGCTTTCGGCGACGGGCACCAGCATCATCAGGGCCGCCACCTGCATCAGGGTGCCGGTCCAGAGGGTGAGGCGCAGGCCGAAGCGGGCCCCCAGCCAGCCGCCGCAGAGGTTGGTGATGATGCCGAAGAACTCGTAGAAGAGAAACAGGAAGGCGATCTCCAGCGTGCTGTAGCCCAGAGAGCGGAAGTGGAACACCACCAGCATCCGCAGGGCGCCGTCGGTGAGGGTGAAGCACCAGTAGTTGGCCGTGACGATGGCGTACTGCTGCAGGGCCGTGAGCGGCCGGCCGGAAAGGGTCGGAAGCATGGGCCGCTCACTCCGCCCGGGCGGCGTCCAGGGCGACCACATGGCAGGCCAGATCGGCCATCCGGCAGCTGTAGCCCCACTCGTTGTCGTACCAGGCGTACACCTTCAGCTGGGTGCCGTTGATCACCATCGTCGAGAGGGCATCGACGATCGAACTGCGGCTGTCGTTGAGATAATCCACCGACACCAGGGGCCGCTCCTCGTAGCCCAGGATGCCCAGCAGGGGGCCCGCCGCCGCCGCCGCGAAGGCGCCGTTCACCTCCTCCACCGTCACCGGGCGCTCCAGCTCGAACACCGCATCGGTGAGCGAGGCATTGAGCAGGGGCACGCGCACGGCGTGGCCGTTGAGCTTGCCCTGCAGCTCGGGGAAGATCATGCCGATCGCCTTGGCCGAGCCGGTGGTGGTGGGGATCAGGCTCTGGCTGCAGGAGCGGGCCCGGCGCAGATCGCTCTTGAAGCTGTCGATCACCACCTGGGTGTTGGTGATGTTGTGCAGGGTGGTGATCGAGCCGTGGCGGATGCCGAAGCTCTCGTGCACCACCTTCACCACCGGCGCCAGGCAGTTGGTGGTGCAGGAGGCGGCGGTGAGGATCCGGTGCCGGTTCGGCACGTAGGTGCCGTGGTTGATGCCGAAGACGATGTTGGGGATGTCGATGCCGTCCAGCGCGCCTTTCACCGGGCAGGCCACGATCACCCGCTTCACGCCGCCCTGGTGCAGGTAGGGGGCGAGGGCCTCTGGCGTCTTCACCTTGCCGCTGCACTCGAGCACCAGCTCCACCCCCGCTTCCTGCCAGGGCACCAGCGCCGGATCGCTCCCCCGCGACCACCCCACCCGGTTGGCCTCCACCGTGAAGCCCCCGCCGTCGGCCTCGGCCGCCACCGCGTGGCTCCAGCGGCCGTGCACCGAGTCGAATTCCAGCAGGTGGGCGGCGCCGGCGGCGTCCCCGGCGCTGTCATTAACGTGAACCAGCTCCAGGCCCGGCCGCCCCCAGAGGGCGCGGAACACCAGGCGACCGATCCGCCCGAACCCGTTGATGCCGATCCTCATAGCGCCTGCCGCGACAGGCTCCTAACCTCGCATCAAGCAGAGTTGATCGATTTATGGCCGGGTTAAGGACCACCGCCGCTCCGCCGATTCCCGGCGCTTCTGGGCCGATCGCCAGCGCCTCGGCCCCCCTGGAAGCCGAGGAGGCGCGCCTGCTGCTGCGGGCCCTGTCCGACCCGATCCGCCTGCAGGTGATCGAGGCCCTGGGCAGCGGCGAGCGCTGCGTCTGCGACCTCACCACCGACCTGGGCCTGGCTCAGTCGAAGCTGTCGTTCCACCTCAAGGTGCTGAAGGAAACAGGCCTGCTGACCGACCGCCAGAGTGGCCGCTGGGTGTATTACCGCCTGCAGCCGGAAGCCCTGGAACGTCTGAGGGGCTGGCTCGCCGCCCTGGCCGCCAGCTGCACCGCCCCGGCCGAACCCTGCGGCTGAGGGGCCGAACGGCGTCATGCTGGAGCGCAGCACCGGTTCTCCCCATGCTGCGCTTCCTGCTCAACGTCCTCTGGTTCGTGCTGGGGGGCTTCGTGATGGGCCTGGGCTGGTGGCTGGCCGGCCTGGTGGCCGCGATCACGATCGTGGGGATCCCCTGGGCCCGGGCCTGCTTCGTGATCGGCAACTTCTCCTTCTGGCCGTTCGGCTACGAGGCCGTCAGCCGCCGCGAGCTCACCGGCCGGATGGATTTCGGCACCGGTCCGCTGGGGCTGGTCGGCAACGTCATCTGGTTCCTGCTGGCCGGCTGGTGGCTGGCGATCGGCCACCTCAGCGCCGCAGTGGCCTGTTTCGTCACGATCGTGGGCATCCCCTTCGGCATCCAGCACATCAAGCTGGCCCTGATCGCCCTGGCGCCGATCGGCATGCAGGTGGTGCCGGTGCGGCGCTAGTCCAGCGCTGGAGCCAGGCCCAGGGCGGCGGCGGCCTGCCGCATCCGCCCGTCGAAGCTGGCCAGATGGGAGCAGCGGCTATGGAGGGCCACCGCCAGGTGCAGGGCATCACCGGCGCGCAAGCCGAGAGCGGGATCCTGCAGCAGCCCAGCAGCCTGGCGGACTCGCTCCCGGTCCAGGGAGCGCAGTTCCACCCCGCCCTGCAACAGACGTTCGAAATGCTCTCCGGCGGTTCTGCGGGCTTCCGGGCTGAGCCCGTGGTGGCGCTGCTTGAGGCCGAGGGCGCTGTGGGTTTCGGTGATCAGCAAGTCGCTGCTGATCAGGGTGTCGCGGCACTGCTCCAGCCATTCCAGTGCCCGCGGGCTGGACGCTTCCGGGGTCAGCAGGGCGACCACGACGCTGGTGTCCAGGTAGATCACGGCTGGGGCGACCTCACCAGCGCTCCCGGTCCCGGCACGCTTCGATCACCGATGGGGTGATCGGCATGGTGGCCTGGAGCTGGCGCAGGTCGGCGGCCAGCGCGCGGCGATCCAGCCGTTGCACGGGCTCCAGACTCAGTCGGCCGTCGGCTCCGACGACGATCTCGATCGGGTCGCCTTCCCGCAGCCCGGCCTGACGCAGGCACTCGGCCGGGATCCGGACAGCCAGGCTGTTGCCCCAGCGGCGGATCGCCTGCTGGGCGCGCCGGCCAGGTTCCTCGGCTCGTTGACTGGGCTGGGATGGTGCCAAGGCGTCCAGCACGGCCGGTGCCGGCGGGATGTAGATACACGACTCTACATGGCTTGCTCGGGCTTCGAGCCCCGGATCCGCCGGGTCCACCAACGCCCCCTGATGGATTCGAACCATCGACCGGCTGCTTAGAAGGCAGCTGCTCTATCCAGCTGAGCTAAGGGAGCCAGGTGGGCATTGTGCCAGTGTTCGGCGGCCAGGCCACTCCGGTAGCCGCCCCTACAGTGGACGACCGCGCTTGAACCGTTCCATGGCCGCCACCCGGCTCAGCGACAGCCAGAAAACCGAGCTGGTTGGGCGATTCCGGGAGGGTTCCAGCAGCCAGCAGCTGGCGGACAGCTACGGCTGCAGCACCAACACGGTCATCCGCGTCGTTCGCACGGAACTCGGCGACGAGGAGTACGAGCGCCTCAAGGCGGAGCGCTCCCGCCGGCGCAGCCGGACAGCCACTGGCGATGCCGACCCGGCCGCTGCCCCGGACACCCTGCAGACGGCCCTCGCCATCAGCACCCCCGAGCCCGAGCCCGCCCCCGAGCCGGAGGCGGCGCACGAGCCGGATCCCGAGCCGGAAGTGCCGGCTGAGCCGGAGCCCGCCCTGGAGCCCGCCCCCGAGACGCCCACCACGGCCCGCAGGACCCTGCCAGCCCCGCCTCGCCGCCTGACGGTGGCGGCCCCTGCGCGTGCCGAGGCGGAAGCGGAGGACGGTCCCGCCGTGCTGGCCATCGAGGATGCCGACGACTTCGGTGCCGATGACGACGATCTGCTCACCAGCGACGACGGCGACGACGAGGGCTCCGACGACGGGGCCGAGGGGGAGATCAACCCGTTCCAGCCGATCCCCGTGGTGCTGCTCGATGACGGCGCCCCGGCGGGGGCCGACGGCCGGCTCCAGCCCCTGGCCAGCGCCGCCCTGCCCTCCAGCGCCTACATGCTGGTCGACAAGACCGTGGAACTGCAGGCCCGGCCCCTGAGCGAGTTCCCGGAGCTGGGCCGGCTGCCGGATGCCGAGCTGGAGCGCCAGGCCCTGGTGGTGTTCCTCAACCCCCGCCAGGCCAAGCGCCAGTGCGGCCGCACCCAGCGGGTGATCAAGGTGCCCGACCTCAAGGTGTTCGAGCTCACCGCCCCCTACCTGCTGGCCCAGGGCATCAGCCGGGTGGTGATCGAGGGTTCCCTCTACGCCCTTCCCGGCAGCTGAGGCCTCAGCCCTCGTCGCCCGGCGGGTTGCCGGGCAGCAGCAGGGCGGCGCTGGCACCGCCGCTGATCACCCCCAGCACCAGGGCCACCCCCACGATGAAGCCCGCCGGCAGCGGGGCGCTGCGGGCAAAGCCGAAGCGCAGCTGGGGCCGCACCTCCAGGTTCTGGGCCCCGAGGCAAAGCAGGGTCAGCAGCAGGGTGCCGCCCAGCAGGCTGCCGCACAGGAGGCGCAGGCGCAGAAGCATCGGGGGGTCGCAGGACCGGCTGCCTCAGTCTGACGGCTCGCGGTGCAGCAGGGCATAGAGGTCCCGGCGGCTGTGGCCGCTGCGCTCGGCCAGGGCGCGGGCGGCCTCCCGGTTGCTGAGGCCGCCCGCCACCAGCTCCCCAAGGGCGCGGCGCAGGTCGGCCTCGTCCCAGACGGGGGCCGCCGCCGGGAGGGCACCGCCCAGCACCAGGGTGCACTCCCCCAGGGGCGGGGTGCGTTGGAAGTGCGCCAGGGCCGCCGCCACCGTGGGGCCCACCTGCTCCTCGTGGCGCTTGGTGAGCTCCCGCGCCACCTGCAGGGGCCGGTCGCCGAGCACCGCCAGCAGGTCCTCGAGCAGGGCCAGCAGCCTGTGGGGGGCTTCAAACAGCACCATCGTGCGCTCCTCGCCGGCCAGGGCCTCCAGCCGCTGGCGCCGGGGGCCGCCCTTCGGCGGCAGGAAGCCCTCGAAGCAGAAGCGGCCCGTGGGCAGGCCGCTGCTCACCAGGGCGGTGGTGACGGCGCTGGGGCCGGGAACACAGATCACCTGGCGGCCAGCGGCCCGGGCGGCGGCCGCCAGCTCCTGGCCCGGATCCGACACCCCCGGCAGGCCGGCATCACTGATCACGGCGATCGCTTCGCCCGCCTCCAGGGCCGCCAGCAGCTGGGGGATGCGGGCCGTCTGGTTGTGCTGGTGGAAGCTCAGCAGCGGCGCCTTGATGCCGAGGTGGTGCAGCAGCAGGCCGCTGCGGCGGGTGTCCTCGCAGGCGACCCGGTCGGCCCCCGCCAGCACCCGCCGGGCCCGGGGGGAGAGGTCGTCGAGGTTGCCGATGGGGGTGCCCACCAGATAGAGAACGCCGGCGGCGGGTTCGTGCTCCTGCACCGATTCCTGCACAATGCCGTTTTCGGGTCTCCATGATGCCGTCTTCCTTCGCCCTGCCCGACGGCATCGGCCGTGAGCCCCTGCTGGCGGAACTGCGCCGGCTGGCCTGGGGGGCGGCCGACATCCTGCGGGCCTATGCCCGCGGCGAGCAGCCCCCCTACGGTTTCCCGCCGGCCATGAGCGTCGACCACGGCGGCGAGGGGCCGGTCTCGGCGGCGGATCTGGCGGTCAACCGCTGGCTGCTCGACGGCCTGGCGGCGGCCTTCCCGGCCGCGGGCTGGACCCTGCTGAGCGAGGAGACCGCCGCCGAGATGCTGGTGCCGGGCCAGCCCCTGGACGCCGAGTGGCTGTGGATCCTCGATCCCCTCGATGGCACCAAGGACTTCCTGCAGGGCACCGGCGAGTACGCCGTCCACCTGGCCCTGGTGCACGGCCAGCGGCCCGTGCTGGGGGTGGTGCTGCTGCCGGAGCCGGAGGAGCTCTGGTTCGGGCTGGTGGGGGCAGGCGACGCCGGCACGGGCGGTGAGGCCTGGCGCGAGAACCGGGCCGGTGAGCGCACCCCCGCCACCCTCAGCGGCCGCGGCGAGGAGCTGGTGCTGGTGGCCAGCCGCAACCACCGCGACGACCGCCTGGAGCAGTTGCTGGCCGAGCTGCGGCCCGCCCGCAGCCTGGCGATCGGCAGTGTCGGCGGCAAGGTGGCCACGATCCTGCGGGGGGAGGCCGACCTCTACATCTCCCTGTCGGGCCGCAGTGCCCCCAAGGACTGGGACATGGCCGCCCCGGAGGCGGTGCTGGTGGCCGCCGGCGGCGCCTTCAGCCATGCCGATGGCCGGCCCCTCACCTATAACAACGGCGACGTGCGCCAGGCGGGCTGCCTGATCGCCAGCCACGGCCCGGCCCACGCCGATCTCTGCCGCCTGGCGGCGGCGGCGATGGCGCTGATCGATCCGGGTTTCGCCGTCTGAGCGGGAACCAGCCGATTCAGCAGGCGAGCAGCGCCAGCCCGCAGGTCCTGGCGGCCTCGATGAGTGCGTTGTCGCGGCTGGCGAGGGGGAGACCTGCGCGCATCGCCAGTTCCAGATAGGCGGCGTCGTAGCTGGTGAGACGGTGCTGGGCTGCCAGGCTCAGGACGTCATGCCAGACGACGGCCGGGTCTGCGGGATCGATGGCCAGATCGAGCTGAATCACAAGGGTGAGGAACTGGCTCCGATCCGCTGCGCTGATCCGGCCGCGCCGTTCGGCCATCAGCAGCACGTTGGCCAGCTCCCAGAGAAACAGCGCCGGCACGCAGAGTTCGGACTCCGGCAAACGGGCCAGGATCGCCTCTGAGGCCGCGGTGCGCTCGTCCTCGAAACACCAGGCGCAGACAGCGGAAACGTCGGCGACGAACCTCAGCACCGGCGGCCTTCGTCCCGCAACTCATGGATCGAGAGGCCGTTTAGGCGACGGCCGGTGGCGAAGCTGCGCAGACGCTCGATGGCTTCGATGCGGCGCTCGCGGCCATGGGCGTTGACCGGAACCAGCCGTGCCAGGGGCTTGCCGTGGCGGGTGATCAGGATCTCCTCGCCAGCGGACACCTCCTCCAGCAGGCTGGAGAGGTGGGTCTTGGCCTCGAAGGCCCCGACGGTCTTCATCGCCCGATTCCAACCAGTTGCCAACCAGTTTAGGGCTGAGGGCCCAGCCGCACGGCCAGGCCCCCCCGCAGCGATCAGACCGCCGCCGGCTCCTGCTGGGGAACGCCCCGCAGGGTGAGGTTGATGCGGCCGCGGTTGTCGATCTCCCGCACCCGCACCGTCACCTGGTCGCCGACGTTGACCACGTCCTCCACCTTCTCGACCCGGGCTTCGGAGAGCTGGGAGATGTGGATCATCCCCTCCTTGCCGGGCAGGATCTCCACGAAGGCGCCGATCGGGATCACCCGGGTGACCGAACCGTTGAACACCTCCCCTTCGCTGACGCGACGGGTGAGACCCTCGATGATGCGCTGGGCCTCCTCGGCGGCGGCGCCGTCATGGCTGGCGATCGTGACGATGCCGCCGTCCTCGATGTCGATCTTGGTGTTGGTGCGCTCGGTGATGCCCTTGATGGTGCGGCCGCCGGGGCCGATCACCGTGCCGATCAGTTCCGGATCGATGCGGAAGCTGAGCAGACGCGGGGCGTGGGGGGAGAGGACGTCGCGGGGCTTGTCGATGGCCTCGAGCATCTTGCCGAGGATGTGCAGCCGGGCCGGACGGGCCTGGTTGATCGCGTCGGCGATGGTCTTGACGGCGAGGCCGGAGATCTTCATGTCCATCTGCAGGGCGGTGATGCCCTTCTCGGTGCCGGCCACCTTGAAGTCCATGTCGCCGAGGAAGTCCTCGATGCCCTGGATGTCGGTGAGGATGCGCACCTCCTCGCCCTCCTTGATCAGACCCATGGCCGCGCCGCTCACCGGGGCCGCCAGGGGCACGCCGGCGTCCATCAGGGCCAGGGTGCTGCCGCAGACCGAGCCCATCGAGGTGGAGCCGTTGGAGCTGAGGCACTCCGAGACCACCCGCAGCACGTAGGGGAAGCTCTCCTTGGAGGGCAGCACGGGGATCAGGGCCCGCTCGGCGAGGGCGCCGTGGCCGATCTCGCGCCGACCGGGGGAGCGCATCGGCCGCGTCTCACCGACCGAATAGGGGGGGAAGTTGTAGTGGTGCAGGTAGGTCTTCTCGCTGATGGGGTTGAGGTCGTCCATCTCCTGGGCATCGCTCGGGGTGCCGAGGGTGGCGCAGGAGAGCACCTGGGTGAGTCCCCGCTGGAACAGGCCCGTCCCGTGCACCCGTTTGGGCAGCACGCCGACGGCCGCCTGGATGGGACGCACCTCGTCGAGGCTGCGGCCATCGACCCGCTTGCCCTCGACGATGATCTGCTGGCGCATCAGCTTCTTGGTGAGGCCCTTGTAGGTGTTGCCCAGCAGCTTGCCGTTGCTGCTCACGGCCACCTTGATCGGGTCCTCGCCGCCGAGGGCGGCGATCTTCTCGCCCACCTCGGCCTTGATGGCGTCGAGTTTCTCGTCCCGTTCGGCCTTGGTCTGGCCGAACTGCTTGAGCACCTCACCGATGCCCTTGGCGCATTCCTTCTCCAGGAACTCGGGCAGGGCGGGGTCTTCG
Source organism: Synechococcus sp. CCAP 1479/10 (assembly GCF_019038515.1). Taxonomy (NCBI): domain Bacteria; kingdom Bacillati; phylum Cyanobacteriota; class Cyanophyceae; order Synechococcales; family Synechococcaceae; genus Synechococcus; species Synechococcus sp. CCAP 1479/10. The sequence goes on along the minus strand of NZ_JAFKRJ010000027.1, from coordinate 50,183 downwards.
CTGCGCTCCTCGGGCAGCACCTGCTCGATGCCGAGCTCCTTGAGCAGGGCCAGCTGGGCCCGGATCAGTTCGCCCACGGCTTCATAGCCGAAGTCGATGGCCTCGATCACGTCCTGTTCGGGCAGCTGGTTGGCGCCCGCTTCCACCATCACCACGCCGGAGGGGGTGCCGGCCACCACCAGATCCAGTTCGCTGCGCTCGATCTCGCGGAAGCTGGGGTTGAGCACGAAGTCGTCACCCAGCAGGCCGACGCGCACGGCGGCCATGGGGCCCATGAAGGGAATCTTCGCCAGCAGGGTGGCCATCGAAGCGCCGGTCACGGCGAGCACGTCGGGCGGAACCCGCTCATCGAGAGACATGCAGGTGGCGACGATCTGCAGGTCGTCCCGCAGCCAGCCCGGGAACAGGGGCCGCATCGGCCGGTCGATCAGGCGGCAGGTGAGGATGGCCCGCTCGGGGGGGCGGGCCTCACGGCGAAAGAAGCTGCCCGGGATGCGGCCGGCGGCGTAGAGACGCTCCTCGTAATCGCAGATCAGCGGCAGGAAATCGATGCCTTCCCGGCCTTTCGAGCGGGTGGCGGTGACCAGAATCGCTGTATCGCCGCATTCCACCATCACCGAGCCCCCGGCCTGGGGCGCAAATCGGCCGCTGGTCAGCCGGATCTCCCGACCATCGAAGGAGATCGACTGAGTGTGTCCTTGCACTGGGCGTTATGTCCGTTTTGTTGTCGCCGACCATTCTCGCATCCGCCGTTCCAGGCCATGAAGAAGGCGCCCTCACGGGGCGCCTGATGCGACCGAAAGCCGTTGCGGTGAAAGGGCTGGAGCCCCCGGCTCACCAGCTGGACTTGACCACGCCGGGGAGCTCACCCTTGTGGGCGCGCTCGCGCAGCTGGTTGCGGCAGAGGCCGAAATCGCGGTAGTAGCCGCGGGGCTTGCCGGTGGCCCAGCAGCGGTTGCGGATGCGGTTGGGGGCGCTGTTGCGGGGCAGCGACTGCAGCTTGCGGTGGATCTCCAGGCGCTCCATCGGATCGCCGGCCGCATCGAAGGCCTCCTTGAGGGCGGCACGGCGCGCTGCGAAGCGCTCCACGATCTTGCGGCGCTTCACGTCACGCGCGATCATCGACTTCTTCGCCATGCGGCCGGAGGAGGGGGAAACTTCAGCCCGCCATCGTACCGTCTGGCCCGCCCCGTCCACCCAGGCCGACCCGGGTCAGGGGCCCTGGTGGCTGGGGCAGAGATCGGCCAGGCCGCAGCCGGCGCAGCGGGGCTTGCGGGCCACGCAGACGGCCCGGCCATGGAAGATCAGCCGGATCGAGAGGGTCTCCCACTCCGGCCGCGGCACCAGCTTCATCAGGTCGGGTTCGATCTTCTTCGGGTCGCTGTGGCGGGTGAGGCCGAGCCGGTTGGCCAGCCGTTTCACGTGGGTGTCGACGGTGACGCCGGCGTTGATGCCGAAGGCGTGGGCCAGCACCACGTTGGCGGTCTTGCGGGCCACCCCCGGCAGGGGCAGCAGCTCCTCCATCGACGCCGGCACGGCGCCCCCATGGCGTTCCATCAGCAGGCGGGAGGCGGCCACGATGTGCTTCGCCTTGTTGCGGTAGAAGCCGGTCGACTGCACGTAGGGCTCCACGGCGTCGCTCTCGACGGCGGCGGCGGCGGCGGCATCGGGGAACCGCTCGAACAGGGCCGGGGTCACCTTGTTGACCCGCTCATCGGTGCACTGGGCCGAGAGCATGGTGGCCACCAGCAGCTCCCAGGGTGTGCGCCAGTCGAGGGAGCAGGTGGCCTCCGGGTAGAGGACGCCGAGCCGCTCGAGGATCAGGGGCGCCCGGGTGCGGGGGCTGGGGAAGCGGGGCACCTCAGCGGCTGAGCAGCTGCTGGATGGCGGGCAGCTGGCTGGTGTCCTTGACGATCAGCACCAGGGAGAGGCCCACCAGGAAAACGAAGCCCGACTGCATGAAGGCCATCTGGTAGCGGTCGGCCAGGGGCCGGCCCCGCACCCCCTCCAGCAGCAGCAGGGCGAACTGGCCGCCGTCCAGCAGGGGCAGGGGCAGGGCGTTGAGCACCGCCAGGTTGATCGAGATCAGGGCGGTGAACAGGAACAGGCTGCTGCCCCCCTGGCTGGCCAGGGAGGCCCCCATCTCGACGATCTTCACCGGCCCCGACACCTGGGGCGCGGTTTCGCCGAAGTGGGTGAGCAGGGTGCCGAAGCCCTCCACCGTGCGGCGGGTGAGCGCCATGAAGTCGTGGTTGGCCTGGAGGATCGGCTCCAGCGGGCTGGTGGGCGGCCGGAAGGATTCGGTGCCGTTCGGCTGCAGCTGGGCGCCGATGCGGCCGATGCCGCTGCTGTCGGTGGGGGTGAGGGGGAGTTGCAGGAGGGTGCCGTTGCGGTCGGCCTGCAGGCGCAGGGTGCGGCCGGGGGCGTCCTTGATGCGCTCCACCAGGGCCATCACCGCCTCCTGGCCGCCGGCCAGGGGGGTGCCATCGACCGCCACGATGCGATCGCCGGGCTGGAGGCCGGAGCCGGCCGCCGCCTGGCCGGGCTGCACGGCGGCCACCACCACACCGGGGGTGGTGCTGAAGCCGGAGGGGATGCCGAGCACCAGCCCCTGGGCCAGCAGGACGCTCCAGGCCAGCAGCAGGTTGGCGATCACGCCGGCGGCGATCACCAGGGCCCGCTGGGGCAGGGGCCGGTTGCCCATCAGATCGGGATCGTCGGCGGCGATGGTGCTGTCGTCCTCGTCGTCGGGGAAGGCCACGAAACCGCCCAGGGGGATGGCTCGCAGGGCGAACAGGACGCCGCGCCGCTTGCGCTGGATCAGGGCGGGCCCGAAGCCGATCGAGAACCCGCTGACCCGGATGCCCTGCCAGGTGGCGGCGAAGAAGTGGCCGGCCTCGTGCACCACGATCAGGCCCGCCAGGATCGCCAGCGCCGTCAGTACACCCATTCAGTTTTCCGGCTCTATTTGGCCCCATTCTGCGGGAACCGCCGCGGCACCGGGACGCTGGCGCCGCCGGAGGGGAGGGATAGCATGACCTCGTCGATGGGCGGGTCTGCCTGCATGGCCGAGCAACAGACCGGTGGGCAACCAGCCGGTGGGCAACCAGTCGGTGAAGAGCCTGAAGAACTGCGCACCTCCCTGCGCCACGCCCTGCCCGGGGGTGTTTCGGCCAGCATCCGGCTGTCCACGGGCCGCACCGTCTACGTGACGGTGGGCGATGTCAGCCGCACCGGCGCCTGCGTGGTGCGCCGGGGATCCCTCGAGGTGACGGCCGATGAGGAGGTGCTGCTCGACATCAGCGACTACGAGCAGCACCAGAGCGTCTCCCTGCCGGCGCGGGTCCAGTGGGTGAACAGCCGCAGTTACAACACCCTGGTCGGGCTGGCGTTCAGCGACGGCCCCCTGCTGCCCGGCACCATGCTCGACCAGTACTTCGACCAGACCCTGCAGACGCGCGGCAGCGTCGACGGCTGAGCCCGGAGGGCGAAATCGTTGCCGACCCTTCCGCAGGCCCGTGCTGCCTTCGCCCTCCGTGCTTAGGATTTCCGGATCGGCTGCATGGATGTACAGCCCACCGTCGGTCCTGCCGTGAACGCCAGATTTCTGCTCCACCTGCTGACCACCGCGCCGAAGCGGCGCCAAGGGCAGGCGGGTTTTTCCATGTTCGCCGGCATCCTGGTGCTGCTGGCCCTGGTGGTCGGCACCGTGGGGCTCTCCAGCCTGGTGGCCAGCAACCTGCTCGGCAGTCGCGAGCAGGGCTCCAGCAGTGAGGCGCGCAGTGCCGCCGAAGCCGGCATCGACGAGATCATCGCCACCTGGAACCAGCCCCAGAACCGCAAGCTGCTGGTGTCGGGCCAGGCGATGAGCACCTGGGCCGGCTCGACCACCACCCTTCAGAGCCCCTGCGTCACCACCGACGGCAACGCCACCAGGCCAGGGGGCACCGGCCAGCCCACGGCCCAGGCCAAGAGTTTCGGCGACGGTGAGTTCCGCGATCTGGCCGATCCGAGCAAGACCAACAGCGGCGACCGCCAGTTCGCCCTGGTGCGCGTCACCTACTCGGCCGGTCCCTCCGGCAATACGAACCGCCGGGCGATTTCGGTGGCCTCCACCAAGACCGGCGGGGTGACCACGGTGGGACCAAGCTTCACCGGCAACTTCAGCGACCTGATCAACCTTGACGACCCCGACGGCACCGGCGCAGCACTGCCGGGGTCCAACGGGGGCTTCATCACCGTCGAGGTCCAGGGGCGTGTGATGCGGGGGGGCACAGCCGTGGCCACCGCCACGGTGACCCGTGAATTCGAGGTGCTGCCCAAGTGCTGCGGGGCCTCCTTCGGCTCCAACGCGGCCACCAACCTGGGCTCCGACAAGCGGGCCTGCGGCGTCGAGTTCGGCCTGATCACCGGCATCAACGGCGGCACCCATTTCTCCTACTGGGCCAACGACCGGTTCACCACGGTGAACAAGGCGAACCAGGTGGTGAACATCACCAGCATGATCGGCATCGTCAACAAGGGCGACACCACCTTCGACCGCGCCAACTGGCGGGTAGCGCCGAACAGCAAATCGGTGAACAGCGCCGCGCTTGGTACTCCCGACGATGCCAGCTGGTGGGGCAACATCAATTGCCCCCAGTGCGGCACCGCCAGCGACAAGCTGGGCCGCAGCATCTCCGGCATTCCCATCATCCCCGGCACCATCGATCTGCCGGAGATCGGCAGTGAGACCACCGCAGGCAACTACTACTACACCTGGAGTCCCAACGGCTGGGCGGCCGCCACGATCGGAAGCAACTACAACTTCCCTGCCAGTGCTCTGACCAACACGTCAACCTCGACGGCAAGCGTCACGGCGAATGCCTTCAACCCCAACCCGCTCATGCAGCTGCAGAGCTCGGGGGCGGCATGGCGATTCACCTTCCGCACCAACACCCCCACCACTCCCACGGCTGTCAATCGCCCCAGGGTGGAGGTCTGCACCCTCGCCACGTGCACCAGCACGTCCTGGGAGAATGTGTCGGATGATCGCATCGCCGATAACTTCGATGCCGGTTCCTATTCCGGCAACACCGGCAACACCAACATCACCCCCTCCACCGCCCAGTGGCTCAACCCCAGTTCGGGGGCGGTGCTCGGGCCGTGGGTGGAAGTTGATCCGGCCGATGGCGCGCAGAGCACCACTGTGGGGAAGGTGCGCATCGCAGCAGCCACCAGTTTCGGCACCTCAAGCAACGCACTGCGCATTGGCAGCGTCGATGGCAAATCCACTACCGCCAACGCGGTCAGTGTCAGCCGTGGCATCAATCTCACCGGCTTCGAGAATTCCGGGCCTCGCCTGAAGTTCCAGGCCATCGCTTTCAACTTTGATTCGTCGACAGCTGACACCATCACCGTTCAGGCGTCCAGCAACGGCACCACCTGGGCTGACATCGGCACCATCACGACCGACAGTGCCAATACAGCCAGGACCTACATCACCAATCCCATTCAGCCGGCCAACGTGGGTGCAAACACCCGCATCCGCTTCATCAACACCACGGCCCTCGCGGCCGATGAAACCGTCACCATCGACAACGTCCAACTGGCCCCTCGGGGCGGTGTGAACAGCTTCTGCGAATACACCACCACCTCTCCCCAGACGGTCCTGCCTGGGTTCCACTGCGTCGGACCGCTCATCAACCTCAACAGCGGTGGCGGCGTGAGGATGGACACCACCGGTGGGCCGATCTCCTTCTATTACAGCCAGACCGGTGACATCCGCGGTTCCACGTTCGGAAATCCGCTGATCTCCACCAGCGACACGGCCACGATCCAGCATTTCCGCTGCGCCACCCTTTCCGATAACTGCACCACAGAGATCCCCGATTCCGATCCCTATTCGGATGTGGGGGTTCCCGATCGCCTCAACTTCTTCGGACGTGATAACGGCTCCCTGACCGGAACGCCCGGCCAGCAATTCATCACCATGGCCGCCACCGGAACGGCCACAGGCAAGATCTCCCGTGCCTGGTTCTACTTACCCTGGGGCAACCTGCGGCTGAGGTCCGATGGCTGTCAAACCGGTGTTGATCCGCCGGGCTTCGCCACCAACCCCAACAACTGGAGCATCAACGGCAGGATCTGGGTGAGCAGCTTCCGGCCCTGCGGCGCCTTCCACTTCCGGATTCCGCCGTCTTCCTCGGTGGGCCTGTCGGCGGCGTTCTCCACCGGTTTCAACCCCGACTACGTCCAGTGGACGGGCGTTGACTGGGTGGCGCGGGCCGTCTCCTCCTCCCGCAACTACCAGTGATGGCCGCCCCGGCGCGCCACGGAACCTCCAGGGTGTGGGCCCGCCAGCCCCGGGTCTGGAGGGCCGGGGGTTTCACGATCGTCGAACCCCTGGTGCTGGTGATCCTGCTCGCGATTGTCGTTTCCGGAACGGCGGTGGTGCTCACCAGCGTCAACCGGTCGTCGGCGGAAGCCCGCCGGGTGGTGACGATGGATCGGGAGATTGATTCCCAGCTCGCCGAGATCAAGCAGCTCAGCGGACGGCTCACCTGCTGTTCCTCCGTCTGCACCGTGACGCCGCCCACCACCTTCGGCCCCACCGCGAACTGCGCCACCAACAATCCGCTCGATTCCCGCTACTTCTATCCCCAGCGGGACGACCCGGCCACCACCGCCACCATCGTCGGCACCAGTCCGGCCACCTCCGATGAGCGGGCTGCCGTCGACCAGCTCTGCGCCAGCGGGGCCTTCCTGAACCCCCTGGTGACGGCGGTGAATGCCCTGGCCCAGCCCGCCGGGGTGACCCGGACCGCCGCCGCCCAGGCCAACAGAACCATCCGTGTCATCTACACCGACACGGTCAATGCCCGGGTGACCCGGGTGGCCAACATCACCCCGCCGATGGCCCGCTGGTGCCCATGAGAGCGCTCCTGCCGAAGGCACCCGTCGCTGGCCTTGCCCGTGGGTTCACGGTGGTGGAGCTGATGGTCACGGTGGCCATCATCGGTGTGGTCAGTTCGGTGCTGTTCACCGTCTCCCAGGACAGCTGGCGCCGCGAGCGCGCCAACGCCGCCACGGTGGAGCTCGCCGCCTGGCTGGATCAGATTTCCCGCTCCCCGGAGCAGAACGGCGTCAGCTGCCAGGTGACCGTGAACACCGGCACCCTGGCGCCCGGGGCGGTGCTGGCCTCCGTCAACCCCACCAACTGCGCCACCGAGGCTGACGTACGACTGCCGGGCATCAACATCAACCAGAACTTCCAGGTGGCCGCGTCGGTGGCGACGACGCTGACCACCACGGGCACCCTGCAGTGGTGGTTCACCCCCCGCGGGGCGATCAGCACCACCGCACCTGCCGTCAATGCCGGCAGCGCCGCCACCGACATCAGCGTGCGCATCAGCGTGGCCGGCCAGGTGCCGGTGCGCTGCGTGCGGCTCTCCGGCACCCTCGGCCTCCAGCGCATGGGTCGCAACAACGCCACCGGAAACCCCAACACCGACTGCACCGCCTGGAGCGTCCGTTGACATGAACCGAACCCGCCTACGCCCCGTACGCCCCTCGGGCTTCACCCTGGTGGAGCTGCTGATCGGCACGGTCCTGGGGGGAATCGCGGTGGCCGCCGCCGCCTCGGTGATCGTCTCGCACCTGAATTCCACCAACGCCACGATCTGGTCGGTGCAGCTGCAGCGGGATCTGAGCAAGTTCAACTACCTGCTCAATTCCGAGGCCGTCGAGGCCTGTCGGATGCAGGCCGGCACGCCTCCCGCCAACGACACCGCCTGCGTGCCGGGCACCTTCGCCACCCCGCTCAGCTGTGCCACGGTCACCGGGCCGGCCACCAACTTCAGCCTGCTGGTGCCCCTGGATGTGGCCAACGCCGACCCGGTGGAGCGGGTGATCACCTACCGCTTCGATGCCGGCACCGGCCGGGTGCTCAGGGATGGCCCCCGCATCCTCACCAGCGGCCGGCTCGACCCCACCGTCGCCAGCAACCAGAACAACGCCGTGGTGCTCGATGGCGTCACCGCCTTCACCCCCACCGTGTCGGCCGACTGCCGCTCGGCGACGATCGCCGTCACCCTGGCGGTGCCCACCTACGCCATCACCCGGAACCAGACGATCAGCGTGGCCGCCGGCGCCGCGCACTACATCCGCTGACCCACCCCTCCATGCACTGGGATCGCGGCTACTACTCGCAATCCACCTACACCTGCGGCACCTACCGGGAACTGGCCCCCAACTGGCTGGATTTCGCCTCCCTCGTCAAGGGCCACACGCCGCCGCGGCCGCGGGACGGCAGCCCGTTCTCCTACCTCGAGCTCGGCAGCGGCATGGGTTTCGGCCTCGCCCTGCTGGCGGCCAACTACCCCGAAGGATCGTTCGTCGGCGTCGATTTCCACCCCGAGCACATCAGCCATTCCGAGTGGCTCGTGGCCCAGCTGGGCCTCACCAACATCCGCTTTCTCGAGGCCGATTTCGTGGCCCTGCAGCGGGATCCCTCGCCGCTCGGCTGGCTGCCCGGGCACACCGGCCCGTACCACTACGTCACCGCCCACGGCATCGCCACCTGGATCGGCGAATCGGTGCAGGAGGCCCTGCTGGAGCTGGCGTCCCTGGCCCTGAGGCCCGGGGGGCTGTTCTACTGCTCCTACAACACCCATCCGGGCTGGCTGGCCCGCTCGGCCTTCCAGAAGCTCTACGCTCTCGAATCGGGCCGCAGCGACCCCAGCCAACCGCTGGCGACGATCCACCGAACCGTCGCCAGCCTGCGGCGGCTGATCGGAACGGCGGACGCGCCCACGCCCCTGGGCAGCGCCTTCCCCTCCCTGGATGGCGAGCTGGCCTGGATCAGCCAGGACAATCCCGACTACCTCTGCGGTGAGTACGGCTGCGAAGGCTGGCAGCCCCTCTATGTGGCCGACATGCACCGGCGCTGCAGCCGCCACAAGCTGCGCCATCTCGGCAGCGCCACCCTGCCGGAACTGTTCGACGAGCTGCTGGCCCCCTCCCTGAAGGAGGCGGTGCTCGAGGAGGAGAACCCCCTGATCCGCCAGACCCTGATCGATCTGGCGACCAACAAGGCCTTCCGCCGCGACCTGTTCGTCAAGGGGGCCCTCCCCCTTACCCGTCTTCAGGCCGAGGAGCGGCTGGCGGCGCTGGCGGTGCAGAGGCTGGAGGGTCCGCCGGCGGCTGCCGCCGAGGACAAGGACGACGACCCCTATCTGTTCACCACCACCTTCGGGCAGGTGGTCGGCGATCCCAAGGTCTACGGGCCGATCGAAGCCGCGGTCCACGACGGGCCGCGCACCCTGGCCGAGCTGGTGGCCCTCAGCGACAAGACACCCGAGGGGGTGTTGCTGATCGCGGCCATGCTGCTCCACGTCAGCCGGATCGGCCTCGATCGCGGCGACGCCGGGGAGGCGGCGGCCCCCGAGGCCCAGCGCGTCAACGCCGCCCTGTTCCAGCTGATCGAACAGGGCCGCTCCTACGGCTCCCTCCTGCTGCCCCGCCTGGGGGCGGTGACCTCCATCTCCCCGGTGGAGGTGCTGATCCACCGGGCCCTCACGGACGGCCTGGAGGGGCCGATGCTGGGAACCTGCGTGTTGCTGGGTCTGCAGCAGATGGGCGTGCAGCTGCTGGAGGCCGACAAGACGGTCGTCGAGGACCCCAAGGCCCAGATGCGCTCGATCGAGCGCATCACCGCCGACTTCATCGCCCTGCGGCTGCCCCAGCTGCGGCGGCTGGGGGCCCTGCCGCAGTGAGGGTCTCGGCCCCGAAGTAGGGCACCAGCGCCCCGGGCAGCCTGACGCTGCCGTCCGGCTGCTGGCCCGCCTCCAGCAGGGCGGCCATGGTGCGGCCCACGGCCAGGCCGCTGCCGTTGAGGGTGTGGAGCAGGCGGGTGGTCTTGCCGTCGCGGAAGCGGATCGAGGCCCGCCGGGCCTGGAAATCGCCGCAGGTGCTGCAGCTGGAGATCTCCCGGTAGGTGCCGGCGCCCGCCAGCCACACCTCCAGGTCGTAGGTGCGGGCGGCGGAGAAGCCCAGATCGCCGGTGCACAGCTCCAGGCGCCGGTAGGGCAGCTCCAGGGCCTCCAGGATCGCTTCGGCATCCAAGGTGAGCTGCTCGTGGGCCGCCTCGGAGTCCTCCGGGGCCACGAACCAGTAGAGCTCCACCTTGTTGAACTGGTGCAGGCGGATCAGGCCGCGGGTGTCGCGGCCGTAGGAGCCGGCCTCGCGGCGGAAGCAGGGGGTGTAGGCGGCGTACTTCAGCGGCAGCTGCTCGGCGCCCAGCACCTCGCCGCGATGCAGGGACGTGACCGGCACCTCGGCGGTGGGGGTGAGCCAGAGGTCGTCATCGGCGCAGCGGAAGCTCTCCTCGGCGAACTTGGGCAGCTGGCCGGAGCCGGTGAGGCTGGCGGTGTTCACCAGCACCGGCGGCAGCACCTCGGTGTAGCCCCGCTGGCCGTGGCGATCGAGCATGAAGCTGATCAGGGCCCGCTCCAGCCGGGCGCCCTGGCCCAGCAGGGTGACGAAACGGCTCTGGGCGATGCGCACCGAGCGCTCGGTGTCGACGATGCCGAGCCGTTCGGCGATCTGCCAGTGCTCCTGCAGCTCTTCGCCAGCGGCGGCGACGCGCGGCGTGCCCCAGCGCTTCACCTCCACGTTGTCGGCCTCGCTGCGGCCGCTGGGGCAGAGGGGCGAGGGCAGGTTGGGCAGCACCATCAGCTGCTCCAGCAGCTGCGTCTCAATCCCCTTCTCCTGCTCCTCCAGCTCCCCCACCTGGCGCTTGATGCGGTTGCCCTGCTCCCGCAGCTCCTTCACCTCCTCCCCGCCCGGGGCGGCGCCGGCCCGGATCCGCTCGCCCACCTCCTTGCCGATGCGGTTGCCCTCCGCCTGCAGCTCACTGCGCCGCTGCTCCAGGTCGCGGGCCTCCAGGGCCAGCTGGCGCAGGCCTGAGAGGTCGGTGGCCATGCCGCGCCGCGCCAGGGGGCCGGTGATCAGCGTCGGGTCGTTGCGCAGCAGGCGCTGATCCAGCACGGGAGGGCCAATCGTCTTGGGGGCAGCCTACGGACCGGCGTCACAGGTGGACACCGGCCCTACAGTTGGCGGACCTTCTGACCACCTGACCATGCGATCTGTTGGTCTGGCTGAAGCGAAAGCGCAGCTCTCCGCCCTTCTGGATGCGGTCGAGATGGGCGACGAGGTGGTGATCACCCGCCGCGGCCAGCCTGTGGCCCGGCTGGTGCGGGAAAGTCCTGCCCCAGACGAGGAAGGTCCGCTGTCTTGGCCGGAGCGGCTGCGGCGGTTCCACGACCACCAGCCCCCCTTTGCGGGGAACGCGGTGGCCCTCGTCGATGAGCTGCGGCGGGATCGGGGATGACGCCCCGACGCCGGGACCCGATGGTGGGGACCTATGTCGACACCTGCGTGTTGCTGTCGCTTTTCCTGAACGACACCGGTTTCCCTGCGGCGGAGCAGTGGTTTCTCAGCCAGGGCAATGCGCCCCTCTGGATCAGCCACTGGGTGCTGGTGGAGTTCGCCGCCGTCGTGGCCCTCTGCGTACGCCGGGGTGACCTCACCGAAGACCGTGCCGGGGCCATTCACGCCGAATTCGAGTGTTTCCGCCGCGAGCGCCTGCGATTGCTGGAACCGCGGGGAACCGATTTCCTGCACGCCAGGCAGTGGTTGCAGGAGCTGGGGAGCCTGCCGCTGCGCGGCGGGGATGCCCTCCACCTGGCCATCGCCAGCCGGGAGGTGTTGGTCCTCGCCACAGCCGACCAGGCGCTGATCAGGGTCGCCGCCGCCCTGGGCCTGAGCCACCACGCGATCAGCCCTGACCCTTAGCTCTACGGACCGGAGGTTCCTTCGATCACCTGGCGATCGCAGCGGCTGTAGGCCTCGGCGGCGGTGGGCAGCAGATCCATGCCGTTGCGGATCTCCGGGGGCAGCAGCCGTTCCAGCTCCGCCACCGCCGCGTCGTAGGCCTGCTGGGCGTCGCGGTACTCCTCGCTGCCGGGGGCGTGGCGCTTCTGGGCCACCATCCAGGGCTTGGCGGCGTTGGTGAGGCGGGCCGAAGCGGCCTGCACATCTTCCTGGTGCACCCGGCAGTAGCGGTAGCGATCGATGGGCGCCGGGGCCGGCGGCGCCACCACCGCCGGCGGCTGTACGGAAGGAGCCGGTGGTTTGTCGTGGTCCCGGAGCGCGGCGGCCAGGCAGTCGGCCTGGCGCCGCAGCGCCTCCTCGGGGGTGGCGGCGCTCTCGGCCTCGCCGCGGCAGGCGGCCCGCTGGCTCTCGCTCACCTCCACCGTGGGCCGCCGGCACGCAGCCAGCAGCAGCAGCGGCAGCAGCAGGAACGGCAGCAGGAGCGCCGGCCGCGGGGCTGGTGGGCGGGCACGCATGGGGGCGGCGGTCAGGGGAAGCTGGAGGTGCGCGAGCGACTGGAACTCGACAGCCCAGTGAACGACGCCCCCAGCCCGTCGCTGAGGGCCAGGGTGTAGGCCGGTTCGCGGCTGTTGTTGAGGGTGGGCGCGAAGGCGTCGACGTTGGTGAGCAGCACCGAGGACACGTTGGCCGTGCCACCGGTGAGGTTGAGGGTGCCGTTGTCGTTGATGGGCGGGCCCGTCCGGGTCATGGTCCGGGTGCCGCCGTCGTAGGCGTAGGTGATCGTCTGTCCCCCCGCCAGGGTGAGGGTGAGGGAGGTGCCGGGGACGGCCGTGGCCGAGGCCGATTCGGTGATCTCGCTGTCGAGCAGGTGGTTGATGCGGCCCCAGTGGTCCTGCAGCCGCCGCAGCGATTCCTGCTGGGAGGACACCCGGATCTGGGTCACCATCACGTTGCTGCCGGTGGCGAAGATCACGCCCATGATCACCGAGGTGATCAGCAGTTCGACCATGGTGAAGCCCCGGTGCCGGGGGCGCCGCCGCTGGTGCTGAAGGTGGGAGATGGGGTGGTTCATGGCGTCAGAGGGTGCCTCCGTAGCTGCTGTCCGGGCAGGTGCCGCCGCTGGAATTGCTGGAGCCCACACTGATCAGGCCGAGGCCTTCGGAGATGCGCACACAGCGCATCGGCCCGCCGCTGCCCGCCAGGGAGATCTGGATCACCACCGGGGCGTTGAGCTGGGCGTCGGCGGCCGCGGCATTGACCGTGCCGCGGGGGGTGAACTTGAAGCTGGTGGTGCCGCCCGGGGCGATCGTGTAGGTGGAGGAGCCGAGGGTTTCGCTGATCTGCATCGGCTGGCCGGTGAGGCAGTTGTTGGCGATGGTCGGGTTGGCGATGGCCGTGCCGGCGATCAGCTCCGAGGCGCTGGCGAGGATGGCGCCGCCTGTGAGGTTGCCGCCGCTGATGGTCACCTGGCAGGCATTGCCCTTCAGCGATGTGCGCCGCACCCCCTCCAGCCAGCCCGCCAGTTCGGTGGCCACCGCATTGACCCGCTCGCGCCGCCATTCATTGCCGGAGGCGGCGAGGCCGACGGCGGCGAGGATGCCCACGATCACCACCACCACGGTGGTTTCGATCATGGTGAATCCGGCGTTGGAGGGGTGTTTTTTCATCAGGGGCACCAGGCGACGGTGGTGGGCACGAGCGTGACCCGGCGCAGCAGTTCGCCGCTGCTGCTGTTCGTGTAGGTGATCGTGTAGCGGTGAAGGTTGCGCACCACGTTGGTGCCGAATTCACTCACGGTCTGCTGCCCCTGGTTGGCGGCGTCGATGCTGTAGGTGATGCCGGCCGCCGTGAGGGTCGAGGGGGTGGCGCCGATGTCGGCCACCAGCTGGGTGATCAGGCTGGTGGAGTTGCACAGGGCCTCGAAGAGCTGGCCGGCGCTGCTGTTGCCGTTGGCCGCCGTGGAGGTGGGTGGCGGGAAGAAATCGTTCTTGGAGAGCTCCACGCTGCCCAGGCTGGTGCAGGTGCCGGTGCTGCAGGTGTAGCGATCGTTGAGCCGCCGCACCCGGGCCAGATCGGTGTCCACCAGGGCCTGCTGGCGGTAGCGCGTCTCCGCCGCCGCCGAGGAGCGGTTGGACTCCACGAACAGCACCGAGGTGCCGGTGAGGGCCAGCACCAGCAGCACCGACGACACCATCAGTTCCACCAGGGAGAAGCCACCGGCGCCGCGGCTGCGGCGGGGCGGGGGAAGGGGGGGTGGATGGAAGGCAGTGGGATGGAAAGCTTTCACGGTGGCTCAGGAGTAGGTGTGTCGTCTGACGGCCCTGGTGACGTAATCGATCGCAAAGGACTCATAGAGGGAATCGTCGCCGCCGCAGAACTTCATCAGCCCGCAGACGCTCTCGAGATCGGTCGGGGAGATCGTGACGCTGATGTTGCCGTTGGCCCGGAAATCGTTCGTCCAGATCACCCCCTTGAAGTCCGGGGTGCCGCCCATCTCGATGTTGCCGAGGGGGAAGTACAGGAACATGCTCTGGGAGGCGCCGTTGCCGTTGCCGAGATCCAGGTATTGGGCCCCGCAGGGGGCGGGCGCCCCGGGGCGGCAGCCGAACAGGGCCAGGTCGGCGGCACGGGGGGCGCCCTGGGTGCTGGTGGAGCAGGTGATGGCGCCGGCATCGGAATCGCACTGGAAGATGCCGGAGGAGCCGTTCCCCCGGGTGACGCTCTTCTGGCCACTGGTGGAGGCGTTGGGGAAGTGCAGCCGCACCGGGATCGTGCTGGCGGCGGTGCTGCCGCTGGTGTCGAAGAACAGTTCGACGTTGTTGCCGGTGCTGAGGCGGTTGAGGCTGCAGGAGATGGTCTGGAACGTGCCGGGAGGCGAGGCGCCGCCGTTCTCGTCCTCGCGGGTGCAGAGCGTGTTCCAGGGGGCGGGCCAGCTGGCGAAGTTGCGGCTGGCCAGGGTCAGGTCGCTGGTCACGCTCACGTTGCAGTTGGCCGGGGGCGAGGTGCTGCGGCAGGTGGCGTTGGCGGTGGGCAGCGGTGGCGGCAGGTTGACGTCGACCACGTTGACGCTGGTGTGGGCCAGGCCGTCCACGCAGCCCCCGGCAAAGGACGCAATGCAGGTGACCGGATCCACGTTGAGGTTGTAGGCGCCGCCGGAGATCACCAGATCGCCGGTGTTGTCGTCGGCGGCACCGGCCACGAAGCCGAAGCCCGGGGCCAGGCTGCAGCGGCGGATGTCGTTGCCGAAGCTGTTGCCCAGGCCGCGCAGGCTGCGGTCGAGGCACTTGGGCACCACCTCCAGGGTCTGCTGCAGGGTGCTGGCGGCCACGACCGAGCCGCCGCGCAGGGCGAAGCCGCGCACGGTGAGGGTGAGCTCGCCGGCGGTGGGGGGCACGGCGGCGACCCCGGTCATGGGGTTGGCCAGGGTGCCCTGGCGCACGCTGGCGGCGGTGGCGGCGGAGCAGTCCACATCCACCAGCCGCCAGCGCTGCTGGGAGCCGTCGCCGACGTTGATCGTCTGGGCGGTGGGGAGGGCCCCGGCGGTGGGGAAGGTGGCGCCCACGTTGGCGAAGGCCCGGCCATCCGGCACCTTGACGGCGTTGTTGACGGCGATGGCGGCGGGCGTGGATGTCTCGAGCAGGCAGGCGTTGACCAGCAGCTGGCGGTTGCGGTGGCGGTTCAGCTCACTCACCACCGCCGTCATGCCGATGTCGGCCGCGGCCCGGGCATCCCGGGCCTGGCTCTGGTAGGCCGAGGCCAGCTCCGCCATGGAGGAACGCTTCGCCACGGCCAGCCCCCCGAGGAGCACGGCCATGATGATCAGGAAGCAGGCCACCATGAAGCCCCTGGCATCGCGGGGCCTGCGGGAGCCCGCCAGCGTCAGCAGCAGCAGCCGGCCAGTCATCGCTCCAGGCCTCCTCCGACGTGGACAGGAACCCCATTCGCCGCAGCACTTCTGCTGCCCCTTCAACGTACCCCCGGATCACCCGGAGGGATTGAGAACCGTGACGTAATCGGCTGGGGGGATCGGAAGAGAACGATGACAATCGGCCATGAAAAAAGCCCCCCGGATGGGGGGCGGTTCCCGGTTCATTCCGGCAGGGTTCAGAGCACCTGCACCACCTCGTTCACTTCGGGGATCGCCTCGCGCAGCTTGCGCTCGATGCCCATTTTCAGGGTCATGGTGCTGCTGGGGCAGGAACCGCAGGCGCCCTGCAGCCGAACCTTCACCACCGGGCCGTCGATCTCGACGATCTCCACGTTGCCGCCATCGGCCATCAGGTAGGGACGCAGCTCGTCGAGCACCCGCTCCACGTTCTCGATCGTCAGGGCGCGGGGGTCGCTCTCCACGGCGGGCGCCATGGTCCCGGCGTCGGCGGTCTCGGGGCTGGCGGTGTCGGTGGTCATGGCAGATGCAGAGGGTCGTTTGGTCAAGCTTAGGGAGGCCGGCGCCCTCCGGGCCGGGGGCAGGCCAGGGGACCTCCCTAGGATCGCTCCAGCTTCTTCCGTGGCTGCCTGAGTGATCGGGCGCCGGCCTGATCCCACCCCATGACCGACGTTCCCGCCCAGCGGATCCGTAACTTCTGCATCATCGCCCACATCGACCACGGGAAATCGACCCTGGCCGACCGCCTGCTGCAGGACACCGGCACCGTGGCCGCCCGGGACATGCAGGCCCAGTTCCTCGACAACATGGAGCTGGAGCGGGAGCGGGGCATCACGATCAAGCTCCAGGCCGCCCGCATGGAGTACAAGGCCGCCGACGGCCAGACCTACATCCTCAACCTGATCGACACGCCGGGCCACGTCGATTTCTCCTACGAGGTGAGCCGCAGCCTGCTGGCCTGCGAGGGCGCCCTGCTGGTGGTGGATGCCAGCCAGGGGGTGGAGGCCCAGACGCTGGCCAACGTGTACCTGGCGCTGGAGAACGATCTGGAGATCATCCCGGTGCTCAACAAGATCGACCTGCCCGGGGCCGATCCCGACCGGATCAAGGCGGAGATCGAAGCGATCATCGGCCTCGACACCTCCACGGCCATCAACTGCTCCGCCAAGACCGGCCTGGGGGTTCCGGAGATCCTGCAGGCGGTGGTGGACCGGGTGCCGGCGCCGCCGGACCAGGCAGACGAACCGCTGCGGGCCCTGATCTTCGACTCCTACTACGACCCCTACCGGGGCGTGATCGTCTACTTCCGGGTGATCAGCGGTGTGATCGCCCGCAAGGACAAGGTGCTGCTGATGGCCAGCGGCAAGGTGGTGGAACTCGACGAGGTGGGGGTGATGGCGCCGGACCAGCGGCAGGTGGACAGCCTCCATGCCGGTGAGGTGGGCTACCTGGCCGCCTCGATCAAGGCGGTGGCCGATGCCCGCGTCGGCGACACCATCACCCTGGCGGCCAACCCGGCGAGTGAACCGCTGCCCGGCTACGCCGAGGCCACGCCGATGGTGTTCTGCGGCCTGTTCCCCACCGATGCCGACCAGTACCCCGACCTGCGGGAGGCCCTCGACAAGCTGCAGCTCTCCGATGCGGCGCTGCAGTACGAGCCGGAGACCAGCAGCGCCATGGGCTTCGGCTTCCGCTGCGGCTTCCTGGGCCTGCTGCACATGGAGATCGTGCAGGAGCGGCTGGAGCGCGAATACGACCTTGACCTGATCGTCACCGCGCCCTCGGTGATCTACCAGGTGAACATGATCGACGGCAGCACCATGATGGTGGACAATCCCGCCACCCTCCCCGATCCCCAGAAGCGGGAATCGATCGAGGAGCCCTATGTGAAGCTGGAGATCTACACCCCCAATGTGTACAACGGCGCCCTGATGGAGCTGTGCCAGGAGCGCCGCGGCGAGTTCATCGACATGAAATACATCACCACCGACCGGGTGACGCTGCACTACGAGATGCCGCTGGCGGAAGTGGTGACCGACTTCTTCGATCAGATGAAGAGCCGCACCAAGGGCTACGCCTCGATGGAGTACAGCCTGATCGGCTATCGCAAAAATGAGCTGGTGCGCCTTGACGTGCTGATCAACGGCGAGAAGGCCGATCCCCTCACCACCATCGTCCACCGTGACAAGGCCTACAACGTGGGCAAGAGCCTGGTGGAGAAGCTCAAGGAACTGATCCCCCGGCAGCAGTTCAAAATTCCCATCCAGGCCTCGATCGGCAGCCGCATCATCGCCAGCGAGAGCATCAGCGCCATCCGCAAGGACGTGCTGGCCAAGTGCTACGGCGGTGACATCTCCCGTAAGAAGAAGCTGCTCAAGAAGCAGGCCAAGGGCAAGAAGCGCATGAAGGCCATGGGCCGGGTGGAGGTGCCCCAGGAGGCCTTCATGGCGGTGCTGAAGCTGAATCAGTGAGCCGGCTCTGAAGCGGCGGGCCGGGCCTGAATCGGAAGGCTCCGCGCCCTTTCGTGCAGCGGGTGGTCTCACCCTTTTGCAGCGCCAAACGGATTCTGTACAGGATGTACAGATCTGGACATCATGCTGGCCGCGCCTCAACGTCCCCTGGCTGCGCCTCAACGTCCCCTGGCTGCGCCTCAATGTCCCCTAGCCGACCGCGCGATTCCGCCCGGCCCACCACCCGTACCTAGTCCGTCGAGCGGCGCCGGTGCTGATGGACGGGCCCGGTGGCGTCGGTGCGGAAGAACAGGCTCGGGGTGAGGCCCACCCGCCGCATCTGGCGCCGGCCGCGGAGCTGCATTACCACCAGCCCGGCGCCGGTGACCCCCTGCAGCAACAGGGTGGTGATCAGGCGCACGGGGTTGAGCAGGTGCTGCTGCAGCGGTGTGACGGGGGCGAGCTGCCGCTGGCTGAACAGGGTGGCGGCGTCATGGATGGTGACCGCCGGCAGCAACAGCAGCAGGATCAGCCCCAGGGGCAGCAGGGTGCGGTGCAGCGCTCCGGTCCAGGGTTGTTCGCGGGGGTGGCGCCGATGGCCGCCGCCGATGAGATAGAGGCCGAAGCCCACCGGCAGCAGCGGCAGGGCGGGGGAGAGGCCGATCAGGCCGTTGAGCCGGCCGGCGGGAGCCTCGACGCTGGCGAAGCTGCCCGCCAGCAGCAGGGTGCTCAGCTCCAGCACCAGCAGCAGCAGCCCCACCAGCCGCAGCTGGCCCAGGGAATAGTCCAGCTGGTGGCGATTGACGATGCTGTCGACCTCATCGCGGGTGTCCCTGTGCCGGCGATCGTTCATGGGGCGCTGGTGCGTCATTCCCATGGCAACACTGACAGGCGAAGCCCGGATCAGGGATTTTCAAGCCAGATCTGAAACTCTGCCGGCGTCAGGATCAACAAGGGGAGCAAGGGGTTCCTCAGGGCGAGGAGATCGGCATCGCCGCTGACGAGGACCGGCACGTCAGCCGCCAGGGCCAGGTCGAGAAACACCTGACCTTTCGGGTCGCGAACCTGGATCTGACAAGGCTTGAGGGAGCCGGCATGGGTTTCACACCACGGCAGCACATCCGCCAGCAGCCGATCAACGTCGGCCCGCGTGAGCCGAAACTTGGGGCAGGCGAGCACACGGATCAGTTCGCGGGCTGAGGATTCGCTCAGCACAGGCGTGATGGCGGCTGTCTGCCAGGTCCGGCGCAGCCAGGCCAGGCGGCCGTTCTCAAACAACAGCGCCGAGACCAGCACATTCGTGTTGTGAACAACGCGGATCGTCACGCCTGGCGGGACCATGCCACCGCGGCGGCCACATCCTCTTCTGTGATTCCCAGCTCCTCCAGGCGGGATCGAACCTGGGAGGCCGCATTCGGGTGGACAGGGGTGAGCACGATGCGACCGTTCTCGGTCGCCACGTCGTAGTAGTCAGCGATCCCCACGGCCTCCACCACGGCCTTGGGCAAGGTGAGCTGGTTCTTGCTGGTGCGCTTGGCCAGGACCATGAACGCCGCCGGCTTTGTCCGGAATAAAGGATTCCTTACTTTGGGCCGGCGGCAGCCCGTGACCCCTCGGGGGAACCCTGAAAAGGCGTTCGCTGTCATCGCCATGCGCTCGTTGCACCGCCACCGATCCGGGGAGCGGGGATTCGCCTTGCCCCTGGCCATGGGGGCGTCCCTGGTGCTGCTGCTGGGGAGCCTCTCGGCCCACACCGCCAGCCTGCAGCTGCGTCTGCAGGGGATCCGGGAGCAGCAGCAGCGCCGGGCGGAGGACCGGCTGGCCTCGGCGGGCCAGCAACTGCTGGCGGAGCTGCACCGCAGCCATCCATGTCTGCTGGCGCTGCCGCTGCCGCAATGGGATGTCCAGGGCCTGGCCTGCGCTCCGGCCCAGGCGATCGCGGCCCTGCGGCAGGGCCAGGTGCTGGGGGGCTCCTACCGCCTGGTCGCCTGGCGCCCGGAACTGCAGCCGGCCGAACTGCTGCTGGAGCTGGCCGCCGGCGGGGGCCAGCCGGCGCGGCAGGGGGCCTTCACGGTGCAGCTGGCGCCGGCCCAGCCACCGACCCAGCCCCAGCCGCAGATCACCGACGTGCGGCTGGTGGGCCTGCGGGGGGTGGCGCCATGAGCCTGATCGAACGGCAGACCGGATCGGCAAGGCAGAATTGGAGCTGATACCTCCAGAAAGGCGGCGGATTTGGCGATGGTAGGGCGATTTCTGCAGGAACCTGCCGGCAGCTTTTTCCTGTTCGGTCCCCGTGGCACCGGCAAGTCGACCTGGTTGCGCCAGGCCCACGGCAGCGCCTACCGGCTCGACCTGCTCGATCCCGAAGCTCAGCGCCTCCACCAGGCCAGGCCGGAACGCTTGCGCGAGAGGGTGGCCGCCGAACCCGGCATCGCCATGGTGGTGATCGATGAGGTGCAGAAGGTTCCGGGGTTGCTGGATGTGGTCCATGCTCTGGTGGAGGAGCATCCCGGTCTTCGTTTCGTCTTGACCGGATCCAGTGCGCGAAAGCTGCGCCGCGGCAGCTGGAATCTGCTGGCCGGGCGCCTCGTGTCGGCGTCAATGCACCCCTTTCTGGCGGCGGAGCTGGGGGCTGATTTCAGTCTGGAACGGGCTCTGCGCTTCGGGCTGGTGCCCCTGGTCTGGGAAGCGAAGGATCCGGAGCAGACCCTGCGGGCCTACGCCTCGCTGTACCTCCGGGAAGAGGTGCAGGCCGAGGCGCTGGTGCGCGATCTTGGCGGCTTTGCCCGGTTCCTCGAAGCGATCAGCTTCTCCCATGGCTCCACCCTCAACCTGTCCGCCGTCGCGCGGGAGTGCCAGGTGGGCCGCAAATCCGTCGAGAACTATCTGGCAATCCTGGAGGACCTGCTGCTGGCCTTCCGGTTACCGGTCTTCAGCCGGCGGGCAAAGCGCCAGGTGGTGGCCCATGAGAAGTTTTTCTACTTCGATGCCGGTGTGTTCCGATCCCTGCGGCCGGCCGGCCCGCTGGATTCCCCTGCCGAGATCGAGGGCATGGCCCTGGAGGGTCTGGTCGCCCAGCATCTGCGGGCCTGGATTGCCTACCGCTGCAGCGGCGATCAACTCTTCTACTGGCGCACCAAGGCGGGTCGGGAGGTGGATTTCGTGCTGTACGGACCCGACAGCTTCACGGCCCTGGAGGTGAAGCGCAGCCGCCAGATTCACTCCAGGGATCTGCAGGGTCTGAAGGCCTTCCAGGCTGACTACCCGGAAGCCACGGTGGCCCTGCTCCACCTGGGCGCGGAGCCGCTGCGGATCGATGGGATCCTCTGCCTCCCCTGCGGGGATTTCCTGAAGGGGGTGGATCCGCGGCAGCCGCTGCCGATCCATTGACGAGCACCGACACGCCCGCAGGGTCCTCCTGTCGACGGCTTCCGCTGCTGTCCTCGGCTGGGAACTCTGGAGAAGTCGTTGCTGCCATCGCCATGCCCAGACGTGTTTGTTGGCTTTGTTTTGATCACCCCCCACGGTCGTGGAGGGTGGCGCCATGAGCCTGATCGAACTGCTGACCGGATCGGTGCTGTTCACCGCCGCGGCGGGATCCTCCCTGCAGCTCTGGGCCCTGGCGGCCGCCGCGGCCGTGGCCGAGCAGCGCCAGCAGGAGCGGCTCGAGCAGGCGGAGGCCGCCCTGTCGCGGGCCGAAACCTCCCTGCGCGCCCTGACTCCCTCCGCCGGCGATTGCACCACGGCGACGGCCCAGCTGCTGCAGGCCCTGGCGGCCCAGCCCCTCGCCCCGGGGCTGGCGCGCCAGCTGGAGGTGTCCCCCAGCGGAGACGGGGTGGTGCTGCGGATGGCGGTGGCCGGCGAGCCCGAACCGCGCCAGCGGCTGTACGCGCCGGCGGCCTTCGGGCGTTGCGGGATCCCGCAGGGAGGGGGCGGTGGCACACCCTGAGCCGGGGGGCTTCACCCTGCCGGAGGCCCTGCTGACGCTGGTGCTGGTGGGGCTGCTGGCCCAGCTTGGGTTCAGCTCCGCCAGCCGGGAGCTGGCCCTGGCTCGGCTGGAGGGGGCCAGCCGCCGGGTGATGGTGGGGCTGGAGCGGGGACGGGATGCCGCCCTGCGCAGCGGCCGCCCCTGTGCCCTGAGCCTGGAGGCCACGGGCTGGCGGGAGCCCCAGGCGGGCGGCCTGCCGGCCTGCGAGGGGGCGGCCCTGGAGCTGGGGGAGGGGATCGGTGGGCCGGATGTGACGGTCAGCCACAACTTGCCGGCGGCGGTGCGCTTCACCAGCAATGGGCTGATCATCGACGGCGGCACCGTGCTGCTGAGCACCGAGGGCACCGATCTGGTGCGCTGCGTGGTGGTGGCCCTGCCCCTCGGGGTGACCCGCCTGGGACGGCAGGGGCCGGGCGGCTGCCTGCCGGATCCCCAGTCCTGAGCCGCCCTCTCTATCTGTACTGGAGTTGCGCCATGGCCTTGCTGTGTTCCCACGGCCGTTCCGTCAGGGGGCCGGCGGGCTTCTCGCTGGTGGAGCTGCTGGTGGCGGTGAGCCTCGCGCTGCTGCTCTGGGGGGTGGTGCTGCAGGCCCTGGTGGCCGATGGCCGTCAGGTGGAGCGGATGGTGCGCCAGGTGCGGGAGCGGGGCCAGCAGCGACGGGTGCTGGCCCTGCTGCGGGGGGACCTGCAGCGGGCCACCCGGGTGGACGTGGCCCTGGGGACCGGTGCCGCCTGCGCCCTTGGGGGCCGGGATCCGGTGCTGCAGCTGCAGACACCGGCCGGCCCGATCACCTACACGGTGGGCAGCCCACCGAGCGCCATCTGGCGCCGGCGGGTGCTGATGCGTTGTGGTCCGGCCTTCGGGCTGGATGGGGAACCGGGCACCGGAGCGGCCCAGAACCGGGTGCTGCTGGATGGGCTCACCCAGCCGGGGCTGGAGGCCACCGTGGAGCCCGACGGACTGCTGCATCTGCGGCTGCGGCAGGAGTTCGAGCCCTCAGGGGGTGGAACCCAAAGGATCCAGACGGAGGTGCGGGTGGGGGGGCCTTCCTGAGACGAGACCATTCCAGAGATGCGTCACCACAACGGCGTCGACTGAGCCTCTGAACGGAGACCAAATTGGCAACCTGAGAAAGCAGGCCCTGCGACTGGCGGAACGGCGGCTACAATCAGCTGTCGGCAAAAGCTCTGGGATGACAATTGATTCTTTCCGAGAAACGCTGATCGCCGCAGGCATGGAAGCAAATACCGACAAGATATCCACCCACCATTACGAAAGACCATACGCAAAGTCTTTGTATCGCTTTCGAGATAAGGGCCCTTTTGCGATGCTTGAAATCGGGTATGGATCCGGTGCGGGTGTCAAGTTCTGGAAAAGTCTGTTTCCTGAAGCATTTATCTACTGTTTTGATCGAGATGTCGAAGGCGAAGAGGATCGTGTCAAAGTTCTGAAAGTTGATCAGTCGGATCTGCAAGGCCTGCAGTTGGCCATGAAGCAAATTGTCCATCCCATTGATTTGATTGTTGACGATGGTTCGCACCACCCTTCCCATCAGATTCTGACGTTCTCTTCCTTGTTTCCAGCTTTGCTGAGTGATAATGGCTTGTATGCCATTGAAGATATCGAGACATCCTATTGGCGAAATGGCTCGCTGTATGGATATGCAATGAATTATGGACTTAATGATCCCTGGTCAGTGATGGAAGCGTTCAAAGTCGCCTCTGATTACGTCAATCGACGCTTTCTTTGTGAGGAGGATAAGTCTCTTCTTCAGTATCGGATGTTGAGTATTGGGCTAGATCCTGATGCGATTGAATCGGTAGAGAGTATTCTTTTTTCGAGAAATTGCATTTTTCTTGAGAAGCTTAATGCGTCAATGAATGACATGGATTCATACAAAAACTCTTTTGCGTCATCTAGGTTTCTCTCTGGCTGATTTCTTGAGAAGTGAAGAGAGTATTTGGCACTTGGAAACAGCTTCTGTAGGTTGTCTGATTCGTTGTTCACGCTCTGTAGTGTTTCCATAGGTCAAAATCTTTTCTTGACAAGACTACAATTCATTGTAGTCTTGCATACTGTGCATGATCCCTTTTGTCAATCTTTGTTCCCGGCTCTAGTCGGCGCCCTTCGTCCTTGGACAACGACTCAGTAGTCTAAATTTGGTGGGCTTTCGTTGATGGGCCTTGAATGGTAGTCGTACATGCTGACTCTTCTGATGAGATAACTGCTAGTTCCAGAAAGATATGAAGATCAACATGAAGTCAACGCCACTAGTTAACCGTGGTGTAGGCAGAAACTGGTTAGGACGATCAACTGACAGGACGTCACAGTTGGCTAGCCACTTGGTAGAGAAACTTCTCACAGGATTGAATGTAGTCAAGATTGTTGTAAATTGTTGACTGGCTTTTCTGCTGAATCTCCTCTTTGAGCTTGCGCCTGCGGTCAGGATCACCCATCAGATCTTTGAATAGGGCAATGTATTCATCTTTGCTGTTGGCGATTGGCGCATCATTAACCTTTGCGTACTCGTACGAGCGAGACACTACGGACGATCTTAAGGTCTTGCCTCGTAAGGTAATGCAAGGAGGTCCGCACCAAGCCGTCTCGATAAACGTAACTCCAGCACCGTAATGGATCGGATCCAGATTTAGATCCAAGAGCTGATTAAGACTGTGGTAATCATTCATTTCCATTCTCTGGACAAAACAAATCTGATTGAATACGGTTGGGGCATTCTTCTTTATGCGTTGAACAAAGCGCTGGTTCAGTGTATCGTTCTCTGATGCAGCGATAATGATGAGTATGGACTCGTCAATCTTTGCGATCTCTTCTAGGTAGAAGTCAAAGGCTGGATGAATCTTGTGGAGAGACTGCAGACATCCCACTAGAAATCGATCAGGAGGGAGCAAGAAATAGTCCGTGCTCTTTTCGATGGGCGCCGACTTTTCAAGTTCAAAGTAGCCGAGATAGCCATTTATTGATATAAGTCTTTCGGTGTACTCACTTTGGTCTTCGCAATCATGAAAGATCATTGATCGGAGATAGTAGTCAATCTCGGAGAGCCCCGTTGTATGGGGGAGCCCCCATCCAGTTACCTGCAGAGGAGCAAGCCGTACCATGGGTAAAATTCCGTCAAGGGGATTCATCCCGATATCTGTGATGAAGTTTATGTCAAGATGAAGGCCGGAAATCTGCTTACAGGCACTGCCAAAGTCGGAGGCAAGATAAACTGATTGATCAGCATGATTATTGATATCAGTATGAGCAAGATCTGATTTTACGCCGTGCCGATGGATGAGGACAACTTCAAATAAATCCCGGCTGAGGTTCTTGATCAGTCCTGCGTGAGCTTGAAGATTGCTGTGCTGAAAGAAGGCTCTAGACATAAAGCCGATTTTGACTTTTCTGTTCACCCTACAAAAAACAGGAGTGGATGGGACTGATTTGCATTGGGGTGAATGGGAAGTCGAGTTTTCCTCGATGATTTGACGAGCGACGTATCGGATGTGCTGGTAGTAGGCTTCCAGCAGCCACTTCAAGTTGATATCGCCGTGATAAGCTAAATAGAAAGTATGACAGGCCGATGTGGCTACAGACAATGATCGGATGAATCCAAAGGACTGTTCGTCCAACGAGAGACTATTGAGATTGACGATGAATGAATCAAGAGCCTGCGATAAATCGTTGGCCGATACCGCAACTTGCGGCATGATAAAGAGCGTATTCAGTTTGCTGATCTCATCTCCAGTTATCTCATGAAGGAGAGCGTAGGCTTTGCGTGCGGCTTTCCAGTGGGACTCTGCGTTCAAGGCTTGTCCGAGAATGTCAAGCGCTTCGATATCTTTACGGTCACGCTTCAGCAGATGACAGGCATACCTCCTGGCAGGATAATAGTGGCCTGTATCCAATAGTATTCGAGCCGCCAGTTTAGTCGATGCTTGGGAATGGTCTTGATCAGACTGGTTGGCTTGCAGCAGACGCATGGCCGAGGACAAATCGCCCTCTCGATAACTGATGTAAGCAGAGATGTAGCTCATCTCACTATCGGTAAAGAGATATCTGTTTGCTGCTTCCTCCACAAACAGTGAGCGTAACTTTGCATCTTCAAGACCAGCTGCAATAACTGCGGCTTCTGTGGTTAGCAACGAAAATCCGCTGATGTAGTCAAGGGCCTTGATTATGTCTGAGGGCTGGATCGTCAGGCGTTTAAGCGCACTGGCAATAATGATGATCAAGTCACCACGAAAGGATAAGCTAGTGGTTAGGAGCTTTAAGGCGCTTCGGATTGATGCGCGATAGTGGCCACATTTTCCTAACGCAGTCGGAAGGACCAAATCAAAGTCATCAACGGCTTCTTTTCTGAGCCGTGCTAGCTTCAGTGCAAGCAGAGCCGCTTTGCGGTACTCTCCAACGCGGCAAAAGAGACAAGCTCTGCGTGCTTCCTCCTGCATCAGTGCCTCCCGGCTATGACGGCTGGTGGCATTCATGGGCAGGGTAAAACGGTTTTCACAGTCTAGCAAGCATCACCGAACATCGGATCAGCTAATTTCTTTGTCTTGTGATGTTTCCCGCAATCACCAGCAGGCCAATGAGCTTGACTTTGCGGCTACAACTGGAGCAGAAAGGCTGGAGAATGGATCAACGACCCGTTGAGTATGGTCGGTTTTCTCTGTGCAGATGCTGAGAAGCCCGAGCATTGGCATTTTTTTGGAGATGGGCCGGTCCATTGGACTATCACAAACCCTGAAGTTTGTGATTCAGGTGAGTGCACAGCTCAGGTTTCCGTTGGTCGCGACAGTAATCACTGCTTGTGAGGCCCCAGTTGAGGTTGCCGCAAGGCATCGCAGACCGGATACGGTTCCTCCCCAAGTGGCAGAATATGTCTGGGATGCCGTGCCACTGCATGTGACACCTCCACCCGTTGGCTCAACGCCAACGCCACCTGAGCCTTTGAAGGTGGCACATTCCTTAGCCAAGCCGATGATTTCACCGATCGCAGCACCGGCAGAAGCAGCATTCCTTGCGCGAAGGAAGTTGGGCAGGCCGACGGCGGAAAGAACCCCAACGATCGCCACAACGATCATTAGTTCGATGAGAGTAAAACCTTGCGCTCCATTCGGCTTCTTCTCCCTCAGGCTACGGAACAAGACTAGTTTTGTCTTTGGGGAGATTTTCATTGAAGGGAAGAGCGTTGAGACGGCTTGCCGAGTATGGCGCGTCGAGCAAAGATGAAATATTCCTATGGCTAGATGATAATTCAGAAGTTCATGTTTCGCACAAATGCCTTAAAAAAAACAAGCCCCATGAAGGGGCTTGAGCGTATAGGTTCTGAACGGGTGCTCAAGTCAGAGCGCAAGTGAGGCCGCCATCGGTGGCGACGGTAATCGTGGCCACCGATGCAGCAGCGGAAGTCGCCGTTAGGCAACGAATGCCGGAAACCGTTGCACCCCAGGTAGCAACATAGTTCTGTGAGCCATCTGAGGAACAGGTGACGCCACCGGCGGTGGGTGCAACCCCGACGCCCCCAGAGGCTTTGAACGTGGCACATTCCTTGGCAAGGCCCACAGCTTGGCCGATGGCAGCACCGGCGGCAGCGGCAGTACGGGCACCGAGGAAGTTGGGCAGGGCCACGGCGGAGAGGATGCCCACGATCGCCACCACGATCATCAGCTCGATCAGGGTGAAGCCTTGAGCCACCTTCGACTTCTTCTCGCGCAGGCTGCGCATCAGCGCCAGTTTGGTCTTGGGGGAGATGTTCATTGGAAAAGCTGGGAAGCTCCTGACTCGATCCAGTTTATGCACCGTAAGGAGTGACGTCCATGAGGTCCCCGTTGTGGAGGGCAGAGCGGCATTGTTGTATCTCCTAAGGTTCGGAACCCTTGATGGGGCAGGGTTCGGCGGGTTGCCCACTCTCTGCAGCACTGGCGGAGTGACGGCCTTTTCATTGTTCATTACGATCCAATTGGCGTCGGGTCTTGCCGAGTTCTAATGAAGCTCTTATGAAAATGATGGGTTTTTCTCGGTTGCCAGGTCAGTTCGGCTGGCCTTCCCAGGCGTTTTCGATGCGCCGGCGCCTGCTGGGGCTCAGTCTCCTTGCCGTTCTGGGGGGCTATGCCCTCCTGATCGGCGCCACCGCCCTGCTGGCCAGCCAGGAGCGACGCGACCAGCACCGTGCCACCGCCGCCAGCGTGCGGCAGGTGCTGCTGTCGCGGCGGCCCGTGCCAGGCACCCTCAACGAGATCAGTGACGCCCTGGCCCGGTTGATCAGCCCAAACTTCCTCGGCTGGGTGGAGACCGAACAAGGCGTTCCCTATGGTGCAGCCGACCAGATCCGCCTGTTCTCCATTCCCACCGGTGTGCCGCTGACGCGTCTGCCCGCCCAGGGGAACGGCCTCGGCCAGGTGGCCGTGCTCCACTTCGGGGGACTCACCTATCTCACCAGTTCGGAGCAGATCCATCTCGGGTCGCGCAAGGTGCGCCTTCGCTTCCTGGAGGACATCACCCAGAAGCTCGCCCAACAGCGGTTGCTGCTCACCGTTCTGATGGTGGCCGCCGGCCTGGCCACCTTATTCACGGGTCTGCTGCTGCGGCCGGTGCTGGTGCGGGGCCTTGCCCCTCTGCATGATCTGGGGCTGCGCATGCAGGCGATCAGTTCCGACACCCTCGACAGCCAGCGGGTGTCGGTGGCCGCCCAGCCCCGGGAGCTGGCCCCCATCGCCGAGGCCTTTAATGACCTGCTCGATCGTCTCTCGGCCTCCTGGGAGCGCCAGAGGGGTTTCGCCAACGGCGTCAGCCACGAGCTGCGCACCCCGATCAGCCTGATCCGCAACTACGCCGGCCGCCTCAGGCGTCGCTCCCATGGGCTCTCGGAGGAGGATGCCGCCCAGCTGGGGCTGATCGAGGAGGAGGCGGGCCGGATGGGGAAGCTGGTGACGGATCTGCTCGCCCTCACCCGCATCGATGCCAACCGCACCTTGATGCCCTTCGAGCCCTTCGATGTGGCCCAGGCGATTGAGCGGGTGGCGGAGCGGCTGCGTTCCCGCTGCCACGGCCGCCTGCGGATCTGCCCCGGCGCCACCCAGGGCTCACGCACCTTCGCGCTTGGGGATGCCGACCGCTTCGAGCAGTGCCTGGCGAATCTGATCGAAAACGCCCAGAAATACGATCCCAGTGGCGGCCCGATTCAGCTACGGCTCGATGCCAGCCTTGATCGGGTGGTGGTGCACGTGATCGATGCCGGCCCGGGCGTTCCCGACCGCGAGAAGACGCTGATCTTCGAGCGTTTCGGCCGGGGGCGCAACACCGCTGCCATCCCCGGCAGTGGGGTGGGCCTGGCGGTGGTCAGGGCGCTGATGGAGGCGATGGGGGGGAGCGTCTCGGTGGCGGATTTGCCGGAGGGGGGCGCCGATTTCCAGCTGCGCCTCAAGGGCGCGGCTCCCCTTCACGCAGCATGAAGCCCACGCCGCGGACCGTCTGGATCAGGGTGGGAAGCCCTTCGGGCTCGATCTTGCGGCGCAGGTAACGGATGTAGACCCCCAGCAGATTCTCGTCGCCGAAGTGGTTTTCGCCCCACACCTCGCGCAGGATCTCCTCCCGCTCCACCACCCGTCCGGTGCCGCGCAGCAGGCAGAGGAGCAGGTCGTATTCGCGCACGGAGAGGGAAATCGCCTGGCCCGCCCGGATCACCTCCCGGGTGGCGGTGTTCACCGTGAGATCGGCGCAACGCAGCAGGTCGGATTCGGCCACACCGCGCCAGTAGGCGGTGCGCCGCAGCTGGGCGCGGATGCGGGCCAGCAGCTCCTCGATGGAGAAGGGTTTGAGGATGTAATCGTCGGCCCCGGAATCGAGCGCCTCGACGCGGTCGCGGATGTCGTCGTGGCAGGTGAGCATCAGCACGGGGGTGATGTCACCGCTGGAGCGCAGCCGCCGGCAGATCTCGACGCCGCTGAAATCGGGCAGCGTCCAGTCGAGCAGCACCAGATCGGTGCAGGCGTCCCTCAGGTGCATCAGCGCGCCCTGGCCGTCTTCGGCCTCGGTGACGTCGTAGCCCTCGCAGTTGAGTTCCCCGGCCAGGAACGTGCGCATCCGCTGGTCGTCCTCGACGATCAGCAGCCGCGACTGGGAGGTGGCCTCCGCCATCCTCAGCGGGGCGGCCCTTCCTTCAGCATGAAGCCGACGCCGCGCACCGTCTGGATCAGGGTGGGCTGGCCGGCGGGCTCAAGCTTGCGGCGCAGGTAGCGGACGTAGACATCGAGGAGATTGTCGTCGCCCAGCCAGTTCTCACCCCAGAGCGCATCGAGGATCGCCCGCCGCTCCTGCACCTGATTGGGGTGGCGCAGCAGATGCATCAGCAGATCGAACTCCTTGGCCGTGAGGTGAATCGACTCTCCGCCCCGCGCCACTTCCCGGCTGGCGGGATTCACCTCCAGATCGGCCATCCGCAGCAGGCCGCCTTCCTGTTCATCGATGCCGCTGCGACGCAGGCGGGCCCGCACCCGGGCGAGCAGTTCCTCGATCGAGAACGGCTTGATCAGATAGTCGTCGGCGCCGGAATCGAGCGCCTCCACCCGTTGCTGCACCTCATCCCGGGCCGTGAGCATCAGCACGGGAGTGGAGATGCCCCCTTTGCGCATCCGCCGGCACACCTCGACGCCGCTGAAATCGGGCAGGTTCCAGTCGAGGAGCACGAGATCCCATGTCTGGCTGCGGATCCGGCCCAGGGCCTGCTGGCCGCAGGAGGCTTCTTCACACTCGTAGCCCTCGACCGCCAGCTCGGAGGTGAGGAAGCCGCGCATTTCAGGGTCGTCGTCGACGATCAGGAGGCGGGCGCTGGTCATCTGATCGGAAAGGCTGAACGACGCTCGGCCACGATGGAAGTCAGCACTCTGGAGTTGAGTGGCGCATATGATGCACATTATACCAGCGTGAGAATTCACCTGCAAGCACACCTGCAGGCACTCTTGCAACGCGGTAGAAATCCCATTGCATCACTGCCACCTTCCTGTAGGCCCGGTGAGTACGGCCCGATGTCGATCCCCGTGGCCTGGCTTGACGTCGACGCCGTCAGAGGCATAAATTCCGCCGCACTTCACGGCTGCCGGAGTTATCCGTGACTCCGCTGATCGGCCAGCCGCCACATTGGCAATGGGCAAGGTTACTCTTCTGGCGATCCTCCACAGCTTCCGGCGTTCCTGATCTGCGCCCGTTTGAGCGCAGATGCGCACGACTCCGGGGCATGCCCGTCCACTTGTGATACCAAAGTCCACTGGTGATGCCGACATGGAGGCCCCCCGGGTCGCAGGCTCCACCCTCGCGGAACGGATGGCGCGCTGGGGCCTGGCGATCGTGGTCGTCTACGGGCTGATCGCCCTGGCCACCCCGCTGCTGGTGCACGGGGGCCTGCTGAGCGATCCCAATGCGGGCCTGGAGAACCCCATCTACGCACCGCCCTCCTTCGGCCACTGGTGCGGCACCGATCGCCTCGGCCGTGACGTCTGCGTACGCACGCTCTCCGGCAGCAGCGTCGCCCTGCAGGTGGTGCTGACTGCCCTGGTGCTTGCCCTCGCCATCGGCGTTCCCCTCGGCATGGTGAGCGGCTACCTCGGCGGCGGGGTCGATCGCCTGCTGGTGCTGGTGATGGACACCCTGTACACCCTGCCGGTGCTGCTCCTCTCTGTTGTGCTCGCCTTCCTGCTGGGCCGGGGCCTGCCCAACGCCGCCGCCGCCCTCTGCGTGGTGTACGTGCCCCAGTACTTCCGGGTGGTGCGCAACCAGTCGGCCCAGGTGAAGGCGGAGCTGTTCATCGAGGCAGCCCGCTCCCTGGGGGCCGGCCCCGCCTGGATCATGCGCCGCTACCTGTTCCGCAATGTGATCACCTCCGTACCGGTGCTGCTCACCCTCAATGCGGCCGATGCGGTGCTGGTGCTGGGGGGGCTGGGTTTTCTTGGGCTCGGCCTGCCCGAGACCATCCCGGAATGGGGCAGCGACCTGCAACAGGCGCTGACCGCCCTGCCCACCGGCATCTGGTGGACCGCCCTGTTCCCAGGGCTGGCCATGTTCGTCCTGGTGCTCGGCCTGTCCTTCCTGGGCGAGGGCCTGGAGAACTGGCTGAGCGGCGTTCCGGCCGGTGAGCGCGGCTGAATGTCTACGGGCCGCCCCCAAATGCCTGGGGTAGCGTTCCAGTGAACGGCGGCTGCGGCGATGCCCTGGTGGTTGGATCTGGCCCTGCTGGCCCTGGCCGTGGCCCTCTGGCAGAAGGCGGGCAACACGCCCGACGACGTCTGGAGCGTCTTCCAGAAGTTCCTGGCCTTCGTGGCCGTGCTGGTGGTGCTGCTCGGCGGCCGCCAGCTGCTGCTCGAGATCCTGGCCCTGGGTCTCACCTTCTGGCTGCCGAGCGCCTCCCGCTTCGACGGCGGCCCCCTCAACAGCGAAGCCGCACGGTCCGCGGAAGCTCCTCGAGGATGGCGCCTTCCGGGCTGAGGGCCGGATAGGGGCGCCCCTCGCGGCGGCACCAGTCCGCCACCTGCGGATAGGCCCACTCGAACAGCAGCCGGGAGTACTGCTCCGGCGCCAGCCCTTCGCCCCGGGTCGGCAGGCCGCCCTTCGCCTGCCGCTGCCTCAGCGCCTCGAACAGCAGGATCGCGGTCGCCACCGACACGTTGAGCGACTGCACCATGCCCACCATCGGAATCACGATCGCCTGGTCGATCGCCGCGGCCGTCTCCTCGCTCAGTCCCCACTTCTCCGCCCCCAGCACGAAGGCCGTGGGTCCGGTGAAGTCACAGTCGCGGTAGTCGACCGCCCGGGCCCCCAGGTGGGTGCCGTAGAGACGGAAGCCGCCGGCCTTGAGCTGGGCGATGGCGTCGCTGCTGCTCCGGTGGCGGTGCAGCGCCACCCACTTCTGGCTGCCCAGGGCCGTGCTGTTGAAGGTGGGCGTGCGCCCCGGGAGGCTGACGGCATGGGCTTCGAGCACCCCCACCGCATCGCAGCTGCGCAGGATCGCCGAGAGGTTGTGGGGCTTGTCCACCTGCTCCAGCAGCAGCGTCAGATCCCCCATGCGGCGATCGAGCACCGCGCGCAGGCGCTCGAAGCGGCGGGGCAGCAGCGGCATCGGCGTGGCAAAACGCCATCATCGGCGTTGCCCTCCCTGTCCCCCGCGCCGCGTCCGCCATGGCCAGCCCGGTTGCCGCCGACTCCGGACGCCCCTTCGACCGTCGCGTCTACGCGATGGTGGCCCACATCCCCCCCGGCCAGCTGGCCACCTACGGCCAGGTCGCCGAACTGATCGGGGCCTGGGGCTGCGCCCGCCAGGTGGGCTGGGCCCTGCGGCGACTGCCCCTGCCCTCCGAGGTGCCCTGGCACCGGGTGGTGAATGCCCAGGGGCGCATCGCCATGAGCCCCGGCCGGGAGGGCAGCGACTGGATGCAGCGGGAGCTGCTGCTGGCCGAGGGGATCGCCGTGGCCCCCGATGGGCGCCTGCCCCTGGCCCGGCACCGCTGGTATCCGCCGGCCGAGCTCCTGCCAGCGGCCGGCGACGCCTGGACGCCCGAGCCCTCTGGCCCAGCCCAGCGGTCCTGTACAAAGGACTGATCCGTCCCGGGAGTCCGCCGATTCACGCCAGCGACGTCGTCCCCGGCCTGGCCTCCCGGCAGCTGGCCTGGCAGGTGCTGCAGGCGGTCGCGGCAGGGGCCTACGCCGATGCCGCCCTGGACCGGGAGCTGGCCTCCCTGGCCCGCGCAGGCGGTGGCCTCTCGCCCGCCGACCGCGCCCTGGCCACCGAGATCGCCTACGGGGCCATCCGCCAGCGGCTGCTGCTCGACGCCTGGATCGACGCCCTCGGCAAGGTGAGCGCCCAGCGCCAGCCCCCGGCCCTGCGCTGGCTGCTGCACGTGGGGCTCTACCAGCTTCTGTTCAGCGACCGGGTGCCGGCGGCGGCGGCAGTGAGTACCACGGTGGCGCTGGCCAAGCGCGCCGGCCTGGCCAAGCTGGCGCCGGTGGTGAACGGCTTGCTGCGCTCCCTGCTGCGGCGGCGCGAGCGGCCGGCCGGCAGCGGACCCGACCAGGAGCCCTGGGATGGGCTGGCGCTGCCGGCCGACCCGGCCGCCGCCCTGGCCGTGCGCCGCTCCCTGCCCCCCTGGCTCGCCACCGGGCTGCTCGACTGGCTGCCGCCGGAGCGGGCCGAGGCCTTCGCCCTGGCCTGCAACGCGGTGCCGCCCCTCGACCTGCGGGTCAATGGCCTGCGCACCACCCGGGACGCCCTGCTGCAGCGCTTCACGGATGCAGGCGTGGCCGCCCGCGCCCTGCCCGGTGCTCCCCACGGCCTCACCCTGCTGGAGCGGGTGGGCGATCCCCGTGAGCTGCCGGGCTACGCCGAAGGACTCTGGTGCGTGCAGGACCGCAGCGCCCAGGCCATCGCCCCCCTGCTCGACCCCCGACCCGGCCAGCGGATCCTCGATGCCTGCGCCGCCCCGGGGGGCAAGAGCACCCACCTGGCGGAGCTGATCGGCGACCGGGGTGAGGTGTGGGCGCTGGATCGCTCCGAAGCCCGGCTGCGGCGAGTGGATCGCAATGCCGAGCGGCTGGGGCTCACCACGATCCGCTCCCTGGCCGCCGACGCCACCGGCCTCGGGGAGCTGAAGCCCCACTGGCAGGGCAGTTTCGAGCGAATTCTCCTCGATGCCCCCTGCTCGGGACTCGGCACCCTGGCCCGCCACCCCGACGCCCGCTGGCGGATCACCCCCGAGGCCATCGACGGGCTGGTGATCCTGCAGCGCCAGCTGCTGGAGGCGATGCTGCCGCTGCTGGCCCCCGGCGGCCGGCTCCTCTATGCCACCTGCACGGTGGAACCGCGAGAGAACGGCGCCCTGATCGCCGCACTGCTGGCGGCCCATCCGGACTGGAGCCTGCTCGAGGAGCGTCAGTGGTGGCCCACACCTGCCGTGGCGGAGTGCGGCGGTGGCGACGGCTTCTACGCGGCGCTGCTGCGGGGGCCGGGCACCGCCTAGGGGGGTGGCGGTGGGGCGGCGACGGGGGGCGGCGGCGGCAGCGGGGCGGCGGGTTCCGGCGGTGGGGGCGGGGGGATGGCCGCGTCGCGGGAGCGGGGTGCGGCGACGGGATTGTTCGGCGGCACCGGCTGGGTCGGCTCGCTCTGGGTGGGCGGCTGTTCCGTGGAGGGCTCCCGGTCGGGGGGATCGGTGCGGCTGGGCTCCTGCACCGGCGGCTGCCAGCGGGGGCTCTCGCGGCTGCCGCTGTCCTCCGGTCGGGCGTCGCGCTCGGTGGTCTTCTTGCCCGGCACCGGCTTGAAGGTGCCGGTGAGCTTCGGCTTGGGCGGGAACGTCTGCACCGGCATCCCCTTGGTCACCGGCTCCATGAACGTCCGCCAGGCGTAGGTGGCCAGCACGCTGGTGGTGCCCGTCTCCCGGTTGTTGTCGTAGCCCAGCCAGACGCCGGTGGTGAGCTGGGGGATGGAGCCGATGAACCAGAGATCCCGCCCCCCTTCCGAGGTGCCCGTCTTGCCGGCCACCGCCCGGTCGGCCAGGGCGGCGCCGCCGCCGGTGCCGCCCTGCACCACCTGCTGCAGCATCCAGACCATCGCGTCGGCGACGTCGCTGCTCACCGCCCGGGTGCCGCGGGGGCCGTTGGCCCGCCGCGACCAGAGCAGCTCCCCTTCCGGCCCGTAGATCTCCTCGAAGGGCAGCGGCTGGATGTACACGCCGCGGTTCACCAGCGCCGCATAGGCCGCCGTCATGTCGAGCACCGTCTGCTCGTTGGCGCCGATCGCCATCGACAGGTACCGGCCCAGTTCCCGGTGGATGCCGAGGCTCTTGGCGGTGGCGATCACCGGGTCATAGCCCAGCTTCTGGAGCAGCCCCACCGCCACGATGTTGAGGGAGTTCTGCATGGCCGTGGCCAGGCTCACCCGGCCCATGTAGCGGTTGCCGAAGTTCTTGGGGCAGTAGCTGCCGAAGCACCGTGCCGAATCCAGCACCGTGTCCTCCGGCTTCATGCCCAGCTTGAGGGCTGTCAGGTAGACGAACAGCTTGAAGGTGGAGCCCGGGGAGCGCAGCGCCTGGGAGGCCCGGTTGAACTGGGTCTTCTCCCAGTCCTTGCCCCCCACCATCGCCCGCACCAGCCCCGTGCCGGGCTCCATGGCCACCAGGGCCCCCTCCATGCTGCCGGTGGCGTAGGAGTCGATCGTCTTCTGGGCCTGGGCCTGCCAGGCCGCATTCAGACCGCTGCGGATCGTGAGTCCGCCCACCTCCAGCTGCTCCTTGCTGAGCACTTTTGGCAGCTCCTGCTCCAGCCAGCTGGTGTACCAGGGGGCCGGGTTGTAGAAGAACTTCGGCTCCGCCGGTTTCAGCGCCAGGGGGGCGGCGTCGGCCCGCTGCAGCTGCTCATCGTCGATGAAGCCCGCCTCCCGCATGCGCTGCAGCACGATCGAGCGCCGCCGCAGCGCCACCTCCGGATTCACCAGGGGCGAATACACCGAAGGGGCCGGCGGCAGGCCGGCGATCAGCGCCGCCTCCGGCAGGGTGAGCTGGTCGGGACGTTTGGAGAAGTAGATCCAGGCCGCATCGGAGACGCCGTAGGCGCTGGAGCCCAGGTAGACGTAGTTGAGGTACTGCTCGAGGATCTGCGCCTTGCTCAGCTGGCGCTCGATCTTTCCGGCCAGGGCCGCTTCCTTGAGCTTCCGCATGATCGTGCGGTCCTGGCTCAGGAACACGGTGCGGGCCAGCTGCTGGGTGATCGTGCTGGCGCCCTCCTCCACGGCACCCTGCTGGACGTTGCGCATCACGGCCCGGCTGATGCCGAGCAGATCGATGCCGTCGTGCTGGTAGAAGCGCCGGTCCTCGGCGGCCACGAAGGCGCGCTGGATCAGCAGCGGCATCTTGCCGGCGGGCAGTTTCTCGCGGGTGGCGGGCCCCTTCTTGAGCACCACCTGGCCGTCGGAGGAGAGGATCGTGATCGTCCCCGGCCGGTTGAAGCTGGTGATGCGGCCCGCATCGGGGAGCATCCCGTCGAGGGCGCGCACCAGGGTCGTCTGCCCCAGGGCCACCACTCCGCCGACGGCGGTCGCCGCCAGGGCCGGGGCGAGCAGGCGCCAGCCGGAGCGTCGCTTAGGCCGGCTGGGTGGCGGCTCACCGGGTTGCCGCGGGCCGCTGGTGGCCGTCGACAGGCCCACCCTGGTCATGGCAGCGGTGCCGTCAGCGCAGCGATGCGGGTCAGATCACTGTGGCCGATGGCCAGGGCGGTGACAAGCATCCCCAGCACCAGGAACGGCTGGGCGCTGGCCTGGTACTTGACGTCGAAGGCGACGGGATCGCGCAGCAGCCAGATGTCCTGGAAGGTGATCTGGGGAATGATCAGCAGCACCAGAAGCACGGCGGCGAAGTGCTGGCCGATGGCGATCAGCACCACCACCATCGCCAGCTGGAAGATGTCGATCATGCCGGCACTGATCCAGCTGGCCCGCTGGATGCCGAACACCACCGGCAGCGATTGCAGGCCCAGGGCCCGGTCCCCTTCAACGCTCTTGAAATCGTTGACGACGGCGATGCCCAGCCCCGCCAGGCTGTAGGCCAGGGTGAGCAGGGCCGTGCTCCAGGTGAGCTGGCCGAACAGGGCCTGGCCGGCCCACCAGGGCAGGGCGATGTAGCTGGCGCCCAGGGCGTAGTTGCCCAGCCAGCCGTTCTGCTTCAGCTTCAGCGGTGGCGCCGAATAGATGTAGCTCACGAACGAGCCGCCCAGGGCCAGCAGCAGCAGCACCGGTGTACTGTGGCCGGCCCAGACATCCAGGCCCCAGGCCACGGCCAGCCCTGCCAGCAGCAGCACCACGATCTGCAGACGCACCTGGCCGAGGGGAATCGCCCCGGAGGGGATCGGCCGGTAGGGCTCGTTGATCGCGTCGATCTCGCGGTCGTAGTAGTCGTTGATCGTCTGGGTGTAGCCGGCCAGCAGCGGCCCGCTCATCAGCATGCAGGCCACGGACGCCCCCACCTCCGGCAGGGTCCAGTGGAAGTTGCCGGAGGCCGCCGCCCCGCAGATCACCCCCCAGATCAGGGGGATCCAGGTGACGGGCTTCATCAGCTGCAGCCGGATCTTCCAGATGTTGGAGGTGCCGGTGGCGCCCTTCATCCCGAGCAGCTGCCGGGCGCCACCGGAGACGCCTGGGGAGCCGGCGCTGGGTTCGGGGCTCTGGCTCATGGGTTGGGCCGTCTCAGGCAGGGGTGATTTCGTCGTCGAAGAACCAGGTGGTGGTGCCGCCGCTGAGCTCCACCACCACACCGATGCCGGTGCCGTCGGTGACACGGAAATCCTTCACCGTGCCGGTGGCATCGGCCTTGAGGGCGGCCACTAGGCCGGCCGGGATCCGATCGCGCACGCGGGTGACCCGCACCTTCGAACCGATGGTGATGCCAGCCTGGGCCATGTCCGGCGCGATTAGAAAGTCGCGCAACCCTAACAGCGAACCCGTGGTAGCCAAGCGGATCATCCCCTGTCTCGACGTGGCCGACGGCAGGGTGGTGAAGGGGGTCAATTTCGTCGGGCTGCGCGACGCCGGCGACCCGGTGGAACTGGCCTGCCGCTACAGCGCCTCCGGGGCCGACGAACTCGTCTTCCTCGACATCGCCGCCAGCCACCAGGGCCGCGCCACCCTCGTCGACATGGTGCGCCGCACCGCCGAGGCGGTGACGATCCCCTTCACGGTGGGGGGTGGCATCGTCAGCGTCGATGGCATCACCGAGCTGCTGCGGGCCGGCGCCGACAAGGTGAGCCTCAATTCCTCGGCGGTCCGCACCCCCGAGCTGGTGACGGCCGGCGCCGATCGCTTCGGCTGCCAGTGCATCGTGGTGGCCATCGACGCCCGCCGCCGCCCCAGCGGTGGCGAGGAGCCCCCGGGCTGGGACGTGTTCGTCAAGGGGGGGCGGGAGAACACCGGCCTCGATGCGGTGGCCTGGGCCCGACGGGTGGTGGCGCTCGGGGCCGGGGAGATCCTGCTCACGTCCATGGACGGCGACGGCACCCAGGCGGGCTACGACCTCGCCCTGACCCGGGCCGTGGTGGAGGCCGTGGAGGTGCCGGTGATCGCCTCCGGAGGCGCCGGCTGCATCGACCACATCGCCGCCGCCCTCGAGGTCGCCGGTGCCTCAGCCGCCCTGCTGGCCTCCCTGCTGCATGACGGGGTCCTCACCGTCGAGGAGATCAAGACCGACCTGCTGCAGCGGGGCCTGCCGGTGCGGCCCCTGCTGACGGCCCTGGCGGCGGGCTGAAGCGCTCGCCGCAGCGGCGATCGCACCGCCTCCCTCAGGCGCCGTAACATTGAGTAACGTCCGTGGCCTCCGGTGCATCGTTGAACGCCTTCCTGCTGCTGCCGACGCCCCTGTTCACGGTCATCGCACTGGTGGTGGTCGTGGTGGTGATCGCGCTGGTGGCCTGGGCGCTCCAGCTGATGCAGGCCGCCACCGACCGCCGCGAGTTCTCCCTGATGCTCGCCGGCTGCATGGTCTGCTCGGCGGCGGTGGGCCTGGCCACCGTGATGGTGCTCACCTTCACCAGCCCGGTGCGGCTCGAGGCCCGTGGTCTGGCGGCCCCCGACCATGAAGTGACCGGCGTCAGCCTGGATGCGATCGTGCTGCCCTGGGACGACTCCCTGACCCTGCAGGGCAAGGGCTGATGCCCGATCCCACCCCCGATCCACCCCGATTTGGCCACCGTTGATCCCCGGCAGATCAGCGATCTGTTCGACACCATCGCCCCCCGCTACGACCAGCTGAACGATCTGCTCAGCCTGGGGCTGCACCGGCTCTGGAAGCGGCAGGCCCTTCTCTGGTTGCGCCCCCGCCCCGGCCAGCGCCTGCTCGACCTCTGTTGCGGCACCGGCGACCTGGCCCTGGTGCTGGCCTCCCGCGTCCGGCCCGGCGGGCTGGTGCTGGGCCTGGATGCGGCCGCCGCCCCGCTGGCCATCGCCGAGGGCCGGGCGGCGCGCCAGCCCTGGCTGCCCCTGCAGTGGCAGCAGGGCGATGCCCTGGCCACCGGCCTGGCCGATGGTTGGGCGGATGGGGCGGTGATGGCCTACGGCCTGCGCAACCTGGCCGATCCAGCCGCCGGCCTGGTGGAGCTGTTGCGCCTGCTGCGGCCGGGTGGTCGGGCGGCGGTGCTGGATTTCAACCGGCCCGATCCGGCCTCAGTGCCGGCGGCCTTCCAGCGCTTCTACCTGCGCCGCCTGGTGGTGCCGGCCGCCCGTGCCGTGGGCCTGCCTGAGCAGTACGCCTGGCTGGAGGAGAGCCTGGCCCGCTTCCCCACCGGCCCGGTCCAGGAGGAGCTGGCCCGCTGCGCCGGCTTCACCACGGCCCGCCACCGCCCCCTGGCCGGCGGCCTGATGGGGTTACTGGAGCTGCAGGCCTGAGGCGATCTGGCAGCATCAAACCGACTTCCCTGCCGTCCTGGCCCGTACCCGACCGGCGCACCATGCTCTTCCAGGACATCATCGCCAGCCTCAACCGGTTCTGGGCCGACCAGGGTTGCCTGATCCTGCAGCCCTACGACACGGAAAAGGGCGCCGGCACCATGAGCCCCCACACCGTGCTGCGGGCGATCGGCCCGGAGCCCTGGGCGGTGGCCTACCCCGAGCCCTGCCGGCGCCCCACCGACGGCCGCTACGGCGACAACCCCAACCGGGCCCAGCACTACTTCCAGTACCAGGTGCTGATCAAGCCCTCCCCGGACGCCATCCAGGAGACCTACCTGGCCTCTCTCGAAACCCTGGGCATCCACGCCGCCGACCACGACATCCGCTTCGTGGAGGACAACTGGGAATCCCCCACCCTCGGAGCCTGGGGCGTGGGCTGGGAGGTGTGGCTCGACGGCATGGAGGTGACCCAGTTCACCTATTTCCAGCAGTGCGGCGGCCTCGACTGCCGGCCCGTGTCGATCGAGATCACCTACGGCCTGGAGCGGCTGGCGATGTACCTCCAGGACGTGGAGAGCATCTGGGACCTGCGCTGGAACGGCGAGCGCAGCTACGGCGACATCTGGCTGCCCTTCGAGAAGGGTCAGTGCACCTACAACTTCGAGGCCTCCAACCCCGAACGCCTGCTGCAGCTCTTCGCTCTGCATGAGGCCGAGGCCGCCGATCTGGTGGCGGCCGGGCTGCCCGCCCCGGCCCTCGACCACGTGCTCAAGTGCAGCCACACCTTCAACCTGCTGGAGGCCCGCGGCGTGATCTCGGTGACCGAGCGCACCGCCACCATCGGCCGCATCCGCCACCTGGCGCGTCAGGTGGCCGAGGCCTGGCTGGAGGAGCGCCGCGCCCTGGGCTTCCCCCTGCTGAACGAACCGCCGGCGTGAAGCGCACCCTGCTGGTGGCGGTGCTGGTGCTCGGCGCCTTCCAGGCCGGCCGCCTCACCGAACGGGCCATCTGGCCCTGCCGGCTGCGGCCCCTGGCTGCCCTGGTCGCGCCGCTGCTGGGTCAGGAGCTGCCCAGCCCCCAGCTCTGTGAACTGATGCTCAAGCTGCCGAGTTTCTGAGGCTCAGGGCGTGCTGGCCACCGCCGTGCCCCTGGGAGCGCCGCCGAAGAAGAACTTCACACCGATTTCGATGCCGTTCATGTTCACGGAAAAGCCGTTGGCCTGCTGGTCCCCGTTGTTCCATTTCAGGCCCATGTAGCGCCAGGAGACGTTCAGATCGGTGTTGTCGCCGACCGCATAGCCCAGGCCCACCTGGGCATTGCCGCTGAGGTCCTGCTGGCCGCCCAGGCCGAAGCCGCCGATGTCGCCGCGGGCGAAGGCCCGCAGGCGCGGCGAGAGGAAGACGGTGGCCTGGGTGCCCACCAGGGGCTGCACCCAGGTGCGCTGGAAGTTGCGGGTGGGCTCCAGCAGGGTGCGTCCGAAGGGGCCGTCGAGGGTGGCGGCCAGGTTGAGGCGGCCATCGATCAGCCGGATACCGGCATAGGGGATCACCGTGTAGGTGCCGGGCTTGCCCAGGGCCGATTCCCGCTCGCCGAACCGGTAACGCAGGGCGAAGTCGTAGATCCCCAGGGTCTGGCCCACATCGGCCGTCGTCGTGAACAGCTGCCGGGGGCCGACCAGGCGCGCCGCCGAGTCGCCCAGGCTGGTGTACCAGAGGTCGGCCTGCAGGCCCACCCGGTCCTTTTCGATGCTGCCGCGGGCGGAGGCGGCGAACCGCAGGATGTCGAGGATCTCCCCCAGGTCCTGGTCCACCTCCGCCTCCTGGCCCCGGATCGTGGTGGTGCCAAGGGTGCGCAGCGGTGCGAAGCCGTACAGCTCGACGGTGCCGCTCCAGGGGGGGGCGGACGGGGTGGCCGGGGCCGGCTCCCCGGAGGCCGGCTCCGCCTGAGCCCTCTCCTGCGCCGTCGCCTCCGCCGGGCCTGCGGGCGGCAGCCGCAGCTCCTGGCCGATCCAGGTGGCCTCCGTCGCGCGGCCCCGGCTCGGCTCGGCCAGGCTCGCCGCCGGCACCAGGGCCGGCAGCACCAGGGCCAGGCTGGCCAGGACAGGCAACGGGCGGGGCTTGCTCTCGTTCATGGGGAGGGGAGGGGCGTTCAGGACGTTCAGGCCCGGAGGCTGGTCCGGGGATGTTCGCCGAACAGGCTGTGGTAATCGCGGGCGAAGTGCCCCGCGTTCATGAATCCCCACTGAGCGGCCAGCTCGGAGATCCGCGTGGCCTGCGGATCGGCCGCCAGCAGGGCCTGCCGCATGCCGTGCAGGCGACGGATCTTGAGGTACGCCATCGGGCCCATCCCCAGGTGCTCCCGGAACCCCTGCAGCAGGCTGCGCCGACCGGCCGCGACCTGGCGGCAGAGCCCATCGAGGCTGATCGGTTCGTGGGGATGCTCCGCCATCCAGGCCTGGGCGGCCTTCACCAGCTCGATCCGGGCCGGCGGCCGGGCCAGCCGCTCCCCGTGGCCGCTGCGGTGCACCAGGGCCTCCACCAGCAGGGGCACCAGATCTCCCCCCAGCCGCCGGCGGATCGCCGGATCCTCCAACAGGGCCGGCGACCGCTCGGCCAGGCGGAAGATCCGGCGCAGGCAGGCCCTCACCCCCTGGAAGCGCAGCGGATCGATCGTCTCCCAGTTGACACCCTCCAGCTGCTCCTCCAGCCCCGGTCCGCCCAGATCCCGGGCCCATTGCAGGAAGGTGTCCCGATCCAGGCTCAGCAACGCCAGGCTGCAGCGCTCGGGGGTGGTGAGGTGGATCTCACCGCGTGCGGAGAGGCCGAAGAACGCCGTGGCCGGCAGCTCCAGGCCGTGGGAGCGCATCACGGGCCGGCCGGCGGTCTCCTCCAGGTCGAGGGCGATCAGCTGGCGGCCGCTGGGTTTGGCCCC
The DNA here is from genome assembly GCF_019038515.1 of Synechococcus sp. CCAP 1479/10. Taxonomy (NCBI): domain Bacteria; kingdom Bacillati; phylum Cyanobacteriota; class Cyanophyceae; order Synechococcales; family Synechococcaceae; genus Synechococcus; species Synechococcus sp. CCAP 1479/10. Next base: position 6,645 of record NZ_JAFKRJ010000027.1, on the reverse strand, counting down.
ACCCGCGTGCAGGGGCCGATCGAAGCGCAGCCGCAGGACCTGGAGCGCGCCCAGGTCGAGGGCCAGCAGCTCGCTGCTCAGACGGCCGCCGGCGAGCTGGGTGAGCTGCACCGGCAGCAGGGGGCTGAGCACGGCCTCCAGGCGGGCGATGTCCTGGACGGACCGGGAGACGGGAACGGCGGAACCGCACTTTTTGAGTGTTCGGATCGCGCCGCTCTGTGCATCCTTTGGGGGCGTGTCCTCCGGATCCGTGGCGACCGTCACGTGACAACTGGGGGCCTTTGCCCTCTTCCTACCCCACTTCCTCACCCGCCGGGTGTTCCCCGCCATGCCCAACGGCCAGCCCAACATCCTCATCCTCTGGGGCGATGACATCGGCCAGAGCAACCTCAGCTGCTACAGCGACGGCCTGATGGGGTACCAGACCCCCAACATCGACCGGGTCGCCAGCGAGGGCGGCCGCTTCATCCACTACTACGCCGAGCAGAGCTGCACCGCCGGCCGGGCGGCCTTCATCTCCGGCCAGAGCGTGTTCCGCACCGGCCTGAGCAAGGTGGGGCTGCCGGGCGCCGAGCTGGGCTACCGCCCCGAGGATCCCACCATCGCCGAACTGCTGCAGCCGCTGGGCTACCGCACCGGCCAGTTCGGCAAGAACCACTTCGGCGACCGCGACGAGCATCTGCCGACGATGCACGGCTTCGACGAGTTCTTCGGCAACCTCTACCACCTCAACGCCGAGGAGGAGCCGGAACTGCCCGACTATCCCAAACCGGAGGACTTCCCCGATTTCCAGAAGAACTTCGGCCCCCGCGGCGTGCTGCACTGCTGGGCCAACGGTGATGGCACCCAGCGGATCGAGAACACCGGCCCGCTCACCAAGAAGCGGATGGAGAACTGCGATGAGGAGTTCCTCGCCGAGGCCAAGCGTTTCATCCGCGATGCCGTGGCCTCCGGCGAGCCCTTCTTCGTGTGGTTCAACACCACCCACATGCACTTCCGCACCCATGCCCGTCCCCAGGACGTCGGTCAGGCGGGGCGGTGGCAGTCGGAGTACCACGACGTGATGATCTATCACGACAACTGCATCGGTGAGATGCTCGACCTGCTCGATGAGCTGGGCATCGCCGATGACACGATCGTGATGTACAGCACCGACAACGGGCCCCACATGAACAGCTGGCCCGATGCCGGCATGACCCCGTTCCGCAACGAGAAGAACTCCAACTGGGAAGGGGCCTACCGGGTGCCGGCCCTGGTGCGCTGGCCCGGAAAGATCGCGCCCGGCACGCTCTTCACCGGCATCGTCAGCCATCTCGACTGGCTGCCCACCCTGGTGGCGGCGGCCGGCGAACCGCAGATCAAGGAGAAGCTGCTGGAGGGCCACACGGTGGGCTCCAAGACTTTCAGGATCCACCTGGATGGCTACAACATGCTCGACTACTGGACCGGCCAGAGCGACAAGAGCCCCCGGGTCGAATTCTTCTACTTCTCCGACGACGGCGACCTCACCGGCCTGCGCTACGACAACTGGAAGTTCGTGTTCATGGAGCAGCGGCAGCAGGGCACCTGCCAGATCTGGGCTGAACCATTTGTGGAGCTGCGCCTGCCCAAGATCTTCAACCTGCTCACCGATCCCTATGAGCGGGCGGACATCACCTCCAACACCTACTGGGACTGGATGCTGGACCACGCCTTCGCCCTGGTGCCGGCCCAGACGATCGTGGGCCGGTTCCTGGCCACGTTCCAGGCCTATCCGCCCCGCCAGAAGGCGGCCAGCTTCTCGTTGGGCGATGTGATGAACAAGATGGCCTCCGCCGCCAGCGGCGGCCACTGAGGGGGTCTCTCCTGCCACCCCCGCCATGACCCCGGAGCGCTCCCCCTCACCGACGCGATCCGCCCCGGCCCCCCGGCCGGGGCGCCCGCCGGCGCGGGACATGGTCTGGATTCCCGAGGGTTCCTTCGAGATGGGCTCCGACCACCACTACCCGGAGGAGGCTCCGGCCCACCGGGTGGCGGTGGGGGGCTTCTGGATCGACCGCACCCCGGTCACCAACGCCCAGTTCCAGAAGTTCGTCAAGGCCACCGGCTACGTCACCCTGGCGGAGCGGCCGGCCGATCCGGCCGACTATCCCGGAGCCCTGCCGGAGCTGCTGGCCCCTGCCTCGATCGTGTTCGTGCCGCCGCCCGGGCCGATCGGCACGGGCGATCCCTACCGCTGGTGGCAGTACCTGCCGGGCGCCTGCTGGCGCCATCCCGAAGGGCCCGGCAGCTCGATCCGGATGCGGGAGCACCATCCCGTGGTGCATGTGGCCCACGGGGATGCGGCGGCCTACGCCGCCTGGGCCGGCAAGCAGCTGCCCAGTGAGGCCGAGTGGGAGCGGGCCGCCCGCGGCGGCCGCGAGGCGGGTGAGTTCGCCTGGGGGGACGAACTGCACCCCGGCGGCCGGCCCATGGCCAACACGTTCCAGGGGGACTTCCCGCACCACAACAGCCTCCTCGACGGCTGGGAGCGCACCTCGCCGGTGGGGGCCTTCCCGGCGAACGGCTACGGCCTGCTCGACATGATCGGCAACGTCTGGGAGTGGACCGACGACTGGTACGGCGGCCATGCCGCCACGGGCGACCAACCCGAAGGGTGTTGCCGGCAGCAGGCCAGCATCGATCCGGGCTCCCAGCATGGGAACCAGCCGCGCAAGGTGGTGAAGGGCGGGTCCTTTCTGTGCGCCCCCAGCTACTGCCGCCGCTACCGGCCCGCCGCCCGCATGGCCCAGGGGATCGACACCTCCACCTGCCACATGGGTTTCCGCTGCATCGTGAGGGGCTGATCCATGCCGGAGTTTCCCCTGGTGGAGTGGCTCGAGCGGTTCGCCGTCGGCCTGCGCTTCGTGCTCGAAGGCGTGTCGCTGGTGTGCGTGGCGCTGGGGTTCGCGGCCACCCTGCTCCAGGCCGTGCGCCAGCGGCTGGGCCCCGGCCGCCACCGCCGCGAACCCGTCAGCCGGCGCTTCAACAGCCTCCGTCTCACATTCGGCAGCTGGCTGTCGATGGCCCTGGAGTTCCAGCTGGCCGCCGATATCGTCGCCACCACCACGGCCCCCTCCAACCAGAACCTGATTCAGCTGGGTGTCATCGCCGTGATCCGCACCTTCCTCAACGTCTTCCTGGGCCGGGAAGTGGAGCTGGAGTTGAAGTTCGAGGAGGCCCAGCGCCAGCAGCGTCAGCAGAGTTCCACCACCGAGACCCTTTCTCCCTAGATGGCCAACCTCAACAACGAACTGGCCAAGGAGCGCAACCGGGCGGCGGCTGAGCGCACCCTGATGGCCTGGATCCGCACCTGCCTGTCACTGATCAGCTTCGGCTTCGGCCTCGACAAGATCATCGGGGCGATCAACAGCAGCCGCTTCGATCGCAGTGCCCATGCCGGCCTGAGTGTGCGGCTGGTGTCCATGGGCTTCATTCTGGTCGGAATCCTGGCGATGGCGGCGGCCACCCGCCAGCACCTGCGCACACTCAAGCTGATCCGGCGTGACGACTTTCTCTATGCCGATCAGCGTTCGATCAGCACCCTGACGGCCATCGCACTCACAGTCATCGGTGTTGTCGCGTTTGCGCTGCTGGTGATGGGTTCCCCTCTCGGCTGATCACCATGCGCGAAGCCGCCGGCGTTCTGGTCTCGGCCACCATCGTCATCCTGATGTTCAGCCTTGGCCTGGGGCTGAAGCGGTACCCGTTCCTGCTGCTCAGGGATCGCCCCGCCTTCCTCTGGCGTGTGCTGCTGGGCACCTGTGTGCTGGTGCCCCTGGCCGGGCTGGCCCTGGTGCTGATGCCCCTGCATGGCCTGCTGAGTCGGCCCGCCTGGGTGGCGATGGCCCTGATGCTGGCCTGCCCCAGCGCCCCCCTGATCCTGTTCCGGGTGCGCAGCAGCGGCGGCACGGCCGAGCTGGCCGCGCGGCTGCAGATCGGCGCGGCGCTGCTGGCGATCGTCACGGTTCCGCTGATGGAGGTGATCTTCCGCACCGGCGCCGGCCTGCGGGGCTGGGAGGTGGCCGACTGGGGGATCACCCCCGGCCAGGTGGCGGGCCAGGTGCTGAAGGTGCAGGTGCTGCCGGTGGTCGCCGGGGTGCTGCTGGGGCAGTGGCAGCCCGAGCTGGCGCGGCGCTGCAGCCGGGCCCTCGGGTCCCTGGCCACCGTGCTGCTGATGGTGATGATGGCGGCCCTGCTGCTGCTCGCCGGCCGGCAGCTGCTGCCCTTCCTGCAGCAGAACCTGGTGGCCCTGGCAGGGATGGCCGTGCTCAGCGTGCTCAGCCTGGCGATCGGTTACGGGCTGGCCGGTTCGGACCCGCTGGAACGCCGCACCGTGGCCCTGGTCTCGGGCATGCGCAACACCGGACTGGCCGCCCAGCTGGCCCTGACCTACGGCAAGGGGTTGCCGGGCCTGATCCCCGGCCTGCTCAGCTACGTGTTGATCACCGTGATCATCAGCACCCTGTTCCTGAGCTGGCAGAAGCGGCAGCTGCCGTCCGCCGGCTGAGGCATCCCACCTGATCAGCCCTGCTTCGGCACGGTGCTTCGGTTGCCGTTGCGGATGGCGTGATAGCCCGGCGAGAGGATCTCCACGTCGGCGGCGGCGAACTGATCCTGAAGGGCCGCCAGCACCTCCGAAAGGGTCTGGCGGTAGGTGTCCGGTGCGCGCACGAAGGCCGTGAGCTCATAGCTGATGTGGAAGTCGTTGAGGGCGGTCTGGAGCACGAACGGATCGATCTCGTCGGTGATGCCAGGGACGCTTTGCGCTGCCGCCAGCATCAGCGCGTGCACCTGCCGCCAGGGAACGTCGTAGCCGATGGTGATCGTGGTGGCGATCGCCACGGGCTGGCTGATCTCCCGGCGGGAGAAGCTGTAGTTCACCACCGAGGCGCCGATCACGCTGGCATTGGGAATGCTCACCAGTTCGTTGCGCGGTGTCTGCAGGCGGGTCACCAGCAGGGCCCGGTCCTGCACCACCCCCACCACCCCGTTGATCTCCACCCGGTCGCCTTCGCGGAAGGCCCGGGTGTAGATGAGCATCAGGCCGCTGATGATGTTGCTGGCGATGGCGCTGGAGCCCAGCGCCGCCAGGGCGCCGATGAACAGACCGGCCCCCTGGAACACCTTGCTGCCGGAGCCGGGGATGTAGGGGAAGGCCGCCGCCAGACCGGCCATGCAGAGCAGGATCGCCACCAGCCGGGCCGTCGGCAGGGCCCACTCCTGGTAGAAGCCGGGAAGCCGGATCCGGCCATGGTCGACGGCGCGGAACCACGACTGGCTGGCGCGGATCGCCAGCACGGTGATGACCACGATCACCCCGATCGAGACGAGGTTGGGGATCGCCTGCACGATGCCGCCCAGGAACCCCAGCACCACCGTCTTGATCTGGCCCCGCAGACCTTCGGCGATGCCGGCGGTGGGTGGGAAGAAGCCCAGCAGCAGCGGAATCAGCAGGTAGCTGATCACCAGCACCAGCGACCAGTGCACCACCTGGCGCAGCCACTGCATGATCTGTCGCACGTGGTCCGCCTCGACGAACCCGCCCAGCCCCAGACGACTCAGCTCCTGCATCATGAAGCGGGGGCGTTCGGCGAAGTGCAGCCGGAGCCGCCGGTTGAGCCCCCCCTGCACCCGCAGCCACAGGATGTAGAACCCCAGCACCAGCGCCGCCAGGGCCGTTCCCCTCAGCCAGGACCCGATCGTGTGGCTGCCCCGGTAGCTGGTGATCGCCCGCCGCATGCCGTCCCGGTAGCGCAGCGCCAGTTGCTGCCGCGTCACCCCGAAGCAGGCCGCCGCGCGATCGCCCACGGCCAGTTCGGGGTTGAAGCGACCGTCCTGCTCCCTGATGCCCACCAGGGAGAAGGGGGGCTCGTCCTGCACCACGAGCTGGTGGGGCTGGACGGTGTGATCCTGCGCCACTTCCAGCAGGCGGGCATTGGCGCGGCGCACGTACTCGTCGAGCTTCTGGGCGGCCGGGGCCCGGCGGATCTCCAGGTAGCGGCGGCCATCGAGGCCGACGAACAGGGGCGTGGTCGCACAGCCCTGGGCGGCCGCCGCCGTGGTGCCGCCCTCGCCGGCCCATGCGGGCCTGGGCGGGCCCTGGCCGACCCCCAGGCCAAGGCAGAGCAGGAGCGCCAACAGGGCGATCTGACGTCCGAGGGTCAACGGCCGCCACGTGAATCTCTGCCGCTGCATCACCGATCACCTGGATCCGCCGAGGGGATTGTCCCGTGGCGCTGCCAGGAGTGTCGATGGCGGCGGGGGCCCACGGCCGCCATCGGGAACCCTGGAGCATGCTCCGCTCCCCCCTGCTGCCGCTGCTGCTGCTGCTCGTGGTGCTGGTCCAGGCCCAGCTGCGGCCGCTCCAGCCCGGACCGGCCGACCCGCTGCGGCTGCTCGCCGGTGGCGATGGGCCGCAGCCGGTGATCCTGCAGGGCCGTCTGCTGGGCGACCCGGTGGCCGCCGGGGCCCCCGTGGCCGGAGCGGCGGGGCAGGCGACGGGTCCGGGTCCCTGCCGGGTGCTGCTGCAGACGGCCGGGGGGCGCAGCGAGCTGGTCTTCCCCGCCTGTCCGGCGCTGCGCGAGGGCTGGGGCGTGCGGGTGAGCGGGCTGCTGCGGCGCCCCC